>JBEBFV010000373.1:0-6420 GCA_040081795.1 Limisphaerales bacterium | reverse complement strand
AACTCCAAGCTCGCCGGATGAAGTGGTGCCCCGGGTAGGACTCGAACCTACGACCAATTGATTAAGAGTCAACTGCTCTACCAACTGAGCTACCGAGGCAACCGTTTAACACCAACCACTTACACATCAACTGGCAGGTCCAGTTTGACAATCTGATACTGCGATCTGATACTGTTTGCGTGAAAAACACACCGACAGACCAAGCCAGCGTCTGGAGCAAGACACCTTTCGCAAATCTTGTCCGCTACGAACCGTCAGGGCGATATTTTGCGAGATTCCGGGTTCATGGCAAGTTGATTCGCAAGTCCCTGAAGACAAAAACCCTCACGGTCGCCAAGCTCCGCCTTGCTGACCTTGAGCGGCAAGAACGCGGGGTATCGGCCGTTCATGTGGCGGTCGAACAAGGCCGGCTGACCTTCAACGATGCCCTGAAAACTTACCAAGCTGAGATCAAGGCCAACCCGCACCTGAAACCCAACGCCATCCGCTATCGCAACGAAACGGTCAATGCGCTGCTCAGGACCTGGGCGGGCCTCAAAGAGAAGGACGTCCGCAAAATCAACGAGGCGGAGTGCAAAGCGTGGGCGGCGAAATTCTCGGGCGAATATTCGGCCACCCTCTACAACAACACCGTGGGCACCCTCCGGCAGGTGCTGGCCATCGCCATCAAGGCCGGGGCGATCTACAACAATCCCGCCCAGGCTGTCTCCAAGGCCAAGATTCGCCCTAAGGAACTGCGCCTGCCGGAACCGGAACAGTTCGCCAAGTTCGTCGTCGTGATTGCCACGGCCGGAGCACGGCAGTCCCGAGACTGTGCGAGCCTGGTGCGGTTTTTAGCCTACGGAGGTTTTCGCAAGAGCGAGGCAGCGAACGTGGCTTGGAACGATTGCGACTTCACGAAGGAAGAAATTGTCGTCCGCGGTGATCCGGTGCATGGAACCAAGTCCGGTGCCACTCGCCGCGTCCCGATGATTCCCGAGATGGTTGCACTGCTCACCGAACTAAAGGAGCAACGGGATGCTGAGGAACCAGTGACACACGTGATGCGTATCCACGAATGACAACGCGAATTCGAATCAGTGGGAACGCTGAAAGCTCAGCGCCCAAGTCAGGACGCGCCGCCTTGGGCGGGCTCAATCCTCCCCGGCTTGCCGCTCGATCAGTGAAAGGACTTCGGCTCGCGGGTTGGCCAGGCCCAGCATCCGTCGGGCGGCGTCGGTCAGGCGGTGCGCCCGGCTCGCGCCTGCCTGGGCATCCTCGACGATCAAACCGAACTCCGTCATGCGGTTCAACAGGCGCTCGACGTCCTGCTCATTGCACCGCACGGACTTCAGCCGCAACCCCGTCACCAACTCATCGGCATCCTTCGGCTGCTCGGCGAGAAGATTCATCGTCATCTCCACCAACTGCTCCTCGGGCACGGGCGGCGGCGGCGGGAAATGCTGGTCGAGGCTCGCGCGGAATGCCTGAAGCACCCGCTTGGGCACCGGGCTTACAGTCTCGCCCCGCCGCCTCAACAGCGGTGCGGTGCGACGCAAATCTTCGGCCAACTGGTCTCTTCGGAGTTGCTGACTCATAGCGGGCTCTGGTTTGGCTGGGGCCACCACAACACTTTGTCGCGTTCGGGCACAAACTCAAGCAGAGCATCCAGGCCGCGCTCCAGATACTTCCCGATGGAGCCAATCGCCAGGCCGCGTTTGTCGGCGATTTCCTGATGCGTCAACCTGGCAAAATAGGAATCCCTCACCACGTCGCTGTAACGCCGGTCGATGCGCCTGAGGGCGTGATCGAGCAACTCGGCCATGATGATGATATGCGTGACCTCGTCGGGCGTGATCCGCTTCAGATCCGCCAGGTCGCGCGTGGCCTCGTCGTCGCCGGGGCCGGGACGATTGCCTTCCTCGTAAATGCCCACCTGCATGGCGTCGAGGCTCTCCACCTTGCCGCCGCCGTGCATCACCGCCTCGCGCCGGTCCAGTTCGTCGCGGATGGCATTGTTCGTGGCCATCGCCACAAACGCGCACATATGATCGAAGCTGGTGATGTCGGCGATGTGCTGGTGTGCCTTGGTGACTGCCTGGATGACAAAATCAGCCTCCTCCAAGTTCCCCATGCGTTCCCAGTAGATGCACGCCACATTGAGACCTGCCTGATGGAGCGTTGGCCAAGCCCTCTCCCACTCACCGCAGTCGCCAGCCTTTAGCTTCTCGAAGTCGATGTCTGGCTCGTCAGGCATGGCAGGTGGCCGGATCTTGGTCGATCCCATCGCGGCTGGCAACCTCATTTCACGGTGATCTCGCCGCTGTGCCGCGAGTGAACGAGTTGGGCTGCGAAAATGAACGCGGTAAGCGAGGCGCGGAGTTTCCCGTCATCCCCTTGGAGTGGTGGGAACGCCGGGAGCGCCCCTTTTTAGGCCGGAAATCACGGCTGTAAGTATCCAGACGGAAATCTCGTTATACCCTTGGAGCCCAAGCTGGCTTTACTGCGGTTTCTCCTCGATGCACTGGCAGCAGGAGAACCCGCCGGCCCGGAACGGTGGCGTGAACGCGGATCATTCGCGGCGTCACCGGCACCGAGGCGAGGAACGCCGCAACGTCGAAACGCGGCCAAGCCAGATACCCGGCAAGCCTCAGGAGGATGAGTCTGCGATGGGGGTGCGATGCACCCCAGATGCGGTTGGAGAAGAACCTGATGGCCGGCCGTCATCCAGAAAACCAAAACCCCAATGACCGAGACACTAAACGAAACGCCCATGCCTGTGGGCCGAAAACTCATATTTGACGACGATCCCAGCCAAGCACCCGCGTGGGAGACAGCCCTGCCACCCCTGCCGGTGGAAAAGCCGTGGATTCAACTTCCCGGAGAGGGACGCCTCGTATCCGCCTTCGCGCAGGACTTGGGCGGGCAGCTCGCCCCGCATGGCCTCTACCGTTGGAGCGAGCGCGTGCTGGCCGAAGACCGCGCAGCCAACCAGAGCACCCTCCTCGACGCTCCACGTCTCGTCACGTTCGTCGAGGACTTTGTCCAATGCACCAAGCACCCGGCCCCCGCCGAAGGCGAGGAAGATAAGCGCGTCGTCACCTCGATGCGGCTCGGCGATGCGAAGCTGGTGTTGGCGGCGGACCGCTTCCGGAACCAGTTGCAGGCCGTCGAGCACGTCAATCCGATCCGCCTGCCCGTCCTCGCTCCGGCCACCGGGCTGCGCTTGCTGCCGGAAGGCGTGGACGACAAGACCCGCATCCTCACGGAACGCCGTTCGTTGCCCTACCGGCTCGACCTGCCCATTGATGAGGCCCGGTCGCTGCTGGATGGCTTACTGGGTGAGTTTCCCTTCGCCGACGCGGCTTACGCGAAGGCGGTGCAGCTCGCCGCGATGCTGACCGTGTATGGTCTGGACCTCCTCTCGCCTCGCGCCAGCAACGCGTGGGAGTCCAAGCCCATTGCCATCTCCGACCGGGGCGTTTCGGGCAAGGCCAAGCTCTGGCAACACAGTCTCGTTTTGCTGGCGGACCGGGATTCCGAGCGCGCCCGTTTGTGGAGCGGGTCTGAAGCCGGTCTGCCAACCGGCAAATACTTGCTCAAGGTTCACGTTGATGTCGCGGGCCGCCTCAAGTCGGACTGGAACGCCACGCTCGGCGAGGCGGAGTTGATCGGCGAGGCGGTGGTTGAATCCGGCTGGCCGAAGGGCTACGGCAAGATGACCGTCGTCGAGGCAGGGCGCTTGCGCCGGTAAGCAAGCAACGGAGGGAGTTTGACCGTCTGAGCGGATTCGCCAGAAGGTTCGAGTCATTCTGCGGACGAAGACTGCGTCGGCTCCCGGCGCCCGGCATTCCCCATAATCCATGTTCGGACTATACCCCATAGCGGAGCCGCTACGCAGGCGTAATCTGAGCTCCGCATGACGCAGTGTCAGCCAAAGCTTCCGCGCTCTCTCCGCATCGTTGCGGCCGGATGTGCGGTGATTTGGCTGGCGGGCGTTTCGGCCTGCAACTTGGAGACCCTGTTCTGCTGCGACTCCCACGGCAACGAGGCGGTCGCCCGCACCGACAACGCTCATTCGCATCACTCTCACGCCTCCGACGCTCATCATTCCCACGCTGCCGAAGGCCATTCGCACGATTCCCAAAAGCACGAGAGTCGGGAAAGTTCGTGCTGTTCTTCGCTGAAGGGCGTGATGCAGACCGCGAAGCCGGTCATTGTCAGCAAGCTTGTTTTCCACCCGATTCCCTCCCTCTGCGTGCTCTTGGAGCCGCACGTCGCAACGCTTGCCCGCCTCGAAAAGCCTCCGAGCCGCCAGGCAAAAACACGCATTTGGGTCTTTACGCCCGAAGTGTGTCTTGGCCCTGCGTTTCGCAGCCTCGCTCCGCCAGTTCTGCTCTGAAGTTAATCAATAGCGCCCTTGAGCGCCGCTGATTCGCTTCTCCCCTTCGTTCCGTGTCTTTTACCGTCACGGAAGGACTCCGTTTATCACTCAGCCGAAATGAACCATGAAGACTTTGAAATTTTTGATCGCAGTTGCTGGCGTTGCGCTGGCGGCAAGCGCCACGGAAAAGGCTTGCGGCTGCTGTGAGTAACTGCGCGCACCAGCGCGGCGACCGTAGCGAGAAATGAATTTGCGAACACATCGTTCGCAACAACAACGAAACAAACAAAAGAAAGACACAGTTATGAAATCGAAAAACAAGGTCATCAGCGTAATCATCGCGGTGACACAATCGAAATGGATATCGGCGCTGATGACGTTGGCGCTCCTCGGCGCCGTCGTCCTCAACGTGGAGGGCTGCGGTTCACACTCCCACTGAGTCATCCCGAATGAATCTGCGAACGGGTCGTTCGCAGATTCTTCTCGGCACAGCAGCGCCCGTCATGCCCGCAACAAAACCCGCCACGCCTGGCAGCAAGCCCGCAGAAAAAGCTGCGGTAAAGCCCGGGCACAAACATTGATGCCCACGATATTCGCATGACCAGCCATCAGCAAACCGGACGGACCGGCGCTATCGTGCGCCTGTTGATGTATGCGGCCATTGTGGTTTCGCCCCTCATTCTGGTCGCGCTGTTCCGGCCATTGACCGATCACAGTTTCATCTACACGGTCGGAAAGAACCTGGCGCTCGTCGGGTTCACCATCCTCGCCATGCAGTTCGTGCTCTCCGCGCGACTGAAATGGATCGAACGCCCGTTTGGGCTGAACGTGCTGTTCCAGTTCCACAAGGCGATGGCGATTCTCGCCTCGCTGCTCTTGATCTCGCATCCCGTCCTCCTCGCGATTGGCGGCCACGACTGGTCGCTCATCTTTGGTCCGGAGGTGATGTGGCACCTTTGGCTGGGTCGAATCGCGCTCCTGATCGTGCTCGTCCACGTGTTGCTCGCGGGTCTTCGCTCCATCATCACGCTGAACTACGAAACGTGGCGCTTCATTCACAATCTCGGCGCTGTGATGGTGCTCCCACTCGGCTTTTACCATAGCTGGAAGGCGGGCGGCGATCTCCAGCTCCTCTGGCTGAAAGTCCTCTGGGCCGTGCTGCTGTTCGTGGCGGCCGCAAGCTATCTCTGGCATCGCGTCGTGCGGACAATTCTGCTCCGGCGAAATCCTTACAAAGTGATGGAGGTTCGCGAAGAGGCCTATGGGGTTTGGACCATCAAACTAGCCGTGTCTGAGGGTATTCGCCGCTTCGACTATTTGCCGGGACAGTTCCACTTCATCACCTTTCATCGTGCGCCGAACCTCCCGGTGGAAGAACATCACTGGACCATTTCATCCAGTCCGACGGAAGCGGGCGTGCTCAGCTCGACAATCAAGGAATCAGGCGATTTCACCGCGTCCATCGGCAAGACCAAGCCGGGCGATACAGCACTCGTTGACGGGCCGTTCGGGCGCTTCTCGTATGCGCTGCATCCCGATGAGCGTGAACTCGTCTTCATCGCCGGCGGCATCGGCATCACGCCGCTCATGAGCATGCTCCGGCACATCCGCGACACACGAGCCGAGCGGACGGTGACGCTGCTCTACGCCAGCACCAGCGAGCGCGACATCGTCTTCCGAGACGAACTCGCGGAGATGGAACGCGCGGGCGTGGTGAAGCTCAAAGTCGTGCATGTGTTGAGCAAGCCGTCAGACGAATGGAAGGGCGAGCGCGGACGGCTCGACGAAGAAAGGATCAAGCGATGCGTCGGCCCGGAACTAGCGCGGCGCGCGTTCTACGTGTGCGCGCCGCCAGAGCTTATGCAGTCAACGATTCAGATATTGCGGAAGGTCCACGTTCCTGCCGCGCGCATCCATTTCGAACGCTTCAACCTCTAACTTCCATTTGCCTATGAAACCACTAGACTCTATGCGTAATAGACAATGGCCGCTGGTTGGTGGTAGGTTTTTGGCATGAACCTGTTGCGTGCGCTGGACCAACCGCGGGTGTTGCAAGC
>JBEBFV010000372.1:0-6438 GCA_040081795.1 Limisphaerales bacterium | reverse complement strand
GACAGGTCGCGCCGCGGCGGACTTCGCGGCGAGCGCGGTCGGCGGCTTGTTCGCTTGTGCCACCGACTCATCGCGGAATGCGGCCTGCCGGTCGGCGAGCATTTTCAGGAACGGCGTCATGTTCGATAGCTCCCAAGTCTGCCGGAACTGCACATACTGCCCGAGCATCTCGTTCAGGCTGGCGATGGTCCGCTCGGCCGTGAACCGCGCCTCGGCCAGCGCGGCGCGCTTCGCGGTCGGCGTGTCCTGCGTCGCCACGCTCTCAATCACGCGGATCATCCGCACCATCGCCGTGTCCGCCAGCATGCCGACGGAGAATCGCAGCGTGCCCACGGCGGGGACGAAGTTCCGCGCCGTCGCGCCCGCCGTCTGCCGTAACTGCTCCTGCGCCTTCGCTCCATCGCGCATCGCGGCGGCCAGGGCGTCGAGATTCTTCGTGTCGTCCCAGCGCAGGCCGGACGCGGGGTCGAACTTCTGCATCCAGCCCGCTGCGAGCGCGACGCCCTGCTGCTGGCGCGTGATGAGCTGCTTGAGGTCCGCTTCCGACTGGAGGATTTGCTCGTAGAGGACTTGGAAGATCGTGCCTTCGCCGCCGATGAGCAACGTGCTGCTCTCGCCCGTCGTCCACGCGCCGGCCTTGGCGGGATCGGCATCGCGGGCGCGCAAGGCGATCTCCACGCGCTCGCCCTCGACCGCCCCGAGCGACGCGATGGCGAGGGAGAAGTCTGACTTGAACTCACGGCCCAGGTAGGGCGCGTTTTGTGGAGCGGACACTCCTGTCCGCTGTGACTCGGCTGGACTGCCGCTGGGCTGACTCGGGGACAGGAGTGTCCCCGCTACGGCCGCGCCTGCCTGCGGCCAAGTGACGATGGCGTGCCAGTCCGTGTCAGCGGTCGGAGCGTTGGTCATGCCTTTCACCGGTGCGGCGGCGGTCGTCACGCGGCGCGCGAACAGGCCGACTTCGCTCAGGCCGTAGTCATCGCTCGCGGTGAGTTTCAGCGGGAGAACTGAGCCGAGTTGAACCTCGGTCTGTTTGTCGAGGCCGCTGACGGCGAGCTGCGGCGGCTGGTCCGGCAACACGCGCAGGCCGTAGCGGAGACTCGGGCCGGGTGCCTGCTTGCCTCGCTGCACGCGGACTTGGTAGGCGGCCACATCGGCAAAGGTGAGTTCGCCGCTGAACTCCGTCGGGCTGAGGCGGCGCAGCGCGATCTGGCGCGTTGCAGGATTGCTGGTCCCGCCTTTGACCAAGCCACCGTCCACCAGCAGCACGGCCTGGTCAGCCGGTTGATCCAACACGAACGTCAGCGAGGCGCGCGTGCCGTGGAGAGCTTCGAGGTCGCCGCCGCTGGTCTCGATCTTTTGCGGCGCGACGCGCGTGTAGTCCGGCAGATGGAGCGTGGCGCGCACGAGATTCACCTGCGGCGGCAGCGGCACCTCGATGGTGTGAACGGGCGTCGTGAAGTCGCCGCCGGTGACGGTGTAAGTGAGCGAGCGCTGGAGGTTCGGGAAGATGTAATCCACCGCCAGTGCGCCGGGCGGCACAGGCACTTGAATCACAGTGCTCGTCTCGCCGATGACCTGCCGCACCGCGAGCCGGGCCGGGCGCTCGCCGGTGATGCGCACGCGCACGCGCACCGTGCTGCCGGGAGTGGCTTGCACGTCGCCCGGCCCGACCGCGAGCAGCGTGCGGTAGAGCGGGGCGATTTGCGCGAAGGGCTGGAAGATGCGCGACGCGGCGTTGGTGAAGTGCTGCTGCTTGAAGACGTAAAACCCAACGCCGATGGCAATCATCAGCCCCGCCACGCCGAGGCGAATCAAGGCCGGTCGCAACTTCGCGGCCTGCTGGAGATGGAGCGTCTGGAGCGACGCGTAGTTTTCCCGCAGCACTGCCGGGCCGTAATCGCTGCCGCCGCTGCCGGCCACGCGGGAGATTTGCAGGCTGTTGATGAGCTGGTTGCTCGCGCCCGGTGTGCGCTGCTCGATCGCGAGCGCGACCTGGTCCTCCGTCAAACGCACTTCCTTCCAACGCCGCCACAGCCAGCGCCCAAGCACCACCAGCACCGCGAAGAACAACGCGCTCGTCGCCACGCGCCCCCAGCGCGACAGATGCATCAGGATGTCCAGCGAGAAGACGACCCAGAGGTAAGCCAGCGGCGCGGCCACGAGCACCGCGAGCATCTCGACGGCGAGCAGCCGCTTCCACCGCCGCGTGTTGCGCTGCACGAGCTGCTGGAGGTCGAGCAGCAAGTCTGGCGCAGGCAGGGCGGGTTGGTTGGGCGTGGGGCCGGTCACAACTGTTGTTTCGGTGATGCAGTGGCTTCGGAGAACGGCAGACGGGCTGCGAACGGGCTTTCTTCAGGCGGCAGCGAGACGGCCCCACGACGCGTGAAGCGGCCAGACTTCATCGGTCAATCAACAGCATGTCCGCCACGTTCAGCGGCAAGGTCACGAACGTCGCGCCGTCGCGCGTTTCGGGCTTGAGCACGCCGCGCTCGATGCTGCGGATGGACTTCGCTCCGGTCAGGCCGTTGAGTTTCACTTCGAGTTTGGCGATGGGTTTGCCGGTGTAGTTCATCAGCGGCACGCCGAGGCGCGCGAAGTTGCCAGCAAGCGCGGGCGTGTCTATCGCGGAGCTTTCCACCAGCGTCTCGCTGCACACCACGGGGCGGGTGAACCCGGTGGGTAGGAAGTCGTCCACCAGCGCGGCGCGCAGAGCGGGGTCCATCGCAGTGGGCAGGAAATGGCTGTAGCCGGCGTCGGTCGCGCCGCGGTCGGCGGGACGCAGCGGCAGGCCGCTCTTGAGATACGCCTGGCCGGGCAGGAAGCCGAAGAGCAGCGCACGACCTTTGCCGTGGGTCTTTTCGAGCACGGCGGGTTTGCCGTCGGTGAACGTGCCGATGACCTTGGCATCCGAAGGCACGAGCGTTTGCTTCCAAACGATGACGGGCACATCGGTCACGGTGCGGTCGCCGCGCGTCCACTTCACCTTGTCCATCGGCACGTAGGGCGGGAGGTCCTGCTTGGTGAGGAAGGGCGTGTTCTCCTTGAGCAGATACTTGGGCACGAGGTCGGGGTCGGTGGCGAGCGACTGGGACTTCACGCCGTAGAGCGCGTTCGCGCCGGGGTTGGACTGGTTGAACTCGTTCATGAAGCCGCCGCCGCCGAGCGCGACGAGCGTGCCGCCAGCCTGCACCCATTTGGACAACGCCGCCGTGGCCTTCGAGTGCATCCACTGCTGGAGGATGTAGATGACCTGACAATCCTTCGCGCGGCCCTCGATAACGTCGTCCTCGCTGAGGAAATCCACCGGCACCTGCGCGTGACGGAGCGCGTAGTAGATGGCCTTGCGCTCGTTGTTGTGCATGGCGAAGGACGAGTTGTTCGCGCCCGTGAGCACGTCGTCCACGCTGGAGAGAATGAGGCCAACCTTCGCGGGCCGCACCTGGCCGTCCATCACGTAGTCCTCGAACGTCCCGGCCGCGTGCGTGCAGGCGTGGACCTCGCGCCACATCGGCAGGTCGCGGGTGTCCACGTAGTTCTCCGTGTAGCCCACTGCCGATGGCGTGGCGCAAAAATAGTTCACCATGCGTGTGCCGTGCGCGACGGCGGTGAAGAAGGACAGCCGGAAGTCGCGCGGGGTGTTGCCGGGCGAATGCGGCATCACATACATGTGGATGGGCAGGTTGTCGTATTTCGCGCCCGCGCGGAGGCCGGACGTGAGGTAGCCCATCGCCTGCACGCTGAACTCGGGGATTTGCCAGACGTAATCCTCCGCCCACGGCATGCTCATGGCGCGCAGCTTGAAGGGCCGGATGTAGTCCATCTCGTTGATGAAGTAGTTCGCATGCGGCGAGTAGTTCGCGCCGGTCAGCACGCCCTTGCTCTTGTAGTAGGCGGTGCCGGCGGCGAAGTGCTGGCCGCCCTTCTCCTTCATGCAGATGGTCGAGTAGTAATAGAGCGGGTGCTTCTTCATCGCGGCGACGGCCTCGGGCGTGTCCTTGGGCTTGGGCGCAATGACCTTCACCTCGCCAGAATACTGAACCCCGCGCGCCCGCAGCCACGCGGCGAATTCCTCGTCGGTCACGGGCAGCGACGGCAGGTGAATCTCGTCGCCGTAGCTGACGATGTAGAGGTCGTCGAAGCCGCCCTTGCGCGCGGCCTCGTGCTTTTGAATCGCCGGCAGGCTCGGGTCACCCCAGTGCGCGACGAGGTCGCGCTTCTTGCCGGTCTGGTCCACGGCGGTGTTGTCGCCGAGCGCCCGGGCAAGCTGCCGCGCCTCCGGGAGCACCGCCGCACCGCTGAAGCCCATGATGTTGTAGGCGAGGAAACGCTTCGGCACGGGGCCGGCCTTCGGAAATTTCGCGACCTCGGCATTGAGCCAGTCGAGGGCCTCCTTCTGTGTGCGAATCTCCGGCAGCCAGAACCGCTCCTTGAGCGCCTTAGCGAGCGCGGCGTTGGGCGCGGCGTTGCCCGGCATCTCGAACGTGACGGGCGAGTTGCCCTCCGGCTTGCCCTTCAACGTGATGGTCTTGATGGGCTTCAAGCCGCCTTTGCCGTCGGAAATGGCGAACTCAAGCTTCAAGTGAAGGTCCTTGATTTTCGCATCCTTGTAGTTCGCCTGCGGAAACCACTGCGAGTTGTTGAGCGAGTCGAGCAGGTGGCCCATCGGCACCCAGCCGGAGACATCGCCGGGCTGAAGATATTCCTCGTCGGGAATCTGCGTCGTGCGCGGGGCGTTCTTTTTCTTCGGGTCGGGCGCGGCGGTGAACTTCTCCGGGTCGAGCCGTGCCGCGAGCGACTTGGGCTTCACAGCAAGCGAGCGCGGGCCGGTGAGTTCGTAGGCCGTCGGCCCCGTGAGATAACCGCTCTTGAGCACCTGCGTCGTGGGCCAGTCGCGGACGTGGATGTAGTAGGGCGAATGCTGCCCCTGCACGTAGGGCGCGAGCAACGGCACGCACGGCCCGAGGCCGTCGCGCGGGTTCGTTACGCGCACGAAGAGGTCGCCATCCTGCACGAGCCAGCCATCGAATTCGAGGTAGTTCGACTTGCGCTGCGCCTCGATGCCGACGGTGTCGTCGGTCAGGCAAATGACATCCACGTTGCGGCGTGCGGCCATCGCGCGCTTGGTGGGACCGTCCATCTGCGCATTGGCAATGAGACGAAGTGTGGCCGTGCCCTTGGCGAGCTTCGCGGTGCCGGATTGCTGCCAGACAATGTTGTCCGTGCCGCCCCACCAGTAGCGCTCCATCGGCACGCGCTTGTGACCGTTGAGCGCCCAGATTTTCGCGTCGCCGAGCCGCCCGAAGTCTCCGCGATAAACCGTCTTCCCGCCTTGCACCACCTCGACGGTGAACTCGACCGAGAAGTTGTGCGGCTGCTCATAGCGGGCCATCACCTGAAACTCCCCTGCGCGCGGCACCTCGATGACCTGCGTCGCGATGGCCGACTGCCCGGCCTCAAGTTGCTCCGGCGCGCCGAGACAGCCCATGCGCGAGAGGAACGAGATGGCGAAGGTGGACGCGTAGTAGTTCTCGCGATACGGCACGACCTGCCACGGCCCCTTCTCCACCTTGAAGTCCTCCGCCTCGGCGATGAGGCGGATGGGCTTGGGTGCGTCCTCCGCGGACGCTAAAGCCGTCGTGGTGGCGATTGCAGAGGCAAACAGCAGGGCAAAGTTCATGGCGGGCAGGTAGCTGAATTCATGACTGGTGCGGCTAACTGACGAACACCATCGACGGGCATTCTACAAAGTCCGCCTCAGGTCTGACCCCGCTCAGGCCACCTCGCCGCCTTTCGAATCAGGCCCGGCCTTCGCGGCCTTGTTCGCTGCGCGGCGCTCTGAGAAGAAGCTGATGAGCAACGAACGGCATTCCTCCTCGCGCACTCCGCGAGTGATGTCGCACTGGTGGTTGAGGCCGGGGAATTGCAGGAGGTTCAACGCGCCGCCAGCAGCGCCGCCTTTCGCATCGCTGACGCCGAAGACGACACGCGGGAAACGGACGTGGACAATCGCGCCGGCGCACATGGGACACGGCTCCTTGGTGACGTAGAGCGTGCAGTCATTGAGCCGCCAGTCGCCGACGGCCTCCTCGGCGGCAGTTATGGCGAGCATCTCGGCGTGGGCGGTGGCGTCCTTGAGCAGCTCCACTTGGTTGAACGCCCGCGCGATGACGCGCCCGCCTCGCACCACGACTGCGCCGACGGGGATTTCCTCAGCCTCGTAGGCGCGCGTCGCCAAGCGCAGCGCCTCGCCCATGAAGTAATGGTCGCTGTGGAGGTCAATGATCGGCTCGTCGGACACGGCGGAAGGAAAGCATGAAGGGACAAGGAGAGGCACGAAGGAACTTTGCGGCGTGGGCGCAACACTTCAGGTTGTGAATCGGGTTCCCTGTAGCGGCGCTCTGCGAGCGCCGAGTAGAGCGGTCGGCGGTCACAGAC
>JBEBFV010000371.1:0-6471 GCA_040081795.1 Limisphaerales bacterium | reverse complement strand
GGAGGCGTCCAGGCCGCGCGTGTCGTATGTGTTTTCCGCGCGGCTCTGCTCGTCGGTGGCCTCGGAGCGCGCGGACTTCGCGGCACGGGTGAAGGTCTGCAGCTCGGACTGGAGCTGCGTGATGATGGCTTTGAGCAGGATGCGTTTGTTCATCGAGTGGGACGGCTGGCGAGGACTACGACTGCACCTTCGCGGCAAGTTCCTCCGCCGGGTAGGTCCAGATTTCCGCGAGCGTCGGGTGGTAATGCGGCATCGCGGCGAGTTCGCCCACGGTCATGCTCTTGCACATCGCGGCGACGATCTCATGGATCAGCTCGCCGCCGCTGGGTCCGGCGCACGCGCCGCCGAGGATTTCGCCGGTGCGCGGGTCCGCGAGCAGTTTCACGAAGCCGTCCTTCGCTTCCATCAGCATGGACTTGCCATGGTCGGCGAACGGGTAGCTCGCGGTGATGAATCCCCTGCCCTGCTCGCGCGCCTCCGCCTCGCTCAGGCCGACGCACGCGATCTGCGGGTCGGTGAAGACGACGCTGATGAGCAGTCGGTAATCCATCGCGCGCGGCGACGCGGGTTGCAGGATGTTGTGCGCCGCTGTCTCGCCCTGCTGGATGGCGATGTGGACGATCTCGTGCGGCCCTGCGCAATCGCCGGCGGCGAAGATGTGCGGCGCGGAGGACTGCATCTGCGTGTTGGTGGCGATGCGACCGCGCGCGTCGGTCGCGACTCCGGCGTTTGCCAACGCCAGACCGCCGGTGTTTGGCGAGCGGCCAAGCCCGTGGAAAATTTCCTCCGCGCTCACAGTGCGGGTCTGTCCCTCGTGCTCGAAGGTGACATGCTTCAAGCCGCCCTCGCAGCGCGCATCGAGCAGTCGCGTGCCAGTGAAGAGGTCAATGCCTTCGCGACGAAACACAGTTTCGACAACCTGCGCCGCGTCAGAGTCGAAGTCCCGCAAGAGATGCTCGCCCCGCTGGATCAACGTGACGCGCACGCCGAAGCGCGCGAAGAACTGCGCAAACTCCACCGCCACCGCGCCGCCGCCCAGCATGATGAGCGACTTGGGCAGGCGCTCCATTGTCATCGCGCTGTCGCTGGTGAGAAGGCCGACTTCGCTGAGTTGCGGCAGCGGAGGAGTTGCCACCACGGAGCCGGTGCTGAGGACGAAGTTCGCGCTGGTGAGCCGCTGGCCGTTGTCCAACTCGACGGTATGCGCGTCCGTGAAGCGCGCGTTAGCACGGATGAACTTGAAGCGCCCGCCCTCAAGCTGCTGCCGCCGGTAGCCCGCGAAGTCCGCGATCATCGCGTTCTTGCGCGCCATGACTTGCGCGAAATCGAAGCGCACCTCGGGGACTTGGATGCCCCACGTCGCGGCGTGCTCGGCCATGTGCTTGACCTCGGCGGCGTAGAGCAGCGCCTTGGTGGGCATGCAGCCGCGCAGGATGCACAGGCCGCCGACTTCCTCGCCGCCCTCGATGACCACCGTGCGCAACCCGCCTCGCGCGGTGGCACTCGCCGCCGCGTAGCCCGCGCTGCCACCGCCGATCACAGCCACGTCGAAATCGAACCTGCCCGCTTCGCTCATGCGTGAAGCGTGCGGCGCAGGCAGAAGCAATTCAACGCTGGAAGCCGGACAACGAAGAGGCGCGGCCGGAAGCCGGCCGCGCCTTGAAGACTGCGAGATGCCGCAAGGCTACTTCGCCTTGCGCAACGCGTCCTGAATCTGGAGCTGGAGCGCCTTGGTATGCTCGTCGGCGCTGCGGGCGATGACGGCGACAGCGTGGCGGACCTTCCGCTCCTGCGGCGTGAGGTTCGTGTTCTGGGCGAGGCGGTCCACCTGCTGCTCGACCTTCTTCAGCTCGGCCAGCGCGTGGTCAATCTTCTCCTTCAAGGACTCATCGCCCTGCGACTTGTCGCTCAGGTAGCGGATGATCTCCTGCTCCAGGTCCGGGGCGAGGAGCTGCAGGTTCTCCGGCTTGTTCTCGGCGGTGTTGAGCAGGGTGCGAATCTGGACGACGTGCGCCTGAAGGAAGTTGTCGAGGTGCTTGCCCAGTTGCTGGGAGGTCGCCTGGCAGTGCTCGCGGAAGTCCTGTGTGAGCCGCTCCTCGAGCTTCTCCCGGTAGGTGGGCAGCTCGCGTTGCAGGTAGTCCGGCAGGCCGGCCACCAGCGCCGGGATGCGCTCCTTGACCTGGCTGGACAAGGCATCGGCCTTCTCCATGACCTGGCCCTGCACAAACGTCGTGGCGAACTCGGCGGCTGACTTCGGCTCCAGATGCTGCACGAGCGCCCGGGTGACGAAACTCATGTAGCCCAGCACGACCACGATGATGATGACGCCCGCGATGCGGGTGCGTTGCAGCGCCAGCCGAGTGGCGGCCAGCTCGGCGGCAAGGAACTGCTCGGCGGACGAAGCTCCGGGGGCCGGGGAATCGGGCGCGGGAGTGGGAGTGGGAGTGTTCATGGCTTGGCGGGCTTGGCGGCGGGTTTGACTTTCTTGGGCAGCTTCACGGGTGCGGCGGTGTCCACCGCGGCGCTCTCCACCGCCTGAAGGTCGGCGAACTCATCGCGGATGAGATCGAAGACGACCAGGGCCATGTCCCATGAGGCGAGGTCTTCCTTGGGGTTCACGGCCTCGGTGCGCTGGATGTGCGCCACGTCGTCCATGATCAGGCTCAGGGACTCCAGATGCGGCGAGAACAACTGCTGCGTGACGTGGTCGAGCCGCTGGTGCGTCACGTCCGTCAGGCCCATCACGAGCGACGCGACCTTCTGCTCCGTCACGTCGGGATACATCTTGCGGATGTCGGCCTCGCGCTTCTTGAGCATCGCGCCAAAGGATGCCTGGAGCACCTTCTCCCCGTTGCGGGGAATGTTGTGCATCAACGTCTCCACCTCCTTCTTGATCGCGCCGGCCATCTCCGGTGTGCGGTCATTGAGCCGCGTGATCTCCTTCTCCACCGAGCGCTTGGTGTCGCTGAACGTCTGCTGCGCGATCCGCTCCACAACAGGCTGCACCTCGCGCTTCAAACCATCCGTGAGCGACGCGACGAACTCCTCGCGCGGCGGCCCGTCCGCGACGAGATCCTTCCCCGCGCTGTAGATGGAGAAGACGCCATAACAGACGATGGCGACGGTGGCGAGGGGGATGACGATGCGCCACAGGCGCAACTGGCCTCGCAGCGATTCGAGTTCCTTGACTTGGTTGGAAACCTCTTCGGGGGTCATAACGACGAGCTTTCGTTGGTTGAGGGTTGGCTGACGGAGCCGACTAAACGCCCTTCAGCGAACGCTGTCAAACCCCGTGTGAGCCAATCTGGAGCACGAACCCCCGGCGCCAACGCGGCTGCCGGCTTGCACCGTCGCTCAGTAAGTCGCCCGCCCGCCGGAGAGGTCGAAGACGCCGCCCGTCGTGAACGAGCAGTCGTCGGAGCAGAGCCACGCGACCATCGCGGCGGCCTCGTCCACCTTGCCGAAGCGGCCCATCGGAATCTTCGAGAGCATGTAGTCGATGTGGTATTGCGCCACCTGCTTGAGGATGTCGGTCTGGATGACGGCAGGCGTGATGCAGTTCACGAGGATGCCTTCCTTGGCGAGTTCCTTGCCCAGCGACTTGGTCAGGCAGACCACCCCCGCCTTGGCCGCGCTGTAGTGCGATGCGGTCGGGTTGCCTTCCTTGCCCGCGATGCTGGCGATGTTGACGATGCGCCCGTATTGCTTCTCCAGCATGATGGGCACGACGGCGCGGCAGACGTAGAAGACGGCGTTCAGGTTCGTCTCGATGACCGCGCGCCACTGGTCGGGCGTGTATTCCCAGAGCTTGCCGTTCACCCCGGCGATGCCCGCGTTGTTCACAAGCAGCTCAATGGAGCCGAACTCCGCCTTCGTCGCGGCTGCGGCGGCGGAGACCGCGTCCGGGCTGGTCAGGTCAACGGTCTGCGTCGCCACAGTGCCGAGCGCGGAAAGTTTTCCCTTCGCTTCCTTCAACGCGTCCGCGTCCCGGTCCCACAGGCAGACGCGAGCGCCGGACTGGAGCAGGCGCGAGGCGATGGCGAAGCCGATGCCACGCGCGCCGCCGGTGACGATTCCGTTCTTACCCTTCAAGTCGAGTTGGTTCATGCGCGGTTGAGTTACCGGCTCGGAAGGCGGCGGACAAGAAACTTCTGCGAATCGCGAGCGTGCATGGCCTTGTCAAAACGGAACCGGCCGCTGGTGCATCAGCGGCCGGCTCACCGCTCTTGTCCCGGCGGGCGGCTACTCGTTGATGCCGCAGTGCGAGTAGTCCGGGAGAATCTCCATGAAGGCGAGGAAGACCTCGTTGGCTTCGAGCGCCCCGCGCAGCTCGATGCGATTGGCCGGCCGCACCGTTCGTGTGGCGGCCTGTTCAGACGACCAGCGGGCGGTGGCGAGGCTGTTGGAATCGAGAAGTGAGGTGGATGGAGACTGGTTCATGGTGTGAGAGGTCGGTGTGTTGGCAGAAATAATTGTTTCAAGCACGGGAACGTGAACCTTCCATAGCGTGCCAGACAGGTGCAGTTTGCCGGGGCGCAAACCAGGCCTGGCCGAGACTCCTCGTCGCGGCTCGTCCGGCACCGGAGGCAGGAGGAAAGACGGCGACCCCGCCTCGACGTGCCAGGCCATGGAAGAAACCATCCTGCTTGTCCGCGCGGGCCCATTCATCAGCCGCCTCGCCGAGCACCACCAAGGCACAGTCGTTCCGGCCCTTCATCTCCACCCAGCGTTGAAACCACGAGCGGACATGCGCCGGCGGCACCGACTCATCCCTCGTGCAGACGATGACCAGGTCCGCGTCCGACGCCTGCTCGGCGCTGATCTCGTCCAGGCGCGCAAGCCCGAGCACGGCGAACTTCCAGACGTTCAGGTTGAAGTCGCAGTCAATGCCCAGCTCGCTGACGAGCCGCTGATACAGCGACAGCCCGCGCAGCGCGCTTGCCTGGTCCTCATAGACCAGGATCACATTGAAAAGCTCCGCAGCCGTCACACCGCAGCCGCCATGCGTCGAGCCATTCCAGTTCGTGTTCATGACGGCGACAGTAGGCAAACCGGCGCACCGATGCCCATTGGGAGCCTCCCTGATTCCCGCTAGCGCCAGAGCCTAGCTCGGCTAGGGGAAACGCCTATCGCGCCACACCGTCGGCAAACATGGCCCGTCGTGGGTTTCCCGCTTCACAGACACGTTCCCAGTGCTCACGCAAACCCGCGCAGCAGCCGGAGCAGCCAGTCCGTGCCCATGAGCAGGGCGAGGAGGATGAGGAGGACGAAGCGGTTCCAAAGGTCCACGGTTTCCACGCGGGTGACGGGGACTTTCTCCAGGTTCTCCAAGGCCCGCCAAGTCGCCGGGTCCGCGCGGTTCAGGTAGTTGCCGCCGGTGTCGTGGGCGATGCGGCGGAGGCTGGCCTCGTTGATGCGCGGATTGTTCAGCTCCGCGTTGCTCGCCTCGACATCGAAGGCGATGAGCGTGTCGGTCACGGCTTTGTCCTCGGCCACGACGCTCGCGGCGACCTTGTGCTGGCCGGGCGCGGTGGGCTCGAAGCGCGCGGTGTAGCTGCCCGGCTCGGCGGCGTTCGGGGCGAAGTCGAGCGGCAGTTGCTTCCCATCCGGCAAGGTCACGCGCGCCTGAACGCGGGCCTTGGGCAGGGCCGACGCGGCGCGAACCTCGGCGCGCAGCACGACGGTTTGCCCCGGCTCGTAACGGCTGCGGTCGGGCTCGACGTGCAGGCTGACGTTACCGCTGCTGGTGCGGAGCGGCGCGAGTGCGCGGAGCGTTTGCTGCCAGAAAACTTGGAATGGCGTCGGGCCGTCCGTGGTGGTCGAGAACATCTGCCACTTCCAGAGCGTGTCCGTGGCGATGAAGAGCACGCGGCCCCGGCCCACCGTGTGTTCCGCCATCAGGATGACGTTGCCGTAAGGGTTCGCGAGCTTCGCGGCCTCAACGAGCGCGGTGGCGGCGGGCTTCTTCCGCAGCGGCGGGTAAATCTGGTCCACCGGCGGCAGCGCCGCCCAGTAGGCGTCCGGCGCGCCGGTGGGCGCGGCGAAGAAGGGCGTGGCCAAACCCTCGGCGGTCACGCGCACCGGCACCGGACCAGGCACGGGCGCAGTGGACTCGGGCGACAACTGCACCGGCAGCAACGCCGCCAGCGCCGGGTGCGCCGCCATCTGCGCGAGGTTCGGCCCGCCGATGACGATGAGCGACTTGCCGTCCTCCTCGACGAGTTGCCGTAGGACGTTCGCGAAGCCCTGCGGCCAGCGGCGCGGGTCCGCGCTGCCGAGCACGAGCGTGTCGAAGCCCGCCAGCTCCGCGCGCGACTGCGGGAAGCCCGTCACCTTCGTGCGCCGGTCCGGCTCGGCGAGCTGCACGAACGCGCTGTCGCCGCGCGAGAGAAACGCGGTGAGCGCGAAGCTCGGGTCGTCCTCGAAGATGCGGCGGAGGAACTTGAACTCCCAGCGCCAGGCGTCTTCGAG
>JBEBFV010000037.1:0-22804 GCA_040081795.1 Limisphaerales bacterium | reverse complement strand
CCATTCCGCTGATTGCCGGCTCCTTCGCCTGTGACCTGCTGACCGCCGCCGAAAGTCGCACTCCGACCGCGCGGCTGCTGGCCTGGGGCGCGGCGCTGATGGGGATCGGCTACGCGATTTCGTGCCTCAACCTCCAAACGCCTCTGGGGGCGGTGAATCTCGGGCCGCAACTGCCAGCGGGAACGGTCGTGACCGGCGTCCTCGTGGAGCCGCCGTTCATCCCGCCGTCGCGCCCGATCAACCTCTGGACGATGAGTCAGCGGGCCGGCAGCGTCTCCTACTTGGTCTTCGCCACGGGCTTTGCCCTCGCGGTGCTGGCCGGGTTTGTGTGGGCTTGTGACCAGCGGAAGTGGCAGGCCGCGGTGCTGGCCACCTTCGGCACCAATGCCTTGGCGGGCTACCTGATTCATGACCTGGCCGCAGGGGCGCTCAAGCCCTTGGTGCCACGCGATGCTCCCGGGGCGTTTGTCCTGGCCGCGCTCGCGCTTTTCCTGTGGCTCTGCTGGCTTCTGGTGCGGACGCTCGAACGGCAGCGCATTCATCTCCGCTTGTGAAGAGTGGCGATTCTCATCAGCCCGCCCGCTTGCGGCTTGGCGATTGCACCGCGGCCCGGATAGTCTTTTAGGCATGATCAGGGTGAAGCCATGGCTGCGACGGATGGTTCGGCCGGTGCTGGCCATCCTCGCGGTGGTCGCGCTCACGGTCGGCGCCGGCTATTGGTGGTGGTTTCGTGCGCCTCACGAGCACCTCGCCAGCGTGGCCTACGGCCAGCGCGCGGGGGAACCGCTGCTTCTGGATGTGTTCCGTCCGCCTTCGCCGGGCGGTGCGAGCGTCGTGGTCCTCATCAGCGGCAGTTGGAAATCTGGTTCCGGCTCGGTGCGGCCCTACCTGTTCGCGCCGTTCCTCCGGCGGGGCTACACCGTCTTCGCCGTGCGACACATTTCGCAGCCCAAGTGTCTCATCCAGGACATCACGGAGGATGTCCACCGCGCCGTGCGCTTCATCCGGCATCATGCGCGGGACTACGGCATAGACCCGGCCCGGGTGGCCGTGGCCGGCGGAAGCTCCGGCGGCCATCTGGCACTGCACCTCGCCACGCGGGGCGGCCCCGGCAACCCGGACGCCGCGGATGCCGTGGACCGCGAGTCCAGCGCCGTGCAATGCGCGGCGGTCTTCTTCCCGGTGACGGACCTGCTGAACTTGGGCAACTCCACCGAGAACCTCGGGGATGGCGGGCCGCCGAAGAGTTACCGGCGCGGCTTCGGCGAGCGCGGGGCGGAGCGCGCGGAATGGCAGGTGCTCGGGCGTGAGATTTCCCCCATCTATCACGTCGGTCCGCAACTGCCGCCGACCTTCATCATCCACGGCACCGCGGACACGCTGGTGCCGCTGGACCAGTCGGAGCGCTTCGTGCAGCAGGCACGGGGCGTGGGCCTTGAAGTTCGCCTCGACCTGCGGCCCGAGAAACGCCACGGCTGGCTGACGATGATCCTCGACCTTCTCCTCTTCGCGGACTGGTTCGACCAGCACCTCAGCGCTCGTTCTGGCGCGGACTTTGCGCTGGCCTCCGGCCGGCCCGCGCCGCCGCCATGAACGCCTCCTTCCATCAACGATTCCGCCCGTGGCTGACCGCCGTTCTCTCGCTCTTCGTGGCTGGCGGGCTTGTCGCCGGCGCCGCGTCTCCCAAGCGGCCCAACATCGTCCTCATCCTCGCGGACGACCTCGGCTGGGCCGACCTCGCGTGCTACGGCGCGGACCTGCACGAGACGCCGCACCTGGACCAACTGGCGCGCGAAAGCGTGCGCTTCAGCCATGCCTATGCGCCGTCGCCGGTGTGCTCTCCCACGCGCGCCGCCCTGCTCACGGGCAAGGCCCCCGCGCGGTTGAACATCACCATCTGGGCCGAAGGCTCCCTCAAGGGGCCGGCAAATCGGAAACTGCTCCAGGCCCGTTCACTCCATGACCTGCCTCACGGCGAGACCACGCTGGCGAAACACCTGCAAGGTGCCGGTTACCTCACCGCGCTCGTCGGCAAGTGGCACTTGGGCGCGGCGAGCCACGCGCCGGAGACGCATGGCTTCGACCTCAGCATCGGCGGCACCCACTGGGGTGCGCCGCACACATTCTTCTGGCCCTATCGCGGCGCGGGACGCTTTGGGGGAGAGTTCCGCTACGTGCCCCACCTGGAGTTTGGCCAGCCCGGTGAGTATCTCACCGACCGCCTCACCGACGAGGCCCTGCGCGTGGTGGACCACGCGGCCGCACAGCGCCGCCCTTTCTTTCTCTATCTTGCCCACCACGCGCCACACACACCCATCGAGGCCCGGCCCGCCGACGTGGCGCATTTCCAGGCCCGGCTCCGCCCCGGCCAGAAGCACCAGCATCCCGCATACGCTGCGATGGTCCGCAGCCTCGACTCCAGCGTGGGCCGTGTGCGGGCGCGCCTGAAGGAACGCGGCCTCGACCAGGACACGGTGATGATCTTCACCAGCGACAACGGCGGTTACATTGGCAACTCCTCACATGAAGGCCGGGCGCTGCCCGTGACGGACAATTCGCCCCTGCGCTCTGGCAAGGGCACGCTCTACGAAGGCGGCCTGCGTGTGCCGCTCCTGGTGAAGTGGCCGGGCGTCACCACGGCCGGCGCGCTGTGTGACGAGCCGGTCCTCCTGACCGACCTCTTCCACACCTTGGCCGCGGCCGCGGGACTCGGCGTCCCGCCCGGAAGCGTTCCGGACGGCCTGGACCTCGCCCCGCTCTTGCGCCAACCCAAGGCCAGTCTGGGCCGGGAAGCCCTCTACTTCCACTACCCCCACTATTACCATGCCCCGCCGTCCACCCCGGCGAGCGCGGTGCGGGCTGGCGATTGGAAGCTGATCGAGTTCCTCGAAGACCGGCACGTCGAGCTGTTCAATTTGAAGCAAGACCCCGGCGAGGCTGCCAACCTGGCACAAGCCCGGCCCGAAGTGGCGGGGCAGTTGCGCCGGCAGCTTGACGACTGGCGCAAGCAGGTCGGCGCCGCCCTCCCTACACCCAATCCCGGCTTCAAGCCCGCGCCGGCGCCCTGACCATGCCCGTGAATCTGCGCGCGGCTGGCCGCATCCGGGGAGTCTCCTGAAGAGGTGGTGCGCGAGGCGGGGGTCGAACCCACAACCTTCGGCTTCGGAGACCGACGCTCTATCCAGTTGAGCTACTCGCGCGACCTGGAGCGGGTGAAGGGAATCGAACCCTCGTAACTAGTTTGGAAGACTAGCGCTCTACCATTGAGCTACACCCGCATTCCGCAGCGACTCTACCGACCGGGCTTGCCCTGTCAATTCACCGGCGGCTAACCTCCGCGCCGCATGAAAGCGCTCCTCGTCGCCGGTGGCCGTGTGATTGACCCCGCCAACAAACTCGACACGCTTGCCGACGTGTTGGTGCTCGACGGGGAAATCGCCGTCGTGGGCAAGGACGCGCGGCAGAAGATTCCCACCGGCATCGTCACCGAGGAACTCGACGCGCGCGGCAAGGTGGTTTGTCCCGGCTTGATTGACTTGCACGTGCATCTGCGCGAGCCGGGACAGTCGGCGAAGGAGACACTGGCGACGGGCACGAAGGCGGCGGCTCGCGGTGGCTTCACCAGCATCGTGTGCATGCCAAACACGTCGCCCTCGATCGACAACGCTGGGCAGGTCGCCCTCGTGCGCGAGAAGGCCGCGCGCGACGCGATGGTGAACGTCTATGTCACCGGAGCCATCACCAAGGGCATCGCGGGCGAGGAGCTTGCGCCCACCGGCTCGCTCAAGGGCGCGGGCGTGGTGGCGATCACCGACGACGGCCATTGCGTGCAGAACAACGAGCTGATGCGCCGCGCGCTCGAATACGCGAAGATGTTCGACCTGCCCATCATGGATCACTGCCAGGACTACGCGCTCGTGACCGACGGCGTGATGCACGAGGGCTACTGGAGCACGGTGCTGGGCCTGCGCGGCTGGCCGGCGGCGGGCGAGGACGCGATTGTCGCGCGGAACATCCTGCTCGCGGAACTCACCGGCGCGCACGTCCACTGCCAGCATCTCGGCACCGCCGGCAGCGTGCGATTGCTGCGCGAGGCCAAGTCGCGCGGCGTGCCCATCTCCGGCGAGGCGTGCTGCCACCATTTCACGCTCACGGACGCGGCGATTGCCGGCAGCGAGAAGTTCTGGGCCGCCGACGGAAAAGCCATCTTCGGCTATCACGAAGGCGGCTACGCGCGCCCGACGTGGCCGGCCTACGACACGAACTTCAAGATGAACCCGCCGCTGCGCTCCGCCGCCGACCGCGAGGCGATTCTGGAGGCGCTGGCCGACGGCACCTTGGGAATCCTCGCCAGCGACCACGCGCCGCACTGCAATTACGAGAAGGAAGTCGAGTTCGACTACGCGCCCTTCGGCATCACCGGCCTGGAGAACGAACTCGCGCTCGCCCTCATGCAGCTTTACCACGCCAAGCGCCTGAGCCTCGCCGCCGTCATCGAGAAATACACCATCGCCCCCGCCAAGCTGCTGCGCCTCAAGAAAGGCACCCTCAGCCCCGGCGCGGACGCGGACATAACCATCTTCGACCCCGACCGCGAGTGGATCTTCGAGCGCAAGGACACCGCGAGCAAGTCGCAGAACAATCCGTTCTACGGCTGGACGCTCAAGGGCCGGCCGGCCGCAACAGTGGTGGGCGGGAGAATCGTCTGGCAGGCGTAGTTCGCGAGGCTGATTCTGCCATCTGCTGCGTGCCGCAACCAAGCACGCGAAGGCAGTCACCGCACACTCAACTGCACCGGCTCGCTCCAGTGGCTCCAGCGGCCTGTCTGGTCGCGGTAGCGGGCGCGGATGCGCAGGAGTCCGGCGTCGGCAAACGCTTCCTTCGGCAACTTTATCTGCGGTTCGCTGCGGAGCTGCTCGCCGCTGTCCCAGTGCGGCTCGATCTCGTAATGCCACGGCTGGCCATCCCGGTAACCCGGCTGGCCGGGAGCGGTGCTGCGACCGACTCGCCATTGCACCGCCGCGAAATGGTTCGTGGCGACGGGCGTTGTGAAAGGGGTGATCTGGAAGAGATGCGCACCCTTCTTCTCGCTGCCCAGATGACGGATGACGGGGCGCTCGGGGATTTGCGGGTCGCGTGATTCCCACCAGAGATGGCCGAAGCCGTAGCCGAGGATGTTCCCGTCGTTGGGCGCATAGTTCCGGTTCGTCCGCGTGTCGGTGCAGAAGTCCACGATGAGCTTGCAAGAACCGTTGAAGTCCGGCGTGGCAAGCGTGCGCTTGAACTCGCCGCCCATCATGCCCTGCGAATAGGGGTTGCGATAGAACGCGCCCTTGTCGCTCGTGCGCGGGTGGTGGTTCCACATCGCCATATCCAACTCGGCCCATGTGCGGCCCTGCCCGGCGGGCCTGATGGCACGCGCGAGTTCCTCTACGAGCTGCCCGACTTGTCCGCCCATCGGTGTCGCGTCGGAGCAGAACAGGTCGAGGATCTCGCGGGCACGGTTTTGGTATTCCAAACGCAGCGCCGGCAATTCCAGGCAACGCGTCTGGTCCACGATGCCCGGCCAGTGCGTCTTCGGGATGAACATCATGTCGAGGTCCCATGGCACGGGCGACCAGCCGGCGCGCGGCGAGTGGTAAAGGAAGTGGTTCGCCCCGTGGCGGAGGTCCACGTTCGACACGATGCGGTTGACCGCGTGGAAGCTGTAGTAGTCGGGGAGGTTCAAGTTCTCCCGCCACCATTGCTCGGACTTTGTCGTGCGGGAGCCGTGCATGAACTGGTTGAAGTCCGAGCCGTCCTTGGGCAACGCGGCGGCGAGATGTTTCTTACCCGTCTCGGGGCTGAAGGTGTTTCCATCGGGCAGCCCACGCTCCTTCAGCCAAGGACCGTCCGGGTCCTGCACCACCATGTAAAGCCCCCAGAGGTCGCCATCGTATTGGTTCTTCGTGCTGGCCTCCTCCGCACGCGAGATTACCCGCCAGTGCAGCCAGTGCGTTGCGGGACTCGGCACGCCGGCCAGATGATACCCGCGGAAGGAAACGGCCTCGTCCATGCCGGCCATGCCGCGGTTGACCTGCACCCACGGGCTCGCGCAGCCGCTCAAGTTCAGGTGATCCCACGGGCGCACGTAGGGTTCGCCCCAGTGATTCTTCGGCGTGAACTCGTGCGTGCGCGCGAAGTGAATGCCCCACTTGGTCTTGCCGCTGACGTAGGTGCTGGCCTGGCCGCGATTCTGAAACTGCACGTGGTCGAAGACCTGGCCGTCGCAGACGAACGTGCCAAAGAGACGACGCTTGTTGTAGCCGCCGTCCCACTGGCTGCGCTCAACATCGTCGTGCCGCGCGAGGAGGTGATACACCGGGAGCGTCGTGAGGAACTCGCTGGAGAACTGAAGCGGTGGCGTCTTGCCGGGCTGGCTCGCGCCCGTCCACGCAGGCACGCCGTCGTAGCAGAACCACGCGAAGTTCGGCGATTCGTCATCGGCGTGGGGAAGCCGGACGGTAAGCCCGGAGGTCTCCGTGAAGACCACGCGGTAGCGGAGCAGCCGGCGATGCTTCTGAAATTCTCCCGGCACAACGGCGCTGAAGGTGTTGTCCTGCGCGCGCGCATCGCCGTCCTTCCCGTCATCGTGCAACGCGAACTCCTGCCAGCCTTGCTCATACGCCGGGTCGCTCTTGCGGACGTAGCTGCCCGGCTCGACGACTTGCACCAGCAGCTTCGCGCTCCCGAAGCCGCGCGGCTCGCCGATGCGCACGGTCACGGTGACCGCCTCGCCGGAACGCGGTTGCAGCGGTGTGTGCGCGACGGTTTCGACGGCGGGTGGCGATGTGATGGAGAAGACCGAGTTGGTCTTGCCGGGCGTTGGCGACTTGTTCCCCACGCTTCCGTCCACGCGGAAGCCCGACGCGCGCCACGAGCTTGCATACGTCGCGGGCAGTCCCGGATGCACACGCTCCAGCGATGATCCCGCGCTCATCGTGGCCGCCGGCCACGGGAAGCCGACGCCATAGCGGACCTCGTCCACCACGCGCCCGCCCGCATCCCGCAAGGCCACGCGCTCGCCCTCGTTCTTCAGCCTGCCGACGAGAGGGCCAAGCGGCGCGAAACCAAAAGCCTTCTGAAATGCCACCGGGTCCGCCGCGACAACCGCGAAGCCGCCGGGCGCGAGCGAGTTCGTCGGGTTAAAGCGGAACTTGCCGATCAGCCAGCCGCCCAAGTGCGCCTCGTCCGTTCCCGCGTTGTGCAACTCAACGAACTCAAGCGACTTCTTGTCGGCTGGCTCGAAATGGATTTCGTTGATGACGACGCGCGGCTGGGCGAACGCTGAGAGCGCGAGGGCCATGAGCGCGAGCGGGGCGAGAAAGTGTCCGCTGGCGTGGCGGCAGGCGGGGATCTTCACGCGTCCGACTGGGCACGCGCCGGCGGCGGCTCGTTGATGTGCGCCCAGAAACGGCCGAGCTGCTTCACCGCATCGAGGTATTGCTGGAAGTCCACCGGCTTGACCACGTAGGCGTTCGCGCCGGCCTGGTAGCTCTGTGCGAGGTCGGATTCCTCGCGCGACGACGTGAGCATGACGACCGGGATGGTGCGCAGCTCCGGGTCGGCCTTCATCTGCCGCAACAGCGAGATCCCGTCCACGCGCGGCATTTTCAGGTCGAGAAATGCGACGACCGGGTGTCCCGCCGGGCGATCCGCGTGCGCGCCGCGACGGAACAAATAGTCGAGCGCCTCAGCGCCATCGCGCACCAGCATGACCTCGTGCGCGAGGCGGTGCTCGTCCAGCGCGCAGAGCGCAAGTTCGGCGTCGTTGGGGTTGTCCTCCGCGAGCAGGATGCGTTTGAGTGCCGAGGCCATGTCAGTTGGATGGGTGATCATCGGACGTGGTGACGCCGGAAGTTTTCAGGTCATTTGCCGCCGTGGATTTCGGAAGGGTGAACCACACCGTCGCGCCTGCGTCCGGCTGGCCCTCCGCCCAGGTGCGCCCGCCGTGTCGCGCGATGATGCGCCGGACGTTCGCAAGGCCGATGCCCGTGCCCTCGAAGTCCTCCGGGCGGTGCAGCCGCTGGAACACGCCGAAGAGATGGTCGGCATATTTCATCTCGAAGCCGACGCCGTTGTCGCGGACGAAGAAGATGCTTTCGTTTGGCTTGTCCCTTTCGCAGCCAACCTCGATGACGGCGCGCGCGCGGGGACGCGAGTATTTGACCGCGTTGGAAATCAGATTGGTCCACACCTGCCGCAACAGGGACGCATCGCCTTGCACGGCCGGCAGCTGGCTGACGCGCCACTCGATGACGCGGCCCCCCGTGTCCGGCTCCAGCTCGCGCAGCACGGTTTGCACAAGTGCGCTCATGTCCACCGTGTCGCTGCGCATCTCGGCGCGACCCATCCGGGAGAAGTCCAGCAGGTCGTCAATGAGCCGGCCCATGCGCTTGGCCGACTCGGTGATGAGTGTGAGATAACGCTGTTCCTTCTCGTCGAGCTTGGCCGTGCTCGTGCGCTGCAAGAGTCCTGCGAAGCCGTCAATGTGCCGCAGCGGCGCGCGGAGATCGTGCGACACGGAGTAGGAGAAGGATTCGAGCTCCTTGTTCGCGGCCTCCAAGAGAGCATTGCGGCTGGCGACCTCCGCGAGAAGGCGCGCCCGCTCGTCCTCGGCGCGCTGGCGCTCGGTGAGGTCGCGGATGTGCTGCGCTGCGCCGAGAAGTTCACCTTGCTCGTCACGGATCGGGCTGAAGCTGATTTCAAAATGCCGGAGCTCGTCGCCGGACTTCATCGCGCGCGCCACGGTAAATACCTCGCCCCGGAGCGCGCGCGCCCAGACGACGAGTTGCTCCTCCTGCTCGTCCGGCACGTGCGCGAGCGGGTCGGACAACCTCATCCCGACTGCGATGTCCTTCCCGAAGTCGCGGCGAAAGGCGTCGCGGTAGGCGGAATTGAACGTGAGGAAACAGTAGCGTGTGTCCAGCGCGGCGATGCGGTCGTGAGTGCCCTCGATGATGCCGCGCAGCCGGTGATTGGCGAACTCCAGCGCCGCGTGGCTCGTGCGGAGCTGCGACTCGGCGCGCTTGCGCTCGGTGATGTCGGTCGAGATTCCGCAGACGCCGTAAGGCTCGCCCGACGCATCGCGCAGAGGAAATTTGATGCTGACGTAGGTGTGCAGGCCATCGTCCTGCGGCGCAATCTCCTCGATGGTGAGGGCATCGCTCGACTTGAGCGCCCGCTCGTCGTTCGCGCGGAAGGCGTCGGCCATCTGCCTGGGGAAGATGTCGTAGTCGGTCTTGCCCAGCAACGCGTCGCGCTGGACGTGGAACAGGGTTTCGTAACGGCGGTTGATGAGGAGGTAACGGCCTTGGGAGTCCTTCAGGTAGATGACCGCGAAGCTGTTGTCCAAGATCGCCTGCAGTCGTTGCTGGCTCTGGCGCAACTGCTCCTGCGCCGCCTTGCGTTCGGCGACCTCGGCCTCGAGGGCGCGGTTGCTGATAGTAAGCTGCCGCTCGCGAGCGCGCGAGGTTTGCGCGAGGTAGGTCGCGATGCCCAGCAGCCCGGCGAGTGTCGCGCCGCCGCCCAGCGCCACCGTGGCCAGCGGCGTGCGCAACTCCGCCAGCGTCTCGCGCGTCGGCCAGGCACGCAGCGTCCACGGCACGTCCTGTATCCGCAGTTCCATCTGGAGCGGACGGGCAAACTCGTCCGGTGTCATTGAGCTTCGGAAAATTTCGCGGCCGCCCTCGACGAGCTTGAACCAATGTCCGCGCTTCACCGGCCCGAGTGCAGACTCCACGAGGCCCTTCACGCTGAACAGGCCGACCACGAGCCCGGAGAAGTTTGTCCCGCGCGCCATCGGCGCGAAGCCCAGGAACACGCGGTCACCGCCCGAGTCCATCGTCTGCGAGATGAAGACATCCTGCCGGTCGCGGGCGACGCGCAGCAGCTCCTCGCGGCGCAGGCTGGGCGCGGCGTTGGTGTCGAGGAACGAGAGGCTCCCGCGCGGCAGCACCATACGGGCGGTGAGGTTTGAATCCACCCAACCGATGGCTTTCAAATCCGGGTAGTGGCTGAGATAGAGTTGCGCCTCCACATCCCATTCCGCCGGACGCCGCACAGTCTGAATTTCCCATCGGCGCGCGAAACGCGTGAGCGCCAGCACGCGGCTCTGCGCCTCGGCATGGATGAGCTGCCGCACTTCGCGCACCTGCTGCGTCACGATGCGGTCAATCTGCCGCTCCTCCTGCACGCGCAGCGCCTGCCAGAGCAGGAGCGTGATGGTCAGCGCGCTGGTGCCCACCGCCAGAGGCAGCCACCGCACCAACGCCAACCCCTCGCGCTGTCCCCACTCATGAGCCAGCACCATCAGGCCCACCGCCAGCGCCATGAAGCCAAGCGCGGAACGCAGCGCCATCGGCGATGCGCCTTCCCAGCGGTAGGTCGTCGGCACATCGAACGCGAGTCCGGACAACGAGAACAACGCCAGCCCCAGCAGCACGCAAGCGAGCAGTCCCACCGCCATCGGGCGACGGGGCTTCCTCGGCTGGCCGTTCAGGAGCGTGAGCGCGTGGCCCGCGAGCAGAAAGCCAATCGCGCCGTTCACCGACATACGGCCCGGCGGCGCGAGTTCATCGCCGTCAATGTCGGTGGCCAGCAGTTCGTCAATGCCGAGGTTCGCGCTGAAGAGATATTCCCCGAGCGTCAGACCTCCGATCAAGGTGACCAGCGCCGCGAGCACCGCCGCGACAAACCATTCCCAGCGGTTGAGTTTCGGCGAGGCGTTCAAGGTGAGCGCCGCCCCCGCGAGCAGGAACCCCAGCGCCGTGTTGGCCTTCATGTGGCCCGCCGGCGCGAGGAACGCCTTGAGGAACGCAATGTCCAGCCACCATCCCGCCAGCACAAACCCGCCCATGAGCAGGCAGAAGAGGCCGGCTCCGAGCGCGATGCGGCCCGATGCGGAAAGGTGTTTCATCAGCGTCGCGGCGAGGCTACGGCAAACGTCCCGCCGCGCAAATCAGGAAAGTCGGGGAGGAGAGTCGCCTCACGCAATGGACGCGAAGGGCGCAAAGGAGAAACACTAGAATGGGAAAGTCAGACGGTGAATTGTTCTCGGCTTTCCACTTTGCGTCCTTCGCGTTCTTTGCCTGAGGCAGATTCGCATCCAACTCGGCTTCATCTGAGCTTCGGGAAAAACTCCCGAGCCGTCGCGCATGTCGCCGTGCTCAACTCCTCCACCGAACAGCCCTTCACCTGCGCGACCGCCGCCGCGATCTCCCTTACGTAGGCCGACTCGCAGCGCTTTCCGCGATACGGCACCGGCGCGAGAAACGGCGCGTCCGTCTCCAGCATGAAGCTGCCCAGCGGCGTGGCCGCCAGAGTCTCGCGCACGGTCTGCGCGTTCTTGAAAGTCACGATGCCGGTGAAGCTCACGAGCGAGTTCAGCGCCAGCACGCGGCGCATCTGCTCCGGGGTGCCGACGAAGCAATGGAACACCCCGCGCACGCGCCCGGCGAACGGCTGGAGAATCGCCAGCGTCTCCTCGAAACACTCGCCTCGCGTGTGGATGACGCAGTTCAGCCCGAGCTCGGCCGCGACTTCAAGCTGCTGCTGAAATACCTCCGCCTGCCGCACCTTGACGTGCGCATCATCCGCCGCGTTGCCGCCACTCGCGCTGGGCAGCCGGTAGTAGTCCAAGCCCGTTTCGCCGATCGCGACGACCTTGGGATGCTGGGCGAGCACGCGCAGCTCAGAACGGAAATCCCCCGGCGCACGCACCGCGTCATTCGGATGCCAGCCGACGACTGCGAACACGGAAGGAAACTTCTCCGCCAGCACCACCGCCCGCCCGCTGCTCTCCAAATCGGTCCCGATGCTGACGAGCCGTGTGATGCCTGCCACTGCCGCGCGCTCAACGAGCTGTGGCAGTTCATCAGCGAAGTCGGGGAAATCCAGGTGCGCGTGCGTGTCGTAAAACTCTGTCATGAGCGAAGCCAGCCCGGCTGGCGGGCTTTCCATAAGGGCGGCGATGCAGCGTTGCAACCGCCATTTCGCACGAAATCAGCGTGGGCGGCGGGTTTGCGATTGCGTCCGGTGCGACGCGTTTGTTATTTCTTCGCGCGACAGCGCAACCAACTTACGACAGAACAGTTATGGCCCAACCTATTTACCACCCGAGCCTCGAATGCGCCCAGCACGGCGGCAAGTCCCTCGCCGAGGTGCTCGACTTCGCCAAGGCCGCCGGCGCGACCGGCATCCAGCCGAGCAACTACCATCTCAACGGCGGCAAGCTCTTCAAGTCCGCGAAGGAAATCCGCGACACCTTCGAGTCGCGCGGCATGACGCTCGACGGCATCTCCGCCCACTGCCCCTTCTGGGTCCACACCAGCGCGTGGACCGGCACCAAGTCCGGCAATCCCTTCATCGCGCCGGACGTGGCAAAGCTGCCCGCCGACAAAATCGAGAAGTGGCACGAGAACTACCTGCTCAAGCTCATGGACCTTAGCGCCGAGCTGAACGTGAAGATCATGCCGATGTTCTGGGGCGTGGCGTTCGGCTGGGAACTGGCGACCGGCTATCCGTGGGGCTTCTGGGCCGGCGGCGGCTTTGATTTGCTCGCCGAGGGCAAGGAGCGCTTCGTGAAGAAGACCGCCAAGCTCCGCAAGCACGCCAACGAACTCGGCATCAAGCTCTGCCACGAAATCCATCCCGGCACCGCCGCCAGCACCGCCGATGACTTCAACATGCTCGTGGACATCTGCGACGGCGACAAGTCCCTCGGCGTGAATGCCGACCCGTCCCACTGCTGGGAAGGCGAGACTTGGGAGAGCCGCTTCCTCAAGGTCGGCAGCCGCATCTGGGCTGCGCATGTGAAGAACTTCGTCGTCCGCGGCGGCTTCCCGCTCCGCGCCATGCAGCCCGACTGGGGCAAGCGCGCGATGCAGTTCACAGACCTCGCGAGCGGCGACTTGAACATGCACCGCTACGTCGAACTGCTCATCCACGTCGGCTACCCGCAGCGCTACATGGCGGCGATGGGCACGAAGTCCGCCCCGCTCGTCGTCGAAGCCGAGAGCGCGCACAAGGACCTCGACTACTGCTCCGCCGACGCCGTCCGCTACGTGAAGAACCAACTGTGCTTCCCCGCCGCCGCCGGCTCCTTCGAGGACGGCATGGGCGCGTAGGCCGAACTCAATGCAACAGACACCAAAGGGCGCGGCGCAAGTCGCGCCTTTCTTACTTTCAACCAGGCCTCCACGCCGACCTCGATGCTGGGTTGAATCCGTCCTCGCTCGCCCGCATCCAACTTCCCAATGCCCGCGCCCGCCAGTCCGCTAGCCCACCCGCTTCGCGCGCCCGTCTCCCGACGCGCCGCAGTGCAGGCCGGCACCATCGGCCTGCTCGGCCTTGGCTTGAATCACCTTTCACCCCTGCGCGCCGCCGCAGCCGCCCCGCGTTCGCACCGCGCCAAGTCCGTCATCTACATCTTCCTCTCCGGCGGACTGTCGCAGTTGGACAGCTTCGACCTGAAGCCCGACGCCCCCATCGGGATTCGCGGCGAGTTCAAGCCCATCCCCACGCGCACGCCGGGTCTCCACATTTGCGAGCACTTGCCGGAGCTTGCCAAGCGCAGCGAGCAGTGGGCGCTCTGCCGCTCGCTCACGCACAAGTCCAACGACCACTCCGCCAGCCATCACATCATGCTCACGGGCCGCGCGGACATTCCGCCCGGATTCGACCCGAACAAGCCCAAGTCCTCCGACTGGCCCGCGATGGCCGCGCTTGCGAACACACTGCTGCCCCCGCGCCACAATCTCCCGCCCGCCATCGCGTTGCCGGAACGCCTCGTCCATCGCACCGGGCGCGTAATCCCTGGCCAGTTCGGCGGCATCCTCGGCGCACGCAAAGATCCGTGGTTCCTCGACGCCTCGCCTTACAACCCCATCAACTACGGCGCGTATCCCGAATACCTCTTCCATCATAACCAAGGCGCGAAGCAGCAGGATGGCCTCGGCTTCCGCTCGCCGAATCTGACCCTGCCCGAGTGGCTCGCGAACGGCCGCTTCAACGACCGACTCGCCCTCGTCGGTGAAGTCAACCGCCAGCGCGCCTTCCTGGAGACCTCCGCCGAAGTCAGCGCCAGCGACCGCTACTGGCAGATGGCCGTGGGCCTCCTCACGCAAGGCAAGGCGGGCGAAGCCTTCGACCTGTCCAAGGCCGACCCCCGCCTGCAAGACCGCTACGGGCGCAACTCCTTCGGCTGGTCATTGCTCACTGCGGCGCGGCTCGTCGAGGCCGGCGTGAGCCTTGTGCAGGTCAACTTGGGCAACAACGAGACCTGGGATACGCACGAGTCCGCGTTCCCGAACCTGAAGAACTTCCTCTTCCCGCCGACCGACAAGGCCGTGTCCGCACTGCTCGACGACCTGCAATCGCGCGGCCTGCTCGACAGCACGCTCATCGTGATGGCTGGCGAATTCGGCCGCACACCGAAGCTGTCCACGCTCGCCGGATCGAAGCTGCCCGGTCGCGACCATTGGGGCGCGGTGCAGACTGTGTGGTTCGCCGGCGGCGGCGTGCGCGGCGGCCACGTCATAGGCTCCTCCGACAAGACCGGCGGCTACCCTGCCAGCGATGCACAGACGCCGGAGAACCTGGCCGCGACGATTTACTCCGCGCTCGGCCTGCCCTCGGAAACGATCTGGCACGACGAACAAGGCCGCCCCTTCTCGCTCTACAACGGCCGCCCGATCCCGGGCTTGATGGCGTAGTGGGGCGGGCGTTTTCCTTCCCGCGTCTCCCGTGTCCCTCCCGGAGGCTCCCGCAACTCACCGCTTCGGCGGTTCGTAAAACCGGCTGGCGAAAAATGGCACGAACTGGGCGACGCCCAGGATGCTCGCGAAGAAGAGCTCCTGCTTGTAGGCCGGCACGAGGAAGATGCCGAAGAAACACGCGCCCTCCGCCAACGCCATCCCCACGACGAACATCGGAAACGCCCGCGCCGCCTCCTGCACCTTGGGCAGCAAGACCCAACGCACGACTGCGCTGGCCACGACCTGAAGCACGCCAAGCCCTAGAAACATCTGGCTCGTCTGTGCGTTGCCGGCGCTGCCCGGCTGGTTGCCGAGCACGAAGAAGATGACGAACAGCCCAGAGAGCAGGGCGAACCAGATTGTCCACCACGACATCAGTGGAATGCGTTGCTGGGGATTGCTCATGGTGTGATGGGGGTCACTGCTTCGCTGTCTTTGCCGGCGGCACGCAACCGAAGAAGGTCAAATACGGTTGGTCCTTCGCCTCGCGCTGGATGAGCAGCGCGAGTTCGAGCGCGTGGTAATCGCCCCACATGGAGCTTTCGCCATTGGGCACCTTCTGGCCGGACGCGATGTAGTCCCAGCCATTCGGGCGATGATACACCGAGTGCAGGATGAGGCCCTGATGCTTCGCGTTCGTGGAGAGATACGGCTCGGAGAAGAGCGTGTCCGCCACGGTCAAGCCCGCCTGCCGATAGCGCGCGCCGTTCTTCTTGTCGCCCTTCGCGATGAGGTAATTGCCGAGGCGAATCAAACCCTGCGCGGCGATGGCGGCGGCGGAACTGTCCACCGGCTCGTGGGCGTTGAACGGGTCGGCGGGCTTGGTCAGGTAGTTCGCGGGCAGCCGGTGCAAGTTCGGCGCGCCCGTGTCCCACATCGGGATGCCGTCGGCGCAGGAGTTGGCGAGGTAGAAGTCGGCGGTGGCGGTGGCGGCTTGTTCCAGTCGGGCCACGAACGCCAACGCTATTCTGCGCATCGTTTTGTTTTCTTCTGGTTCTACTTTGAGAACTGCTCGATCCAGATTCAGAAAACTTGGATTAAAGGCATAGGAAACCCAATCCTCATCCAAGAGCCTTTCAATCTCGCCGTCTGGCAATGAGCGCACGAACTCCAACTGTTCGGCGAAGCCGCATACCGCCCACGCCAGCCCGCGCGTCCAAGTGCTGAACGGGGAGTATCCTTGCTGGGAATTGGGACAGCGAAACTCGCCGTTCTTCACGTTGAACACCGCCTCGTGCACCGTGCGACCACGCACGTCGTAGGCGTCACGGCATTCGCCGTAGAAGACACTGTAGCGCGCCGTGTTCAGCGCGTGACCCACAAGCCGTTGCAACAAGGAAATCTTCGCGTCCTGCTCGCCCATCAGCGCATGGCCAAGCTGGTGCGCGACCGCCAGCGAACGGCAGGAGCGGATGGTGTCCACGAACAGCGAGTGCGCGCCGTTGAAGCTGTGGATGAAGCCGGTGCCATCTGCGAGCTTCGTCCACCGCGCCGCCTGCACCGCTCCGCTGACCTTGAGCGCGAGTTCGTAAAAGTCCTGCTCGCGGTCGTCCTGCGGGATGCGGCCCTCGCGCATCAGCCGCAGCAGGTTGCCGTAGGTCGAGACGTTGTTGAACCCGTGGTCATGCACGCCGACGTGCGAGACGTGCGACGCCATGTGCCGCCGTGTGCCCTCGCGCCCGATGCGCAGGAACCGCTCATCGCCCGTGGCGTCGAACTGAAGGATCGCCGACCCGAACTGAAAGCCCTGCGTCCACTCCGTCCATCCGCGCGAAGTGTATTTGCCCTTCACCGTGAAGACCGGCGTGCCGTTCTCCGGCTTCCACGTCTTCTCGATGGCGAGGATTTTCTCCGCCGAAAGCTCGAAGAGGCGGGAGATTTTCGGCAGAAGCTTTTGCGGGGTGAGCTTGGAGTTGATTTTGGTTGGCATGGGAATGGGGAGTAAAACGTAATGCGTAACGCGTAACCGGTGGCCGTGTCTTTTTACGTTTTACGCATTACGCATTACGGTTCAAAGCCGTCGCACATGGAACCCGCCATCCACGTTAATCGTCTCCCCCGTGCTGTAAGGCAGGTAGTCGAGCGCGATGGCGCTGATGGCGCGGCCCACGTCCTCGGGCGTGCCCCAACGGCGGATGGGTGCGAGACCGTCGGCGAAAAGCTTGTCGTATTTCTCCTTCACTGGCGCGGTCATGTCGCTGGCGATGACGCCGGGGCAGACTTCATAGACGTTGATGCCGTGGTCGGCGAGGCGCGTGGCGTAGAGCTTGGTCATCATGCCGAGCGCGGCCTTGGCCAGGCAGTAGTCGCCGCGGTTCGTCGAGACCGCGTAGCCGCTGATGGACGAGACTATGACGATCTTCGGACGGTAGCGGGCGGGTTGAGAGTTGAGAGTTGAGAGTTGAAAGTTCGCCTCCTCAATCATCCAGTTCGCCGCAAGCTGGCTGAGGAAGTAAGGCCCCTTGAGGTTGATGGCCATGAGCGCGTCGAACTCGTCCTCCCGCGCCTCCAGGATGTCCCGCCGCCCGATGGACGTGATCCCCGCGTTGTTCACGAGCAGGTCGATCCGGCCAAACTGCTCGCGCGTGAAGGCGATGAGCCGCTCGCGGTCAGCGGCCTTGCCGACGTCGCCCTGGCAAATCTCGGCGCGGATAGTTTTGCCCGCTGTCTTCGCCGCTGCCACGCAATCCGCCGCCGTCTGCCGCGCGCCATCCGCGCTGCTGGAGAAGTTCACCACGAGGTCGTGACCCACCTTCGCCAGCTCCAGTGCGATGCCACGCCCGATGCCGCGCGAGGCACCGGTGATGAGAGCGACGGGGTTGGTTGTCATGTGCGGGAGCAGACTAGCCAAGGCAGGCTTGCGCCGGAAACTCAAAGTTGCCAAGGAGAGTCGCCCACGGATAACGCGGATGACGCTGATTGTCCGAAGGCTGGTTCATCCGCGTTATCCGCAGGCAAAACTCAATTCACTACGTTGCGCGGCGCATTGCCCAGCAGCACACGCCGCACGTTCTCGGTGCCCTTCACGCGCATGTCGTTCAACCCCTCTTCGCAATAGAACGCGGCGTGTGGGTTCAGGATCAGCCGGTCATGCGCGGGATGCTTCAGATCGCGCCACGCGAGGAGCAACGGATGATCCTCCGCAGGCGGCTCCTGTTCCAGCACGTCCAGCCCAGCGCCGCCGAGGTGCCCGCGCGCCAAAGCATCCAGCACGGCGAGCGGTTCTACCACGCCACCGCGCGCGGTGTTCACGAGGAACGCCCCGGGCCGCATCTGCGCGATGGTGTCGCGGTTCGTCAGGTGATGCGTCTCCGGCGTGAGCGGGCAGTGCAGGCTCACGACATCGCTTTGAGCGAGCAGTTCGGCAAGTGACTCCACACGCCGCACGCCGAGCGCCTTCTCGCGGCCATCCGGCGCGTAGGGATCGTGGAAAACCACGTCGAAGCCAAACGCCTTCGCTCGCAGCGCCGCCGCCGTGCCGATGCGGCCGACTCCTACAATGCCGAACACGCGCCCGCGCAGCCGGTGCACCGGCTTGAACTGCTCGTAAGTCCACGCGCCGTGTCCGCGCCGCAGCCGGCTGTTCAGGAAGTGAATCCCCCGCATCAGCGAGAGCGCCATGCCCAGCGCGGAGTCGGCGACTTCCTCCGAGCCGTAATCCGGCACATTGCACAGGGCGATGCCGCGTGCGCGACAGGCCGCGCCGTCCACGTTGTCGAAGCCCGCACCGCAGCGGATGATGACCTTGCAGTTCCGCAGCCGGGCAATGGTGGCCTCGGTGACTTTGAGGAAGTGATAAACCATCACCGCGTCCGCGTCCTCGATGCGACCGGCCATCTCGTCCTCGTGCTTCGCACCGAGCGCAGTGATGTCCGCGAGGTCGCCGAGGATACGGCGCTCCACGTCGAGCGGTTCGCCGACGAAATCCGTGATAACCACTTTGAATCGGGAACTCATGCTGGGCGGACTTGTAGGGCAAGGTTCGTGCGATGTCGAACCCGAGCTTCCGCCAATTTCGGAATGGCATCGCGAGGTCGAGGTGAGCAGACTGCGCGGCGATGAAACCCTTGTTGCCGAACCGCGTGATGCGTGTTGCGTCTTGCGTGATGCTGCTCGTCGCCACGCTGAACTCGCGGGCGCAGGAGACCACCAACGGCTTCGCTTTCGCGGACTTTCTCCTTGCTCCGCTGCGCATCCACCTGCTCACGGCCACGAACGAGCCGGCGATCCACACCACGCTGACTGTGAAGGACACGGATCGCATCCTCGGCAAGGTGAACCGCATCTGGGCGCAGGCCGGAATCACCTTCTACCTAGAATCACTGCGCGTGGAAGCCGCCGTGAACTCGACGAACTACGTTGAGCACGCCCGCGAGGATGAACGTGCCACGCTGCTCGCGCTTCGGCCCAAGGACACGCTCATCACGAACTGCTTTCACGTCTTCTACATCAAGCAAATCCGGCCCAACGGCATTTACTTCAACGCGCTGGGAATCTTTGTGAAAGACACCGCCAGCCTGCGCCCGGTCGAGGGTGGCCTTGATGAGCCAATCCCACGCGTCACCGCCCATGAGCTGGGCCACGCGCTGACGTTGCCGCACCGCCAATACGTCACGAACCTGCTCGCCTCCGGCATGTCCGGCGGCTGGCTGAACGAGGCGGAGATCAAGCAGGCCCGCGAGGCGGCGAAGAAGAAGGATTGGATTCTTCTCGCGCCCGAGGTGTTGCGAAAGGCGGACGAACTCAAGTCGTCGCGGAAGCCTGCGGAAGCGCGTGAGCTGTTCCTCCGGTTGCAGCACATCCCGCTCGGCGGTCGCGAGCGGGAGTCAATCCTGCGGCAGTTGGCGGAGCCGAAGAGGTGATCATGACGATTCGATCCCGCTCGTCCTGTGCCGCATGAGCAAGCCGTCCGCTGTTCCTGACGCCGACCCGACGCCCCTCGACGCGCAACGGCGTAAGTCATGGTGGCTCATCGCCACCGTCGCAGCCTACGTGTTGTGCCCAGGGAGCATTCCAAAGTTTTTCTTCCTCGGCACGACGCTTTGGCTCGCGTGCCGGGTGTTCCAGCCGAAGTCATGGTCGCTCGGGTGCGCTGGCTTCGCGGCAGCGCTGTTCGCAACGACGTTTCTGCTGACGCCGGTGTGCGCTTCTGTTGCACTCCGCACTCCGGGCGCCTCGGGTTCCGCGTCCCCGCTCGTGCAACTGGCTCTTCTGGCCTTCGGCTGCCTCTGGGTGCGGGCTGCATCCACCAGCGCCCCACCGCTGCTCGCGCGTGTGGCAGCATTGCGCGCGCGTGTCGTGTTGCCTTGGGTGTTGCTGCTTATCGGCGCGTTCTTCCTCCCGTGGACGGCGGACATCGCCTACGGTGGCGACGAGCATTATCACCTCAAGTCTGTCGTTGTGAGCCGCGTGCTAGGCAGCGGACTCCTTGGCCATGCTTGGTTCTCGGTGCTGCTGCTGGCATGGCTGGGCGCGGGTGTCTGGATGGCAACGCGCCGTGCTGCTGAGTTGCAGTCGCCGTCGGGAGCCGCCCAAAGCAACCGACGGCGACTGCAAGTCGCAGGCACGTGGGCGATGGCGGGGCTGGCGTTGGCCGCATGCGCGCCGTGGCTTTACTCCGCAGTCGCGCTCGAAGACGCGTTCCTTCAAGACCGGATGCTGCGCTATCCCGGCAGCCAGCCGTGGTTCAGCGCGTGGCTGTGGGAACTGACGCGCGCGAACTGGGGCTCTGGAGTCCTGTTCGGTTTTGAAGTGCTGCGGTTCACGCCTGTGCTCGCGGTGTTCGCGCTCGGTGTCGTGCTCGTGCAGGAGAAGCGATGGCGCAGGGCGGCGCCCGTCCTGCCGCTGTTGGGCGCGCTCGCTGTGGCCACCGTGCCGACGCTGCTCTACCACGGCACGCTTCTGTATCTGGAGCTCGCGCTGGTTCCGCTGCTGGTCCTGCTCGTGCGAGATGGGCGGCGATGGCTGCTCGCTTCGCCGGACCGACTGACCGGCGGCAACGCGTGGTGGTCGGCTCTCACGCTGGGGTTCCTCAAGGACACAGGCATCATCGCGGTCGGCATCCTGTGGCTCGCGCGGGCGGCGGTGCGGGGATTCTTCCTGACACGGCGCCGCGAGTGGAGTGTCGCCGTGCTGCTGGCGGAGGCGCGAGTTGCCTTTGTCACTCTTGGGCCGGGCATGCTCTACCTCCTCCTCCGCGCAATGCACGGCTCGCGCCCCTACCAGCCGCACTTTGAAAACTTTCTCTCGGCCGAAATCTGGCTTGGATCCGCGCGCAGCGTCGTGGAGCAGTTCGGCTTCCTCTGGCTGGCCGCACTCGCGGGCGTGTGGCTGCTTGCGCGTCGGCGGGCTTGGGCGCAACTGCTCGCCGCCGGGGTGCTCTTCGGCGGGATGTGGATATTCCACCTTGTTGAAGAGCCGCGCTGGGTCGGCCTCGCGCGCTTCAACCTCCTGCTGCTTCCCGCTGTGCTCGCGCTGGCGTGGGAGGGTCTCGGCGCGCTCCTGACTCGCCGCACGGCCGCGATGGTGGCGCTGCTTCTCCTCCTCGCGGGAAACGCATGGCTGAGTCCCGTGGACCGCACCGGGCAGCGCGCAGTCTGGGGCGGCTCCGGCGAGCGGTGGTATGACTACACCGATTGCCTCGCCGACCTTCGCAAGCTCAAGCCCGACGCCCGCTTCGCCCTTGCAAACGTCGCGCATTCCTACGGCATCGGCATGACTCTGCAGCGGCTGGACTGGTGGGTGGACGGGTTCAACCTGCCCGTCGCGAATCCAAGCGACGCGATGGTGACACTGCGCGCCGCGCTCGATACGGCAGGCAGGGGCGACTTTGACTTCGTCATCTTTCGCTGGGAGGGGACGCCGCCCATCGAGCCGGACTATCAACACGGAAATTACCGTCGCCTGTCAGACTACTCTTCTCGCGGCGGAACCTTGACGGTCTTCGCACGCAATGCCGGTGACTTGCAGTCGCCGCCTCGTCCGTGAGGGATCATCCACGCGGCGACTGCGAGTCGCCCGCACGCGCAGCTACACCTCCACCGTGTGCCCGTGCGCGATGCTGTCCTCGGCGGCGATGGCGAGGAGGCTGCCGTCCACGCAGTCGGCGACCGTCGTGAGCGGGCGCTTGCCGTCCAGCACGGCGTCCACGAAAGCGGCGTGCATTTCGTCGAAGCCGAGGTGGTTGCCCCAGCCTTCGCCGGTGGGTGATTCGATGTGGTGGACGAGCGGCTCCTTCTGCCCGGAACCACGTTTCCACTGGAGAATGTCCACGGTGGAGATGCGTGTCTGGAGAGAACCGGCCTCGCCCACGACGCCCATCTCCAAGTCCTCATGCGGGAAGTCGCGGCCGAAGAGGCAAATCTGGAGCGAGCCGACGGTGCCGTTGTCGTAGTCGAAGCTGACGGTGGCGTGATCGTTGACTTGGTGCTCCGGCTCGACGACGCGCATGACGGCGTTCGCACCGAAGGCCGCGACGCGCACGGGCCGCGCGCCGGCCCACCAGTTCATCAGGTCGAACTGGTGGCAGTTCTTGTCCACGAGCATCCCGCCGGAGCGGCGCTTGTCCTGAATCCAGTCCTGCGACTTGGGCTGGAACGGCCCGCGAAACTCACGCGTCCAGACCATGCGCGGGCGGCCGATGTCCCCGGCGTCCACGAGCGATTTCACCTTCTGGAAGAACGGCGAGTAGCGCAGTTCGTGGCCGATCATCACCACGCGGTCGGTGCGCGCGGCGGCCTTCTCCAGCAGGCGGCACTCGGCGCGCGTGATGCCGCAGGGCTTTTCGAGGAAGAGATGCCGTCCGGCCTTGAGCGTCTCCAGCGCGAGCGGGACGTGGTTGAAGTTCGGTGTGGAGATGCACACGGCGTCGAGGTCGGAGTGGATGAGCTCGAGTTCGTCGGCGAAGACGCGGGCGTTGGGCGCGACTTCGAGGGCGCGGCGGAGGTTGGCTTCATTGCGGCCACAGATGGCTACGGCCTCGGAGCGCGAGGCGAGCTTGGTGTGAAACT
>JBEBFV010000036.1:0-22834 GCA_040081795.1 Limisphaerales bacterium | reverse complement strand
GGGATGCGTATCGCGCCCTTGAGAAGATCAGCGAGCAGGACACTGCCGAGCTGAACGTGATCGAGGACAAGATGCTCACGCTGGCCGCGACGGACCTGGCCGCAGCCCGGAGCGAATACACCGAGAAATATCTGCCAGCCCGGCGCAAGCAGGAGCAACTGTTCAACGACTTCGCGAACCTCGCCGCGCGGCTCGGCCCGGCGGAGCTGGACTGGCACCCCACCGCCTTCGTTGCGGCGCTGGCGGCAGCCGTCCTCGTGGCAGTTGGTGCCTTCCTCGCGCGCCGGACAGAAGTGGCGTTTGCGAATTCCATCCAGGCACTTTGGCAGGGTCTGGACCGCCTGCGCAGCGGCGTGCTGGGCGAGCCGATCCAACTGCCCGAGCGCAACGAATGCACGGTGCTGGCCGAGAGCCTCAACCGCCTCGGCACAGAGATGGCCGAGCTGGCCGCGCAGCTCCGCCAGTCCGGCGGGGACGTGCTCACGGTCAACACCAGCCTCGGCGCGGCGTTGGGCGCGAGCAAGCAGGGCATGGCGGAGATGGAGTCCCTCGCCGCCGGCCTCGGCGCGTCCGCGCGCCGCGTGTTGAACACATCCACCGAGCTGGCCCGCACGATCCACTCCGTCTCGATCGTCGCAGACCAGACAGCGATGCTCACGGACTCCAGCCGCATCGGCCTCACGCGCATGGGCCAGACGATGCAGGCCATCCACCACGCCGCCGACGGCATCAACGCCAAGCTGGGCATCCTCAACGAGAAGGCCGCCAACATCAGCCAGGTCATCACCACGATGGCAAAGGTCGCCGACCAGACAAACCTGCTCTCGCTCAACGCCGCCATCGAGGCCGAGAAGGCCGGCGAGTATGGCCGCGGCTTCGCAGTCGTCGCGACGGAGATTCAGCGGCTCGCCGACCAGACGGCCGTGGCCGCCGAGGACATCGAGCAGATGGTGCGCGAGATGCAGGCCGCCGTGACCTCCGGCGTGATGGGCATGGACAAGTTCGCCGACGAGGTCCGCCAGGGCGTGGGCGACGTGCAGCAGGTCAGCGGGCAGCTCGACCGCGTGCTCCAGCACGTGCAGGCCATCACGCCGCAGATCGAGTCCGTGAACACCACCATGCGCGCGCAGACCGAGGGCGCGCGGCAGATTTCCGAGAGCGCCACCAAGTTCGGCGATTTCTCCCGTGCCACGACCGCCGCGCAACGGCAGGCGTGGGACGCGGTGGACGACTTCGAGTCCGCCGCGCGCCGCATGCAGGAGCGCACCGCCCGGTTCAACCTCAAGACCTGATCCCGCCCGGCCATGAAACGATTCAAATTCTGGCAGAAGCTCACGGTGCTCGGCGTCCTGTTCGCGCTGCCGTTTGGAGCCGTGTTCTTCTACGAGTTCTTCGCCATCAAGCACCCGCGCGAGCTGGTGCGGACGCGCGAGGAGCTGGCGGCGGTGGAAATCCAGACGCGCCTGCTCAAGGTGATCCACGAGCTTCAGGTTTACCGCGACCTCGGCCACGGCGTGGCGAACACGAACCGCGCCTTCATGGACTTGTTCAAGAAGCAGGAGCCTTCCGTCCGGCAGGCTGTCCTGGCCGCTGAGACGGTGGTTGGAAAACTGTCCGAGCAGGTGAACGTGACTCCGGAGTGGAACAGCCTGGCGGCGGAGATTGACGCCGCGCTGAAGCCGCAGGCCAGCGCCCGCCCCGGCCAGCTCTTTCAGAGCCGAAGCCAGTTGGTGAACGGCGCACGCAAGCTTCTGGAGACCGTAGGCACCCGCTCGAAACTGAGTGATGAATCCGAAGGCGAGCGCTACCGGCTCATGTCCGTGCTTCAGTGGGGCGGCCCCGAGCTGCTCGGTGCGCTGGCCGACGCCCGCGCCATCGGCATCGGGCTGGCCACGCGTGGACCCATCTCGACCAACTTGATGTCGCCGGCTGATCTGCAACAGCAGGAGGCGGAGTTCAAGCTGCTGGCGGAGCTGCAAAAGAAGCTGGAGGACGCGCTCAGGAGCGGCGAGGGCGCGCTGTTCCACTCGGTCGAGCAGGTGATGGAGGCGCGGCCGGAGTTCAGGTCCGCTCTGGGCGATGCGAGCCGGCCGGCCCGTGTCGTCGTGGACGAGGCCCGCAGGCTCATCAAGGACACGGTGGAAAACAGCCGCGCCACCGACACCGCCGTGGAATTCAACGCCAAGCTAACCAGCGCGACCACCGCGCTGATGCGCCTCGAGGACAATGTGGCCGCCACGCTCACCACCGTGCTCAAGGAGCGCGTGGATGCCTTCTACGCGGACTTCGGCAAGACGCTCGCGCTGGTCGCAGTCGGGTATCTGCTCGTCGCCTTCGTCGCCGGCTGGATCATCCGCGACATCAACAAGCCGCTCAACGACGTCGTCTCCGTGGCCGGTCAGATCGCCAGCGGAGACCTCACCGTCAACGTCTCCAACATGGAGCGCACAGACGAGATGGGCGGCCTGCTCCGCACGCTCAACCGGATGGTGCGCAGCCTCACGGACATCGTCTCGCAGGTCCAGAAGTCCGGCCTCCAGGTCAACACCTCCGTCAACCAGATCTCCGTCACTGGCAAGCAGCAGCAGGTGACAGCCAACGAGATCGCGGCAACGGCCACCGAGATCGGCGCGACCGCGAAGGAGATTTCGGCCACCTCCCTCGAGCTGGTCAACATGATGAAGGACGCCACCGCCGTCGCCGAGGACACCGCCACGCTCGCCGGCAAGGGCCAGGAAGGTCTCGCCCGAATGCGCGACACCATGACCCAGCTCACAGGCTCCGCCACCTTGATCCAGTCCAAGCTCGGCGTGCTGAACGAGAAGGCCGCCAACATCAACCAGGTCGTCACGGCCATCACCAAGATCGCCGACCGCACGAACCTTCTCTCGCTCAACGCCGCCATCGAGGCCGAGAAGGCCGGCGAATACGGACGCGGCTTCTCCGTGGTCGCCACCGAGATCCGCCGCCTCGCCGACCAGACCGCCGTCGCCACCTACGACATCGAGCAGATGGTCAAGGAGATGCAGGCCGCCGTGTCCGCCAGCACGCTGGGCATGGACCAGCGCGAGCAGGACGTCATCAACGGCGTGAAGGAGGTCCAGGCCGTCAGCGCGCAGCTCGCGCAGATCATCCAGCAGGTCCAGGCGCTCGCGCCGCGTTTCGACATGGTCAACTCCGGCATGCAATCGCAGGCCACCGGTGGCCAGCAGATCAGCGACTCGCTGGCCCAGCTCACCAAGTCCGTCCAGCAGACCGCGCAGTCGCTCGAACAGTCCAACCAGGCCATCGAGCAGCTCAAGAGCACCGCCTACGCGCTGCGCGAAGGGGTCGCGCGCTTCAAGTTGCCCGGCAGCCGGTGAGGGGAACGTGATTGGTAATTAGTGATGAGTGAGAACGCACCGCACGCCGACTAACGACTAATCACTAAATACTTTTCCGTCCCATGCTCTTCCTCGTCTTCCAAGTCGGCGCCGACCGCTTCGCGCTGGAGGCCGCGCGGGTGATGGAAGTGCTCGCGATGGTCGAGCTTCAGAAGATCGTCGGCGCGCCGGCGGGCACGGCCGGAGAGTTCGTCTATCGCGGCGAATCGGTCCCGGTGCTCGACCTCTGCCTGCTAACGCTGGGCCGCCCTTCGAACCTTCGCCTCAGCACGCGCGTGATCCTTCTCAAGCATGAGCCGCAGCCCGGCGTGACAAAGCCGCTTGGCCTCATCGCCGAGCACGCCACCGAGCTGGCCCAGAAAAACCTAGGCGAGTTCACTTCCGTCGGAGATGGGTTGGCCGCGCCCGACCCGCGCGGGCGGCTCCGCCTGCTCCAGCTCGACAAGCTCCTCACGCCCGAGCTGCGCGACCTGCTCGCGGTCTATTACTTCACGCAGACCCTCGAAGCCGATGCTGTCTGATTTCAAGACCCGCCGCCGCACCGCGACCGCTGTTTCCCCACCGGCCGCGCCGGACCTCGCGCCCGCCGCGCCTCTCGACTCGGCGCGGCCGATGACCGATTGCTGGCAGCACATCGGCGTCTGGGGCAACGGCTCGTGCGGCGAGCTGAAGGCGCACCTGCATTGCCGCAACTGTCCCACCTATGCCGCCGCCGCGCTGCGCCTGCTCGACTCCCGCCCGCCCGCCGGCTACCGGCACGAGTGGACGCAACACCTCGCGGCCAAGATCTCGACCGGCGCGGCAGGCACGCCGCTCCTCGTCTTCCGGATCGGCGACGAATGGCTCGCGCTGGGCATTGGCGTGATGGAGGAGGTCGGCGAGTCGCGGCCCATCCACACGCTGCCGCACCGGCGCGAGGGCGTGCTGCTCGGCGTCGTGAACGTGCGCGGCGAGCTGCTCGCGTGCGTTTCCGTCGGCCGGCTGCTTGGCGTTGAGAAGGGCGTCGGCACTGGCACCGCGCTTCCCGGCAAGTCCGCCGGCCGTATGCTCGTCGTGAGCCACGGCGGCGAGCGTTACGCCTTCCCCGTCACCGAGGTGCGCGGCGTCCAGCATCTCGTGCTGCCGACGGGTCCGCAGCAGCCTGCGTTTGACGACCAGGTCCTGGGCGCAGCGGGCCGCAGCCGCGTGGTCTGGCGCGGCCAGAGCGTCTGCTGCCTTGACGAGGTAAAACTTTTCGCCGCCCTCAAGCGGAGCCTCGCATGAGCAACTCCCTTCCAGACGACCTGAGCAGCCTCTCGATGCTCGACCTCTTCAAGGCCGAGGCCGAGAACCAGAAGGTCGTGCTCAGTGACGGCCTGCTCGCGTTGGAAAAGGCCGCGACTCCCGAGCAGCTCGAAAGCCTCATGCGCGCCGCCCACTCGCTCAAGGGCGCTGCCCGCATCGTCGGCCTCGATGTCGCCGTCCGCGTCGCGCACGCGATGGAGGACGCGTTCGTCACCGCGCAGAACAGCCCGGTGCCGCTGCACGAGAAGCCCGTCGCCGGCCTGCTGGACCGCGAGGACCTTGCGCCAAAATTTCGTGGCCAGACCGCCTTCGCCACGCTGCTGGTGGACATGATGCTCGACGGCGTGGACCTGCTCGATCGTATCGCGCACACGCCCGAGGCCGAGATGGAGAAGTGGAGCGGCGAGCGGGCGCCGGAGATTGACGGCTTTTTGAAGAGCGTCGCCGCGCTGATGGACGTGCATGGACAGGCGGAGAAATTCGCGCAGTCCGGCGGCGTGCCGCCGCAGAGTTCCGGGCCGGCGAAGCACGCCGTCGCATCCGGCGAGGATTCGTCGTCGCCCGGGGCCGCGCCGACAAAGGACGAGCTGGACCGCTCGTTGCGCATCACGGCGGACAGCTTGAACCGCCTGCTCGCGCTCGCCGGCGAATCGCAAGTCGAGGCGCGGCGGCTGAGGCCCTTCTCCGAGACATTGCTCCGGCTCAAGCGCCAGCTCACGGACCTGAGCAGCGCGTTCGACGACGTGCGCGACGCGCTGCCCAACGAGGTTCTGAACGACACGCTGCGCGGACGGCTGCACGCGTTGCAGGCGTGCGTCACCGAGTCGCGCCAGTTCCTCGGTGAGCGGATGGTGGACCTCGAAGGGCTGGGCCGACGCTCCTCGAACATCTCCGGGCGCATGTATGGCGCGGCGCTCTCGTGCCGGATGCGGCCGTTTGCCGACGGCATCCAGGGCTTCCCGCGCATGGTGCGGGACCTGTGCAAGCGGCTCGGCAAGGAGGCGCGGCTGGACATCATCGGCGAGGACACGCAGGTGGACCGCGACATCCTCGAGAAGCTCGAGCCACTCATCACGCAGATGCTGCGCAACGCTCTCGACCACGGCCTCGAATTGCCCGACGACCGCGTGAGCAAGGGCAAGCCCCGCACCGGCCGGCTCGCGCTCGAAGCACGCCACAGCAATGGAAAGCTGCTCGTCTCAATCTCCGATGACGGGCGCGGCGTGGACAGTCACCGATTGCGCGAGTCCGTCGTGCGCAAAGGCCTGACCTCGGCGGAGACGGCGGCGCGGTTGAGCGAGCAGGAGCTGCTGGAGTTTCTCTTTCTGCCGGGCTTCTCCACGAAGGACAACGTCACCGAGATGTCCGGCCGCGGCGTGGGCCTGGACATCGTGCTCAACACCGTCAAGACCGTGCGCGGCGCGGTGCGCGTGACCTCGGTGTTCGGCGAAGGCACGCGGTTTCAACTTCAGTTGCCGCTCACGCTCTCCGTCGTGCGTGCGCTGCTGGTGGACATCGCGGGCGAGCCGTATGCCGTGCCACTCACCGCTGTGAGCCGCACGCTGAAGATCGGGCGCGCCGAGGTGGAGACGGTGGAGGGCCGCGAGACTTTGATCCACGAAGGACGGCGGCTGCCGTTGGTCACGGCGCACCAGGTCCTCGGGCGCGGCGAGCCGCAGGGCTTGAACGGTGACCTGCCGGTCATCGTGCTGGGCGAGCGCGAGCAGTGCATCGGCCTGCTGGTGGACCGCTTCGTAGGCGAGCGCGAGCTGGTGGTGCTGCCGCTCGACCCGAAGCTCGGCAAGGTGCAGGACATCGCTGCGGGCGCGCTCATGGAGGAGGGCGCGCCGGTCCTCGTGCTGGACGTGGACGACGTGCTGCGCTCGGCGGAACGAATTTTGTCAGCGGGAGTTTCCGGAGGTGTGAGGCATGAGCTGCCCACGGGCGGCAAGGCCCGGCAACGCCAGCGCGTGCTGGTGGTGGACGACTCGCTCACCGTGCGCGAGCTGGAGCGCAAGCTCCTCGTCGAGCGCGGCTACGAGGTCGAGATCGCCGTGGACGGCATGGACGGCTGGAACGCCGTGCGCACGGGCCGCTTCGATCTCATCATCACGGACATGGACATGCCGCGCATGGACGGCTCCGAGCTGACGCGGCTGATCAAGGCCGACGTGCTCCTGCGCGCGCTCCCGGTGATGATGATCACCTACAAGGAACGCGAGGAAGACCGCCAGCGTGGACTGCGCGCCGGCGTGGACGTGTTTCTCACCAAAGGCAGCTTCCAAGACGCCTCCTTCCTGCGCTCGGTGGAGGATCTCATCGGCGCGCCCCTGTAGCGGCGGTCCGTGACCGCCGAGCAGCGCAAAGTCGTTTGCCGCCGCGCCGGTTTCTGCTAAACCGCTGGGCGCGTTATGAAGAAGCTGTCGTTGAGCCTCGCGTTCGTTCTCCTCGCCCTCACCGCATCCGCGCAGGTGCCGGACAATCTCGTCGTCGAGGGCGTGCCTGTAATCACGCCCGAGCTGCGCCGGGACGTGTCGCGCTACCTTGAGTTCCGCGCCGCCGCGTTCCAGAGCTGGCATCCCATCCGGCGCGAGATGCTCATCACCACGCGCTTCGCGGACACGCCGCAGCTCCACCGTGTCAGCACGCCCGGCGGCGCTCGCAAGCAGGTCACGTTCGGCACGGAGCCGGTCGGGGCCGGCCGCTTCCGGCCCAAGGCCGGCGACTACATCGTCTTCGCGCAGGACAGCGGCGGCGGGGAATTCTACCAGCTCTACCGCCACGATGTTCACGACGGCCGGACCACGCTGCTCACCGATGGCAAGTCCCGGAACACCGGCGGGCGCTTCGCCAACAACGGCATTTACCTCGCCTACACTTCCACGCGCCGCACCGGCAAGGACAACGACATCTACGTCATCAACCCCTCCGACCCAAAGTCCGACCGGCTGCTCGCCGAGCTTTCCGGCGGTGGCTGGGGCGTGCTGGACTGGTCTCCCGACGACAGCCTTCTGCTCGTGCTGCAATATCTCTCGATCAACGAGAGCCACCTCCACCTCGTGGACGCCCGCACCGGCAAGCGCTCGCAGCTCACGCGCCCCGGCAAGGACAAGGTCTCCTACGGCCACGCGCGTTTCGCCAAGGACGGCAAGGCCATCTACGCGACCTCCGACGACGACTCGGAGTTCCAGCAGCTCATCCGCATTGACCTGAAGAACAGCGAGCAGAAGACGCTGACCGCCAGCATCTCGTGGGACGTGGAGGAGTTCGAGCAGTCGCCCGATGGCAAGGTCATCGCGTTCGTCACGAACGAGGCCGGCGTCGGCACGCTGAACCTGATGGACGCCAAGAACGGCAAGGCGCTGCCCAAGCCCAAGCTCCCGCTCGGCACCGTGAGCAACCTCGAATGGCATTCCAACGCGCGAGACCTCGCCTTCAACCTCAGCTCCGCGAGGTCGCCACTGGACGTGTATTCCTACGACGTGAGGACCGCATTGCTGGAGCGCTGGACGGAGAGCGAGACGGGTGGCCTGAACCCGGAGACCTTCGCCGAGCCGGAGATTCTCAAACTCAGCAGCTTCGACGGCCTGCTCATCAGCGCGATCGTCTATCGGCCCGACCCGAAGAAGTTTCCCGGCCCGCGCCCGTCCATCATCAGCATCCACGGCGGGCCGGAGGGCCAGTCGCGGCCCGGCTTTCAGGCGAGGAACAACTACTTCCTCAACGAGCTGGGCGTCGCCATCGTGTATCCCAACGTGCGCGGCTCGGCGGGCTACGGGAAGACCTTCCTCACGCTGGACAACGGCTTCAAGCGCGAGGACTCGGTGCATGACATCGCCGCAGTCATCGCGTGGATCGCACGCCAGCCGGACTTCGACCGCAACCGCATCGCGGTGACCGGCGGCAGCTACGGCGGCTACATGAGCCTGGCCTGCATGGTTCAATATGCGGACATCCTCCGGTGCGGCATTGACGTGGTGGGCATCTCGAACTTCGTCACCTTCCTGAACAACACGCAGGACTACCGCCGCGATCTCCGCCGCGTGGAATACGGAGACGAGCGTGACCCGAAGATGAAGGAGTTCCTCGAACACATCTCGCCCGCCAACCACGCCGCGCGCATCAAGAAGCCGCTCTTCGTCGTGCAGGGGAAGAACGACCCGCGCGTGCCGCTCACCGAGTCAGAGCAGATGGTCAAGGCCATCCGCGACGCCGGCGGCAAGGTCTGGTATCTCATGGCCAAGGACGAGGGCCACGGCTTCGCGAAGAAGCGCAACGCGGACTTTCAGTTTCTGTCCACGATACTGTTCTATCGCGAGCATCTGCTGAACTGAGCGGCGGAGAAGTGATTAGTCCAGACCGTGGCCACCCTCGCCGCCCGACTCATTACTAATCACTAATCACTTTTCACCGTGCCTCCCACCGACTCCGATCAACGCTCGCCGTGGTGGTTCCTGCCGCTGGTCGCACTGCTTTTCCTCGGCCTGCTCGGCACGCGCTCGCTCAACGAGCCTGACGAGGGCCGTTACGCGGAGATCGCCCGCGAGATGGTCGAGACGGGCAACTGGCTCGTGCCGCACATCTGGTATGTGCCGCATCTGGACAAACCGCCGTTCACCTACTGGGCCGTCGCCGCGTCGTTGTCTGTTTTCGGCGTGAACGAGTGGGCCGCGCGCCTGCCCCTGGCGCTCGCGGGACTCAGCGGGGCGTGGGCGACGTTCCTGCTCGTGCGCTCTGTCGCTGGCGCAGCCGCCGCTCGTTGGAGCGTGCTCATCCTCGGCACGTCGGCGCTCTACTGGGTGATGGCGCGGATGCTGACCACGGACATGTTCCTCACGCAGTTCATCGCGTGGGCGATCTACTTCTTCTGGCGAAGCTGGCGGAGCTTGGATGCGTTGGAAGAGCAGGCAGCCGTGAGCGGTCAGCGGTCAGCGGTCAGCGGTCAGCAGGCAGTGATCGGAACGGAGGATGAGCCTGATCCGGCGGGCGATGCTCGCGCGCTCGCGGCGCGGCGGAGCTTCGGCTGGCAGCTCGCGGCGTGGGCTGCGATGGCTGGGGGCGCGCTGACGAAAGGCCCGATTGCGCTCGTGATCCCCCTCGCCGCGTTCGGCGCGCTGCTGTGGTGGCGGCGGGATGTTCGCCCAGCAGCGAAGGCCGAGGACTTCACCTCGGTCCCCTTCGGCGCGTTCCTGTGGTGGCGGAGCTGCACGTCAAATCCACGGTTGAGTGTCCTTCTGTTCGGAGCGCTTGCAGGCGTGCCGCTGTTCGTCGCGCTCGCGCTGCCGTGGTTCTGGATGGTCTGGGAGAGCGTGCCGCACTCGTTCGAGTTCATGGTCAAGGGCCAGGTCGTCGGCCACGCGATGCAGGCGGCGGCGAAGAACCGCGCGCAGCCGTTCTGGTTTTTCCTGCCGGTGCTGATCGGCGGCTTCCTGCCGTGGACGCTGCTGCTGGGCTGGCTCTGGCGGCGCGCGCACTGGCGTTCGCTCGACGCGCGGACGCAGGAGGCGTGGCTGGTCTTGAGCGTCTGGGCCGGCGTCACGTTCGTGCTCTTCTCTGTGAACAGCGCGAAGCTGATGCACTACATCCTGCCGATGTTCCCCGCGCTCGCCGCGCTCGTGGCGCTGAGGTGGAGAGGGTTCACGTCATTGGAGCTGGGGTCCGTTCTCCCTCTCGCAGCGGGAGAGGGCCGGGGTGAGGGAGAGAGCGCGCTTGCCACAGCATTGCCGCGCTGGGTGTGGCGCGCCCTGCCCGCCGGCGCGCTGGTGCCGTTGATCGCCTTCCCGGTCGCGTGCTGGTTTGTCTTCAAAATCCAAGACCAGCTTTGGGTGAAGTTCGCGCCGCTCGCCGCCACGCTGCTGCTGGTCGTGGTCGGCTGGGAAAGCCGCAAGTGGTCGGCGGCGCTCTGCGTGCGCTGGGCGTGCGGGCTTGCCGCCATCTCGCTCCTCGTCGTGGTCGCGCTGACGCCGCTTGTGGAGACGGAGCTGCGCAGCAACCAGACGCTCAAGCCGCTGGGCATCGCCTTGAAGCGCGAGTTTCAGGAAGGCGACCTCGTCGTCGTCCGCCATCGCATCCCGCAAGGGCTGCCCTTCTACGCACACCCGGTGATCAGCGCGCAACAACCCCCTTACTTCTCCGGCCTGCCTGAGCATCGGATGCCCTTCGCGTTTCCCGGCAACCGCGTGCGCCTCGGTGACCGCGTGCTCAAGGACGACCGCATCTTCGGCAACCTGCTGGCCGGCCCGCAGCGCGTGCTGGTGGTTGGGTTCAAGGGCTCGCTCGTGAATGCCCGCCCGCTCGCTCGCGGGAAGCCGCTGCGCCTTCTCGCAGAATCGGGCGATTGGGAGCTGTTCACAAACCGGTAGCCCGCAGTCCAAGGCTCTGGTGGAAATCGGACTCGCCGCGCCTGCCGGCCTTCCACATACTGCCACCACAAGCCTATGAGTGGACCCAAGTGTGTGGTGGTTGCGCCGATTGCTCCCGCGCTCATTCCCATCGCCATCCTGATCGGGGCTGCGGCTTTCGGCGCGGTGGCCCTTGCAAACCTCGCCAGCAACTACCTCGAACAGCGCCGCCTGCTGGAGACGCTGCGCCAGCAGCGCGATTATCTCGACGGCCTGCTCACCCGGATGCGCGGGCTGGGCATCGAGACTGAAGCGTTGCAATCCACCGTGGACATCATCATGCACCGGGCGGACGACCTCGCGAGGGAGGGCAAGGCCGATGCAGCCGTCGCGCTGGTGGCCAGCGAGATCGCCGGAATTGACAACCAGCGCCGCGCCGCCGAGAACCGCCTCGAATGCCGCGTCGCCGATCTGCAACGTCGCTTCCACGCCCTGCCCACACGCGCCGGCGAGCTGCGTCGCAATGCCGAGCGAATCGAGACTTTCGCCAGGTCCGCCATCCCCGGCGACTGGCCGGCCGCCGAGCGCGAGCGGCTGCTGGCCCGCGCCCGTGAAGCCTGCGCGAGCGTGTCCGCGCCGGCTTCCATCGCCGCTGACCTGAGCGCCAATGGCGTGGAAAAACTCGAAGCCGCCGAGAGCCAGCTCGCCGCCGCCGCGCGCTCAATGGCCGCGCTGCAACGCGCCTTGGAGGACGAAATCAACGCCGTGCAGAAGCGCTTGATGGCTGACAAGCTTGGCCTCGGTGCAGCACGCACTGTCTCGCTGGCGGAGTTTCTCGCGAAGAATCCGCGGCCCGCTGCTGCGGCGGCGGATGCTGACGAGGACCGCGTGTTGCAGAAGCTCGACGGTCTGCTCGCCAAGATGGCCGTGCTTCAGGACACGGGCGGCTGGGCCGACCTCATGCGCCGCGTCGAGACCGTCCGCGCGGAGGAGGACGTGCCGCGCCGCCGAACGCTCTACGAGAGCCTCGTGCTCGAAGCCAGCCGCCGGCTCAAGGACCTGCGCGCCGTCGAGCAATGGCTCGCCGAGGTGGACGCATTGCTCGCCGAGTCCGCGCCCTATGCCGGCACCGCCGTGGACGCGGTGGTCGCGGAACTCCGCGAAGTTCGGCGCGCCGGACGCATCACCGCGTTGGAGCCGTGGAAGCAGCGCCTCGCCGAGACGCAGCAGCGCGAGCTGGCCCGGCTCGAGCGCGAGCGCAAGCGCCGGGCGATTCTCGAATCCCTCACCGAGCTGGGCTACGAGACGAACGAAGGCATGGAGACGGCCCTTGTGCAGGCCGGCAAGCTGGTCGTCCGCAAGCCGGGCGAGTCCGACTACGCGGTCGAGGTGGTCGCGAACAATGACTTGTCCATGCTCCAGACGGCGATGGTGCGCTACTCCGACTCGGAGGAAATGACCGAGCAGCAGCGACTCCGCGACCACGAACGCGAGGAGGCATGGTGCGCCGACCACGCGCGCATACGCGAGAAGATGGCGGCGCGGGGACTCAGCGCGAAGTTCAAGATGCAGATGCCCGCCGGCAGCCATCCCGTCCGCGTGGTGAAGCGGGACCAGGCTGCCCCGGCGTCGCGGGCGAAGGCGAAGCCGGGACTCAAGCATGGCGCATGAGCAACTACAGCCTGAATCCTCCTGCTCCTAACCCTGATCTTGATCCTGCTCTCTCCCTGTCCGTCCACACTTCAGGAGCAAGAGCAGGAGCCGAGTGAGTGACGCGTGAACTCCGCCCAGACCATCATTGAGCCGAACGCCCCGGGCGCGTCAGCATCGGTCCAGACCATCATCGAGGTCTCGCCCGCGTTCACGGGCCTGCCGAGGCCGCTGACGTCGCGTGGCCAGCCGGCGGCCGGCGCGGCCCCGCTGGCGCTCACGCCAGGCGCGATGTTCCGCGAGTGGCAGTTGTCGCGGCCCATCCAGGTCACCTCTGCCGAGGCGGACTTGTGGATGCTCACTCATCCGCGCTCGCAGGAGCAGGCCGTGCTAAAACTCTTCCGCTACGGCATCCGGCCCAAGCCGGAGATTCAGACGGCCGTGCGCCGGCTCAAGTTTTCCTCCGTTGTCACCGTGCTGGCCACGGGCGAGGTGGATGGCCGGCACTTCGAGGTGCAGGAGTTCATCGCCTGCGGCTCGCTCGCGCAGCTTTTTCCCGCCGGCCCCGCGCCCGGCGAAGCCCTCCGCGCCGTGCTGGCCGAACTCGCCGAGTCGCTCGCCGATGTCCACGCCGCCGACATCATCCACCGCGACCTCAAGCCCGCCAACATTCTCATCCGCGTGCGCGAGCCGCTTGATCTCGTCCTCGCGGACTTCGGCATCTCCAGCCTCTCGGACCTCTCGCTTCATCTCAGCAACGCCAACCGCACCGCCTCCTACGCCGCACCGGAGGCGATGACCGGCGTCGTCGCGCGCGCGAGCGACTGGTGGAGCGTGGGCGTCATCCTGCTGGAGCTGCTCACGGGCAGGCATCCCTTCGCGGGACTCGACGAGCGCACGGTGAACTTCGTCCTCGTCACGCGCGGCGTCGAAGTCCCGGCTGACCTGCCGCCTGACTGGTCGTTGCTCATCCGCGGCCTGCTCACGCGCGACCACGCCAAACGCTGGGGCCTCGCGCAAGTTGAGGCGTGGCTGGCCGGCAAGCGTGACCTGCCCGTCCACTACGGCCTCGAATCTGGAGTCGAGGCCCCGCTGCGCAAGGAGCCTTACAAATTCGCCGGGCGTGACTACCGCGACCCGGCTGAACTCGCAGTCGCCCTTGTCGAGCACTGGGACGACGCCATGCGCCGGCTCACGCGCGGCTCCATCAGCGAGTGGGTGAAGAACGTCCTGCGCGACGCCGATCTCGGCGCGCGCCTTGATGAGATAGTCGCCGACCGCAAGCTCGACGAGGACCAGAAGCTCGCCGCCGCGCTGCTGGCGATGGACCCGACGCTGCCACTTGTGCTTCGCGGCACGGTCATCACGCCAGACTGGCTCGCCGTGAACGCCGCCGTCCAGCATCTGCCCACGCTCCGCCTTTCACAGCCCGGCGTGGTGCCGGACGCGAAGGACACCAGCGGTGACGACATTGACCTCATGCGCCGCGCGATTGAGCTGGTGCGCGCCGAGCAGCACGCCAGCCCGATGCAGTTCGAGCGCCGGCTTGGCGTTTCGCGCGAGAAGGCGGAGAAGATCCTCGATGAGCTGGCCAGCCGCCACATCGTCGGTCCGCGCACCAACGTCGCCGCGCGCGATGTGCTCGTCGGCCGCGAGGAAGGATTGTCCGTCGCCGTCGGCGTGCTGGAAAGCTCGCTGCCCAAGTGGGTCGAGGAGTTGCGCGGCGACAACTGGCTGACGAAGGCCGCCGCCCGGCACCGGGGCGCGTGGGATTTCTTTCGCGCGCACAAGCTGCCGGTGAACCGCACGCTCGCCGACCAGATGATCCTCAGCCCGCACGCGGACGCGGTCTGGCCGCTGGTCGAGGAGCGCCGCCGACAGTTCGCCCGCGCGCAGCACAAAGGCTTGAACGTCCTGCTGACGAAGGCCGAACCACTCGCGTGGCACGAGGCCGTCGCGCTCGTGGCCGCCGAGCCGGCGGGTTTCCGCACGCACGACCAGGTCATGCTTGAAGACTCGCTCGCATGGCTGGACCGGCTGCAAATCCGCTACGACCGCGCACGGGCCGAGCGGCTCGTCCTGGCACGAAGTTGGGAGGCGGTGCTGGCGGAGTGGCGTGCGCGGCGCGTGCGGTTCATCAGCGCAGTGCCCGCAGAGCTGGAGACGATGCTGCGCAAGGAGGACCCAGAATACCTGGAAGCTATCGCGCTCGTCACAGCCGAGGAAAACCATTTCGAGACCGCGCGTGAGGCGTGGATGAACGAGGCGGCCCGCTGGCAGCAGCGGTTGGAGCGGTTGCGCCGCGAGCTGTTCAGTCCGAGACCGGCCTTGCTCACGCTAAATCTTTCTGCGCTGGGCACCGAGCTGGAGCGGCGTCTCGCGCGGCTCCGAGAGGAACGCGTGCAGTTGGATGAACTGTTGAACCGGCAGGAGGCGACCTTCCACGAGGCCGAGCCGACCGCTGACGGCATGGCCGCCGCGCAGTCCGCCGATACCCGCGAGGGCAAACTGCTCATGGCTGTGCTGAAACTGGAGGAGGATTTGGGAAGACTGTTTCTCGCTGCCCGGATGCGGTCGGTGTTGCTGTATCTGGCGATGGCCGCGATGGTCGCCCTCACTGGCTATTCCTTCACGCTGACGCGCTGAGGACGCTCAGGGCAGCAACAGCCGAAGCGGCTCGGTCTGGCCCTCGATGGCCAGCACCACCGCGTTGCGGTCAATCGCGGTGCAGCGGGCCTTGAGCTGCGCGCCGCCGGAGGGGAAGACCAGTTCCATGCCGGGCGCGACGGTGTAGGTGGCCGGGCCGATTTGCAGCAACGCGGTGCTGCGCTTCGTGCCGATGGAGATGCTCTTCACGCCGATGGGGTGGTCGCCAAGCTTCGTCGTGGGGATGCGCGCCGCTGGCGCAGGTGGCGGCGTGGCGCTGGCGGAGGCGTTGGTGGGCGGCGAGGTCGCGCCGCCGGGTGCGGCGGGCTTGGATGGTGCGGTGCCTGCCGATTTGGCGGGAGCATCGCCGCTCTTGTCGAGAGCGGCCTTGTGCTCGAAGACACCGCGTGCGGCGTTCACAGGGTTTGCAGTTTCCTTGAGCAACGCGGCGATCTTGCGGTCCATGCCCGCGCCGGCGCTGATGTAGCGGATGACGCCGTTGCGGTCGAGCAGCCACATGGACGGCCAGTGCAGGATGCCGAAGGTCTTGCCCGGCGCGGCGTCGCGCCCGCCGCCATCGAAGTATTGCGGCCACCGGATGTTCTCGCGCTTGACCACGTCATCGAGTCGCTGCTTCTCGGCGTCGAAGCTGATGCCGACGATCTCGAAGCCCTCCTTGTTGTAGCGCTCGTAGGCTGCGCGGACGTGGGGGATTTCCTCGATGCACGGCGGGCACCAGGTCGCCCAGAAGTCGAGGAGGACGACCTTGCCCTTGAGTTTGTCGAGGTCCACTTCGCGGCCGTCGAGGGCCTTGAACTTGAGCGGCGGGCTGGGCTTGCCGACCATCGGCAGGTAGCGCTCATCGGACTTGAAGAGCAGCTCCTCCTTGTCGTCGGCGGGCTTGCAGCCCGTGAGCGTGCCGGCGAGCAAGGCGAGAATTAGCAGCAGTCGCTGAAATCCGGGTTGGCCAGGAGCTTCTCCCTCTCCCTTTGCGGAGCAAGGGGAGAGGGCCGGGGTGAGGGGTTGACTGCGTCGGCGTTGGCGACCGCACCCCTCATCCGGCCTTCGGCCACCTTCTCCCCTCGCTCTGCGAAGGGAGAAGGCGCGCGGTGGACGACAATATTTCAAATCGAGCGCGTTGAAGTTCATGAAGCCGTCGCCGGTTTTGCGCCGAAGCCGCACAGCTCGCCGATGAATCGCCCGATGGACTTCAGCCCGGCGATGATGCCCACGTCGGTCGTCGCGCCCCAGCCGTAGCATCGCGAGAGCGACTCCTCGTGCGTGCTGTAGCGCGGCGGCAGCGTGAAGACGGCGGTGTGTTCCTCGCCGTTCAATTCGACGATCTCGCTGTGGAAGACGCCCTTGCCCACGGCGTAGGTGACCTTCGGCATCGTGAGGGTGCGCGGCGCGAGCACAAGCCACGGGCGGTAGGTGAAGGCGAGTTCGCACGCGTCGTTGCGCGCGAGCGTGCCGTAGGTGCGGATGGGAACCGTGTTGATCTCCCGGGCAAGGAACATTGCGTTGCCCTTCGCATCGGGCTTGAAGCGCGTGCGCCCGAACGTGAAGTAGTCCCAGATGAACTGCGTGCCGCAGACAGTCAGCCGGAATGCCCAGCCCGCAAGGAACCAACTCGCAAGGATAATGATGAGCGACCAGACCAGGCCCACCATCGGATTCGCGAAGCCGGTGACGGTGACGGTGCCAAGCAGGAAGGTGCGGAAAGCCTTCAGCCCCGCGTCAACGGTGGCGAAGGGGCTGATGAGGATGAGCATGTTGATGGCGTGCGCGGAGAGCCAGACCACGGCGAAGGCGATGATGGCGAAGGGAACCATGAGGACGTTGAAGATCCCGGAGATGCCCAACGACGCGAACATCGCGTTGCCGGCGACGGCTTCCTTCACCGCGTCCGAGCCGAACACGCTGGCGACGATGGGCACGAACGCGCCGGCAGCGACGAGGCCGCTGACCTTGTTCTCCAACGCCTCGGCGACATCGAACGGCTTTTTCAGCGCGGTCGGGATGACCACGCCGCCGGTGTCCTTGAGCGCGACGGCTCCGACGAGCAGCAGCGCGGGCCCCCAGAACCACATCTGCGCAAACCACGGCAAGTTCTTGCGCTGGCTGTCCTCGGTCCTCCACCACTTGAACGCCCCGTAAGCGCCCGCCCCGAGCAGCGGTGAGATGGCGACGCCGGTGACGGTGGTGACCGTGTGCGCGATGTCCATGCCGGGCGTGGCCTTGGCGGCTGGCTTCGCGGGCGCTGGTGCGGCGGCGGGTGTTTGCGCCGCGTGCGCAACAAGCAGGGCGAAACAGAGGACGAGGGTGATGGGGAGCCAATGCTTCTTCACGCGGCGAAGGTTTGCCAGCATCGCGGCTTTGGCAAGCATCGGTTGGGTAAAGGCGCTCCTGCCTGCGCGCGCGTGCGGCGGCGTGCCCCGCCGGGGTCACCAATAGCCGACGATGGTGGTCTGGCCGGCCGCAGGATTTCCCGTCCACCTCACAAAGCGGGACTTCATGTCACTCGTCTTGCGCCACTGGGCGGAGCCGTCCGGCAGGGCAACATTGCCGCCGGCGGTGCGAATCTGATCCGGCTCGACCGTCTGGCCAGGCGCGCTGTTGACTGGGCCGGTCGGCCCGTGCGAGGCGGAGGTGGGGCCTTGTCCAGGCTGCGGATTGGCAGTGCCCTTCTCGGTGACGTCAGCCCCGATGATGTGATGCGGACCGATGTCGTGCGTGAAGCGCGGGCTGTCCCAGGGAGTCGTCTGCGCCACCGTGTAAGTGCCGGTGCGACTGCGGGTGTCGTTCTGAGTAGGATAGCCCCAGAGGTTGTAATAGCCGATGCGCCAGCCGTTGGCGGCCGTGAACTGTATCCAATTCTTCTTGTTCGGGCAGTTGAGGGAGTTGGTCTGGAAACCGGCGCGCAGGAAAGCGTTCGTGAAGGTCTGCGCCGAGATGAACGTGGAGTGGTAGCTCCCGTCGTCCCGCTTGCCATCCGGGTAACGGTCGGTGTTGTCACTCGCGTAGATGTTCATGCTCAGGCCCATCTGCTTCATGTTGTTGAGGCAGAGTGTGCGCTTGGATTTCTCCTTCGCCCCGGCCAGCGCGGGCAGGAGCATCCCGGCCAGAATCGCGATGATGGCGATGACGACGAGCAGTTCGATGAGGGTGAAGCCGGCGAGGCGAGAGCGGAGCGGATGATGGCCAGTGTTCATGGCGGGTCAGGTGTCGCTGCGAACCTACCATCCAGACTGCTCCGGTCAACGTGGGAGTTGGGCTTGGTGCCAGCGGCGCTGCGCTACTTCTTCTTCGCCTTGGCTTTCGGCTCGGTTGTCACGGGCGCGGACGCCACGGCGGGCTTGGCAGCGGCGGGCTTCTCCATCAGGGCGCGGGCTTCGTCGAGCGTGACCTTCGTCGTGAGCGGGAAGCCGAGCGTGTCGCCGTTGGGTTTGAAGCCGCTGCCGTCCACGTCGGACCAGATGGGGTTGTGGTAGGCGATGGGTTTGAGTTTCGCCTGCGCGCTCGTGCCGTAGCCGGTCTTCAAATCAAAGTTCTCGCCCGCGGCCACCACGATGAGGTGCGCGTCCTCGGAGAGCGGCACGTCAATCACGCGGTCGAACTTCACCACGCCGTTCGCGAACCACGTCGAGTGCGTCGCGCGCGAGAAGTTCAGCTTCGGCTCCGGCCGGCCGTTCACCAGCACCTGCACGCGGTCGATGTCGATCCAGTCGGTGCATTGCACACGGACCTTGAGCTTCACACCGCCGGTCGCGCGCACCGTGCCTCCGGGCAGCGTGCCGTCGTCGGTCTGCACCTGGAGGAACGGCCCGGTGGTCAGGTAGCTGCGGCCTTCCTTCGCGTGGCGGACGTTTTCGCGCCAGTCAACGCGCGCCGGCTCGTCGCTCGCGCTGGGCATATACATCCGCCATCCGCCGACGCCGTTGCCATAGACGGAATGCGCGTCGCACACGGCCACGCCGACGTAGCGGTGGCCTTTGTTCAGCAGTTGGAGCCAGACGAACTCGCGCTGGGAACGCACTGTGTCGCGACCGGTCTTGGTGTCGCGGGCGACGGCGAACGGCACGCCGCTGAGAATGCTGCTCGGGCTGTAGTTCTCGACTTCGACGCCATCAATCATCAGCGGCAGGCCGATGAAGCCGCCGTCCGCGCGCCCGTCTCCGTCGCGGTCGGTGAAGTTCGCGACCATGTCGGGATGGTTGATTTGAATCCACCGTGCTGGCTCGGGCTTCTGGAAGTCGCGCAACGTCGCCGCCGTGATGCGCGGGTCGGTGCTCCACACGGGTGCGCCGCCGTCCTGCGCGAGCGGCACGGGGTCGAACGGGAACGAGTTGAAGTGCGCGCCGCTGCCGGTCAGCTCGACGCCGGAGACGGTCTGCAAATGGTTCGTCAGCCCAAGGCGGACGATGTGCGGACGCCAGTCGTAAAAGCGGTTGTGTTCCGTGGTCGGCACGAACTCGACGCCCTCGGCGGCGAGGTTGATGAGGCGGTCGTCGGTGCCGCAGGTGTTGTCGCCGCTGGGCGTGGAGTGGTTGTGATAGTCCGCGCTCACCCAGCCGCGCGTGTCCACGAGCCGTTTCAAAACTCCCTTCACCGTCGCAGTCTGGCCCGCGGCGAGCTTCACGGTCTGGCGCAAGTGCCCGAACTCGATGCCGCGCGTGACGACGACCTCGTAATCGCCCGGCGGCAGCGGCTGGCGGAACTGGCCGTTCGCCGAGTGATACTGGTCCACGCAACCAGCGGCGCGGTTCTGCGGGCCGAGGCTGGGAACCTTCGTGCCGTTGACGCCGATGAACTGGGCTTTGCAGGGAAGCGGCTGGCCGTTCTCGCCGCGAATGTCGAAGACGATGGCGGATTGAGCGGAGAGTTTCGCCTCAATCTTGATTTCGCCGTTCGCGCTGACTTGCACGAGCTGCTTCGCGACCTCGCGGCCAAGGTCGCTGACTTCCAGAAATTGGTCGCCGACCGGAAGACGCACGGCGAAGACGCCCTGAGCATCTGGATACGCGGCGAGACGGTTGGTTGTGCCTGCGCCCTCAAGCGACCGCGCAACCAGCTTGGCGGTCGTCACTCCCTTTCCGCTGGCATCCTTGGCGGTTGCGGAAACGAGGCCGGTGGCCTCACCACGAAACTGTTTCACCAGCCCCACCGCCTGCAACGGCGACGTGCCGACCGCGACGAATCGCGCAAAGGAAATTTCCTGTCCCGGCTTGAGTTCGAGTTCGTTCGGCGGCGCTTTCAGGCCGTCGCGCTCGACCCACGCGCGCGCGTAACCGGCCTTGTCCGCTGGGTCCACGGCGTCGGCCCACGCGATGTCGCCGGCCGTCCCCATGCTGGTGAACGTCACCCAGCGGTCGTCCACCGTGCCCTTGCGCGTGTCCTTGCCGGCGTTGCGATACGTGGTGACGACGAGCACGCCCTGCCAGCCGTCGCGCAGGCGATACTCGTGGCGCTTGTAGAGGCCGCCGTTGTTGGGCGAGGTCACGACGGCTTCGATGACCGCCTCGCCGTCCTTGCCGTCCTTGGCCACGCGCACCCACGAGACCGGCCCCTGCTGGCCGCTGGGCGAGAAGCAGGTGAGCTGGTCGTTGTTCGCCCCGCGCAGGGTGAGGTCGTAGAGGCAGCCGGGGGACATGCCGTTGGTGCCGTAAAAGGTGCTCATGTTCGCGCGGCGCAGCGGGAGGTTGGCCGAGATGACGGCCTCGACCTTGTCGTTGCGCAGAACGAAGTCGCCGATGATGCCGTCCGCTTCTTTGCCGCGCGGGAGCTGGTCCTTGTTGTCCGGCCCGATTTCAAAGGCTGCCGGAGCGGCGAGGAGCGGCAGAGAGAGCGCGGTGAAGGCGAGCAGTTGGGCGAAGCGGCGGTGAACAGACTGGAACATGGAGCGCATGATGGGAGCCTTTGACTGGCGAGGCAACGCGCGCCTTCGACGCGTTGTAGCGGCGGTCTGTGACCGCCGGTTGCGCAACCCGGCACTCCCAGAGCGCCGCCACAGGACGGCGCTGCGGAATTCCCCGTAGCACTTTTCGCTAGATTGGCCGCAGGCCCGCGCTTAACGTCGCCGCCAACACAGCAACCCGACACGCGCTATGGCCGAATTTTCCTTCAACTGCCCCTTCTGCAATCTGGAACTGAGCATTGACGAGTCCGGCATCGGCCAGGAGATCGAGTGTCCCGGCTGCAAAGAGGTGCTCATCATTCCTGCGCCCGGCGGCGGCGGCGGCGCGGAGGCCGAGGAGGCGGAGCGCGGGCCGGTCATTCCAGAGGGGAATTTCCCCGAGGCGAAGATCATCAAGAATGCCTCCAAGACACTGGACATCGCGGCTAAGACCGTGAAGAAACTGCGTGTGAAATCCTTCCGTCATCACGAGCACGTCAAGGACGGCAAGGACGGCTTCGACGACGCGGTGTCCAGCTTCCTCGCCCAGCATCCCGAGGACGACATCCTCGGCCTCACGGGCTTCCAATACACGCAGCAGGTCAAGCAGAAGGACGCCGAGGGCAAGGAAATCACGGTGCCCGTCACCGAATACGGCGTGCTCGTGGAATACAAGGCCTGAGCGGCCATGTCCAAGCCAGTCCCCAAGCCCATCGCGCCCGCCGAGTTGCTCGACCTCGCCCGTGCCGTCCTCAAGGCCGCCCGTTTCCCCGTGCTCGCCACGATGGATGGCGACCAGCCGCGCCTGCGCCCTGTCTCGCCCGTGCGCACGGATGGGTTCACCGTGTTCGTGGCGAACCTCCGTTTCTACGGCAAGACCGCTGAGATCGCGGCCAACCCGAAGGTCGAGCTGTGCTACATGGACGACGGCCACAACCAAGTGCGCCTGACTGGCGTGGCCGAAGTCGTCACCGAGCGGCCGTTGCTCCAGGAAATCTGGGACGCCAATCCGCTGATGCGCCAGTTCCTCGGCTCGCTCGACAACCCGCAGCTCCTCGTCTATCGCATCCGCCCCACGCGCGTGCGCTTCATGCAGGAGTGGGCGCTGGAGTATCACGAAGTCCCGCTCGCGTAGTCTGCGTAGGAGACGACGTGAGGAGTCTCATTTCGAATTCGGCCCTGGCGTCTGGGATTTGGGGACCGGGGTTGGAAGTTTCCCAAAGTTGATCTTCGCACCGAAATTCCCGCGCTCGCGCCAGCCGAGGTAAAACCGCCACCGTTCACTGCTGTAGGAAACGAAGGGCAACCGTAGCCATCCGTAGCGTGCGACCGCCCAGTTCCATCCGCCGTCCGGCGCGAAGACTGCGTTGGAAAATTTGCCCGTGCGCGTGAAGGGTTTGTCCGCGATGCCGATGACGTAGAACGTGAAGTTGTGGAGCGGGTTGCGCAGTTGCCACAGCCAGCGCCGGCTCGGTGAGTTTGGCCTATACCAGTCCGGAGGCTCCGGGTCGTCCACATTGCCGAACCACCAGATGGAATTCCACTTCTGGAACCGCCGCCCTGCTGGCGGCGCGTTCGTCGTCACTGCCGTGCCCAGTGAGCCTGCCACCTCTTCTCCCTCGCCCCCACTGGGGGAG
>JBEBFV010000370.1:0-6494 GCA_040081795.1 Limisphaerales bacterium | reverse complement strand
GCCCACGGGCGCGGGCGGCGCGTCGGGTTCGGTGGGCAAATTGGCGGTCGCGTTGGTGGAGCCGGGTCCATACACAGCCGCGCTGATGGGCGGCCTGCCCTTCATCTGCCGGCCCTTCTTCTCCGGCATCGGTTTGGGATGAAGCGTCGTCCAGACGCCCGCAACGACGAGCGCGACCATCCCGCCCCAAAAGAGGATCGGCCCCAGCTCGATGTCGAAGACCTTGACCTTCTTCTGCGCCTTCTGCTCGCGCAGCACGTCCTCGAAGCGCGGCCCCTCGCGCTTGACCTTCGCTGCGATGCCGCCGGGCGTGGGCTTCGGAGGCTGGCCCGGCAACGGTCGTTGGACAGGCGCGCCCTCCTCGTAGCGCAGCTCGATCACGCCGAGCTTGAGGACGTCGCCTTCCTTGAGCGACGCGGTGATGATGTGGCTGCCATTGACCGCCGTGCCGCCGCCGCTGCGGTCCTTCAAGCGGCAGCCGTCGGGGTCCACGGAGAGCAGCAGGTGCTGGTTGGCGACGGATTCGTCCGAGAGAACGAGGGTGTTCCCCACCTGCCGGCCAACGGTGACGATGCCGGGAGGCAGCTCGAATCGCTGCCCCCGGCGCGCGCCGGTCAAGATGGTGAGTCTGGCCATGGGCAGCTTCGGATGACGGGCGCGGAGGCTAGCAAGTGCCGTCGCCATGTCAAAGCGGGGAAACTCTTTTGACAGCGCTGCGGCTCGCGGGTGTCGGCTCGCGGGTGACTGCTCGCACCAGCATGACACCTTGCCGTGGGCGACGGTTTCCCCTACATCTGGCGCGCCATGCGTCCCAGTCTCCTGCTGCTCCTCGCCGTCGGCCTGCTGGTCGCGGAGGGAGCATCGGCGGCGGACCGCTTCAGCGTGGCGACCTACAACGTCGAGAACTACCTCGCCGGCCCCGTGCCCGGCCGCACCGCGAAGCCCGCCGAGGCCAAGGCTAGGGTGCGCGACACGCTCCTGGCCCTGCGCGCAGATGTCGTCGCTCTTCAGGAGATGGGCAACACCAACGCCTTCCTCGAACTTCGCGGCTCGCTCAAAACCGCCGGGCTCGACTACCCGCACTGGGAACACATCAGCGGTCGCGACACCAACATCCACGTCGCCGTCCTGAGCCGCTTCCCCATCGTCGCGCGCCGGCCGCACACGAACGACAGCTTCCTCCTCAACGACCGCCGCTTCCGCGTCAGCCGGGGTTTTGTGGAACTCGACATCCAAGTCACGCCGCAGTTTCAGCTCACGCTTCTGGTCGCGCACTTGAAGTCCAAGCGCCCCGTGCCCGAGGCGGACCAGGCCGAACTGCGCGAACAGGAGGCGCTGCTGCTGCGCGAGAAAATTGACGCGCGACTCAAGGCCAGCCCCGACGCACCGCTCCTCGTCCTCGGCGATCTCAACGACACGCGGGCAGCCAAGCCCATCCGCACTGTCATCGGGCGCGGACGCAACGCGCTCGTGGACTTGCGGCCCGAGGAGGCCACGCGCGCCGCGCCCGACGCGCCGCTTCAGCGCACTGCCGCGAACGTGACGTGGACCTACTTCTACAACCGCGAGGACGCCTACTCGCGCTTCGACTATGCGCTGGCGAACCGCGTGCTCGCCGCCCGCGTGGCGCCGGAGCAGACGTGCGTCCTGGCGCTGCCTTGGTGGCGCGAGGCCTCGGATCACCGGCCGGTGCTGGTCACCCTCTCGCTCGGCCCGGACAAGTGATGTAGCGGCGCTCTGTGAGCGCCGACGTTGCGAACCCGGCGGTCACAGACCGCCGCTACAGGAAACCGGGCCGCTGCCGTGGCACCCGGCGCTTGCACGCGCGTCCTGCGCCTCCTACGGTCGCGCCATGAACCAAGTCCGTCTGCTGCTCGTCGCCGCGCTGCTCGTCGCCATCGCCCCTTCTCGTGCGCAAGAAACTCCGAAGCCCACACCCGTCGCGCTGTTCGGCGAGGCGTTGCAGAAGCTCGCCGCGCTCATCGAGCCGGCTCCGGGCACGCCCGAGCAGACACTGGCCACCACGTTGAGAATCTCCCGCGCCGACGGCTTGCCCAACGACCTGCTCGGTCGCGAGCTGGACTTCGCATGGCAGGCTCCGAATCGCCTCCGCCTCGTCACGGACATCAACGGCGAGCGCCACGCCGTCGGGCGCGATGGCGAGTCGCTGTGGATTCACGCGCCGGGGAAGAAGTTCGGTGTCGTGGGCCAGCCCGGCATCGCGCGGTTCGCCAGCGCGCCGGACAAGCTGGATGACACCAAGCTCGGCAAGTGGAAGCTCCCGCTGCCCCGCGAGCAGCTCGCGCTGCTGCCGCTGCTCTGCAAGGTCGAGCAAGGCGCGGAGGAGCAGATTGACGGCGTCGCGTGTCGCGTCCTGCGCGCCACGCCGCAGCCGCAGGCCATCGAGGCGCTGAAGATTCCCGCTGGCACCCTGCACCTGTGGGTTCGCACGAGTGACTCGCTGCCCGCGCGGCTCGGCTGGTCGGATGGGAAGAAGACTTTCGTGACCGTGGACTTCCGGAACTTGAAGCAGGAGGCCGCCTGGCCCGCCGAGAAGTGGAAGCTGCCCGCCAACGCCGGTGACAAGGTGGAGCAAGTCGCCCTCGCCCACCTCGTGCGCTTCCTGCAAGTCGCGCCCTCCATGTTGAACAATCAGGTTCCCTCACTCGGCCCTGTCACCGGCGAGCGCCGCGTCGTCGCCTCGCACGGCGCGGGCCGGCTGGAGGTTCACGACGGGACGAAGGTGCTGTTCCTCAAAGGCACTCCGGAGGAAATGGGCGCGCAGCACGGCACCTTGCTCAAGGCCGAGGTGCAGAACCTCATGGACCGCGTGCTCTACGGCGTCGGCGTGGGCAGCTCGTTCGCGAAATCGCGCTGGTTCTTCAGCGAGATTGAGGAGGCCACGGGCCGCTTCGGCAAGTTCGTGGACCCGCGCTACACGCGCGAAATGGACGCGATGGCCTCGGCGGCGGGCGTCCTGCGCGAGGAGGCGCGGCTGGCGAACTACTTCCCCGAGCTGTTTCATTGCAGCGGCTTCGCGGTCTTCGGCGACGCCACGGCGGGCGGGCGCATCTACCACGGGCGCGTCCTCGACTACATGAAGGGCATCGGCCTGGAGCAGAACGCCACCGTCATCGTCCACCAGCCCGACCAGGGCCACGCGTGGGTCAACATCAGCTACGCCGGCTTCATCGGCTCCGTCACGGCTATGAACGCGAAGCACATCTCCGTCGGCGAGATGGGCGGTCGTGGCGAAGGCCAGTGGGACGGCAAGCCGATGGCGCAGCTCATCCGCGAGGTCATGGAGAAGGCCGGCACGCTTGACGAGGCGGTCGCCATCATGCGGCGCGGCCCGCGCACCTGCGAATACTACTATGTCATCGCCGACGGCAAGACGAAGCGCGCCGTGGGCATCGCGGCGACGCCGACGAAGTTCGAGGTTGTGTTGCCGAACCAGGCCCACCCGCAGCTCCCGCATCCCATCAAGGACGCCGTGCTCATGAGCGCGGGCGACCGTTACGAGGAGCTGGCCCGCCGCGTGAAAGGCGGCTTCGGCAAGCTCGACGCCGACAGCGCGCGCGACCTGATGACGCGCCCCGTGTGCATGAACTCGAACATCCACTCCGTCCTCTTCGCGCCCGACACGCTGGACTTCTGGGTCGCGAACGCCGACTCGAAGAACGTCGCCAGCCACACGCGCTACACGCACTACAACCTCGCCGCGCTGCTGGCCGGAGCACCGCCGAACAAGCCGGACGCGGCATCGGGCAACTGATGTCGTTCCCGAGATCGAAGGGCGACCAAGCACGCCCAGGGCGATTCCACGGTCGTTGATTGACCCTGAGCTCCGAGGTCAACCAAAGGAAGGGAGCCGATAGGACCGGCCCAACGCCAAGCCGCAGAGGTTTGAGGGGAGTGGGAAGTGGCGACCCTACGGGGATTCGAACCCCGGTTACCGCCGTGAAAGGGCAGTGTCCTAACCGCTGGACGATAGGGTCGGCCTCGGACGGCAGGCATTTAGGCGGTTCGGACAATGCCTTGTCACGCCAAAATTCAGTCGCGCTACGTCAGAGCGGGTGGTTGGCAAAGGCAAACTCCTCCACGGGCTGCCCGCCGACGAGGTGCTCTTGAATGACGCGCTCCAAAACCGCCGGGGTGCACGAGTGATACCACGTGCCCTCGGGATACACGACGGCGATGGGGCCGCGCGCGCAGACTTGGAGGCAGTTGGCTTTCGTGCGATAAACCAGTGCCTGCGGACCGACGAGGCCCAATTCCTTCAGCCGCCGCTTGAGATAATCCCACGACTCGATGCTCGCCTCTCGCGGGCTGCACTTGGGCTTGGTCTGGTCCGCGCAGAGGAAGATATGGCGGCGGAATTTCTCCACGCCCAGCTCGGTGACGAGCCGCTGCAACTCGGTTTGAAACTCCGTATTCACGCCTGGCGACTGCCGCCCATTCCGAGCGACTTTGGGGTGATGAGGAAACTCAGCGAGCCTTCCCGCCTGTCGGATGTCTTCACACAGGCGACCGCACCCTTGGACAGCTCCAGCGCCTCCACACGTTCCACGCCGAGCATCCGCCGCACGCGCGCGGAGAGCGTCGGCTCGTGGCCGACGAGCAGGACGTGGCCCGCGTCCGGTGGCAGCCTCACGAGCCAGTCGGCGAAGAGGTCCGCATCGGTTTCGTTCAACAGGGCCGGGGCTTCCTGCGCTTGAACCGGCTGCGACTCGTTCGTGATGTCGAGCACGATGGCCGTGGTCTGCTTCGCGCGCACAAGAGGGCTGGTGAACGCGAAGTCGAAGGCAACTCCGGCACGGCGCAGGAGCCGCGCGACCTTGCGCGCCTGCCGCCGGCCTGTGGGCGAGAGCGGGCGCTTCGCGTCATCCGCGCCGTCCAGCGCGGCGGCGTGGCGGAGGAAGTAGAGTTTCATCTCGGGGCGTGTTGCGTGTTGCGTGTTGGCTGCGGTCAATCGAACGAATCCGGCTCCGAGCACGCAACACGGAACACGGAACACGGCCTTACGGCTGCGGCTGAAACACAATCCGGCTGAACGCGCGCGGCGCAAACTCCGCCTTCCCGAAGTTCGCGCTGCTCGCACGGACGGCCTTCTCCGTCCAGCTCTCCAGCGCGATGGTCAGGCTGCCGCGCCCGGCGAAGAACACGCGGATGTCCCCGGCCTGCACCGGCGCGGTCTGTGCGCGATCCGTCGAGAAGTCCACCTGCCCGATGCGGTCCATGGGTATCTCGATGAAGTTGTCGGCGACGGCGAACCGGAGTTTTCCTTCCTTCAGCTCCACGAGCCGGCCAGTGATGGAATCACGGTTCACGAGGCGGCCCACGTCGTTTTTCACGTTGGGCACGAGCGCGGCGACGTTTTCATCGAGCCGGCCGTCCCACTCGCTGATGCGCAGGTTCGCCAGCCGCATCGGTCCCGAACCTTGATGCACGAGCCGGATGCCGGTGCCCTGCCCGCCGAAGCCCTCGGTGTCCACCCACTGCTTCGCCACCACGCCGTTGATGAACACGGTGATGGTCTTCTGCTCGCGGCTGGTCTTGATGCCGATGCGCGCGCGGTTGGTCTGCTGGAGCTGCGGGATGACGGCCATGCCGAGCTGGCGCACCGCCTCCTTGTGCTTCACGAGCAGGAGCTGCGTGGAATAGCTGTTCAACTGGAGGCTGTAAAAACCGCCGAACGGCGGCTCGTCCGCCGTCTGCGCGAGGCGCACGGGCTGGAGCGAATCCGTGTAGAGCGCGACTGCCAGCGCAAACTGCCCCTGCCACGCGAGGTCGAACTCCAGCGAGGAACTCGGCGGCAGCTTCACGTCGCGCGCGATGGACGCGGGCTGCGTCGCGACGAACGCGCCGTTCATAAAATGCCATTCTCCGGCGGCGATCACCCCGCCGAGCGCCTTGCCCATCGTCCAGCCTTCCAGACCGTCCGGCCCGGCGAAGACCGCACGCGGCGTTGGCCCTGCCGGACGCACGCTGGCCACGCGCGCTCGCGGCAGCGTGAGCGTGCCCGCAAACCACGTCTCGATCACGACCTGCTGTTCATCGAGCGACTTGAGAATGCCAGACAGCTCATCGCCGTTGGTGAGGCGGACGAAGCAGAAGTTCGGCGAGTTCGCGGGCGGTGGCGGCTGCGCGCCGAGATGTATCTCCGCCAACGCAGCCGGCTGGAACTCAATGGGAGCCGCCGCGTCCGTGTGCCGCCAGCGCAGGCCGGTCGCGGGCGAGATGGACTCAAGCTGCCCGGTGAGGAGGTCGCCGTTGCGGAAGATCAGGGCGTGGGGAGTCGAAGCGGCGGCGGCAATCGTATAGGCGCTGAAGAGGACGAGGAGCGTGACGTGTGATGCATGAAGCGTGAAAGACGCGTGACGCCTGCGAGCAACAGCACGCAACACGCAACACGCAACACGCAACACGGTTCTCATCGCTCAAAGAATTGTTGCAGCTCCGCGCCAAGCAACGGGAGGTCCGGCACGAGCGGT
>JBEBFV010000369.1:0-6519 GCA_040081795.1 Limisphaerales bacterium | reverse complement strand
GACATCATGTCGGCGAAGTGCATGATGCTCAGCAGGGGCGTTTCGTTGCCATACACCTGGTCGGCGTTCTCGCCGTAGAGGCCGTCGTGGTAGAGGATGGCGTTGACCACCTGGGGCGGAAGGGCGGCGTGCAGTTCCGGGTCCAGTGCGGCGATCACGGCCAGGGACTTCTAGCCGCCGGCCGCGCGCGGGAGGGTGTGGGACAGGAGGGTGCGGCGGAAACGATCCGCCTCAGTGCCACTGGTGAGTAGGGGGAGGATGGCGGGCGGCAGGCCGAATACGTGCGCCGAGGCGTAGGCGTCAGGGTTGACCTTGAACGGCTGGGCGGTGGACTGCACGAACGGCGGGTCAGTCTTCTTCTTTCCCTGCACCATGTTCGGCACGTAGTTGGGCTGGAGCCACGGGTCGCAGACCTTGTAGAAGTCGTGGAGGATGGCGACGGCGCAGATCTCCAGCGCGTTGACCTTGTGCCCATTCTTCAGGGTCCAGATGTCGGCCCCGGAGCCGGGGTTCATGATGCCCTGGGCGTAGCCGCCGGCCACGCGTAGCCCGTTCTGAAGCACGTCCTCCACGTGGTCCAGCCAGCCGCCGGGATAGGCGTGATGGTAGGCGACGCGGGTGGAGGCGGGGGACGCTGGATGACTTCTGGCACTTTTGACACTTCTGTCATGGGGGTCTGTCCACAACCACACAGAGACAAAATCCTTCTGACACTTCTGGCAGTTAATTCACATTGAACAACTACCAGAAGAACATTCTTGAAATCCCAATCAGCTTTGAATCACTTCCAAGAGCTCTGAAATTCAGTTCGACGTGTTAGCCAGATGACAGAACTGCCAGATGACAGAACTGCCAGATGACAGAACTGCCAGATCGTCAGTGACGGATGTCAAAAGTGTCAAAAGCCGAAAGGGGGTGGTGCCGATGCACCACCCCCCCGGTTTTCAGACAACAGACGGAGCCAGGCTGAACACAATTTTCGGTCGTCCGCCGGTCTTGATCTCCTGCTGCATCAGGAATCCCTCGGCGACGAGTTTGGCGAGCACCGTGTCACCGTGATGGAGCACACCGCAGCGTGTAAGCTGACGGACGGTCACATAAATGCCCGGGTGCAGGACGAACCAAGTGCGAACCTTTTCGACCTCGCTGACCTCAGCGAGTTCCACCTGGTTCCGTAGTATGGCGTCCTGCTGCTCAACGAACCATCTGGTGAAAGCGATCGCCGCTCTGGCGCAACCTTCGTCGATGGCAGACTCCCCGGCCTTGTCGCCGAATCGAGCGCAGTGGACAACGATTGCAAGCCTACAGGCGTGCTCTGCGTGTCGGGCTGCAAGCGCCCCCAACTCGCCCGGGGCCGAACGCACTGCTTGAGCGCGGTCCAAACGGAATTCCTCCAACACTTCGCGCGCGGCTATGCTTACGGGAATTTCCGTCGTGCCCTGCTCTAAACGGAAACGGCGAAGCAGCGACTCGATGAGACCATCGAAGTTTGACATCAGGATTTCATCCACTGTTGTCGAGGGCGGTGACATCGGGGCGATCGGAATCCTCGCGAGCAGGAGGCGCGGGAGAAAACCGCCGCGAATGGCAGCGTCACCATCCAGTAATGTTTCAAACCGGCAGGGCTGAACCAGCCATGTCAGCGTCAAGCACGGCTCGCGGAGAAGCACGGTGTCGCGTCCGACGCGGTCGATGGAGCACGGCTCCAGGCTCCACCCCTTCAGCAAGAGAGTATCGCTCGACTCCCCCGACTTTCTGTATCGCCCTTTCAAAGTGGCGATCGCATCACCCGGCTCCGAGGAGAGCAGTGAGGCTGTTCCAATGGCGTTATCCAACAGCATCCCGAGCCGCTCGGGCGTGATGTCCTCCACGCTGAGACGCGGCTCGTGCTTGAGTTGTTCCCTTAACTCTGCCTCCCGAACGGCGAGTTCTTCGAGGCGAGTCTTGCGCGCCTCCGATGGAAGAGCTTTTGTCCCTCCGAGCTTTTTACGCAGTTCGTCACGACTCAGTTCGAGTGCTTGGATCTGGCCCAATAGTCGCGGCTTGGTTTGCTTCTGCCATTCCGCCAGCAGCTCGGCTTCAATCTTTCGTAGCGCTTTCGCACCGCGATTCATGACGCTCGTTTTGCGTCCGCCGGACTGCGCGATCGCCATCAAGAACAGGTTCGCAGAGCTAACGTAAGACCCCACCAGCTTCGCGCGCGGGTTCTTCCCCAACGCGGCCGAGACTATCCCGAGCGCGACCATCGCCGGGAGCGCCGGATCAACCTGCTCGACACGGACCACCTCCTTGACCCACGCGTTCAGCACCGGAGGAAGCAGTTCCACGGGGAAGTCCACTACGCTGTCATCGCCAAGCTCGGTCGCTTGCTGCTGGAGCACTGGCCTGGGTGCGGTCAAGTCCACCGGGATCGAACTGTGAACAACTTTGCAGGGTCGAACCGCCTCCGCGAGGGCTTTCCAGATCGCTTCCAATTCCAATGGTGCGCCGCTACGGAGCCACTCGTTGATGTCCTTCACGCCCACTGGCGGATAAGCTGCGTTTAACGTCACGCCCAGTGCGTTGTTCGCGTCCGCGAGCCATTTCTCCGCCGGCGTGGGCTTCCCGTCCGGACGTGGTTCGTCGCGCTGCATCACGGCGGCGAGGCGATACTCGCCAGGCGGCAGCACCTGCCTGACCGTCGCGCCTTGTTGCGAACCCCGAGTGACGATGAAGAAGAGCGAGTTTAGCAACTCGCGCCCTTCCGCTTTATGCGAGCCAAGCGCGTAAAGGCACGTTAGCGCATCCCAAGTTGACTCGAACACAACCCCAAGTTTCGCGGCGCCGGGCGTGCCATAGACCGTCGGCACCAACTGCAAGCCTGTCGGCGAATATCGCCAACTTCCATCGAGAGCTACCGATCGGACGTGAGCACCAACCACCTCGCCGTGAACATCGCGCACGGGGAATGCGACGCCACCATCCAAAGCACCGATATAATTCTGCTTCACACACCACCACACGAATTCCACCGACCAGCAACGCCACTCGGCGACGAAGCGCACGAGCTTTTCATCAACAGCACTAACACAGTTTTTCCAGAACGATGAGTTCATTGGATTAAACGCCTGCAAGTTTCAGAAAAAGCGCGATGGCTTTCCCTTTTTCAACCCCATCTCGCAACATCACGTAGTCAATTTCATCGCCATGACCGCAGCCGGCGAAGCAATGAAAAAGCCACTCACCACTTTTGGACTGATAGACCGAGAAGGACCGATTCGCGTCCCCATGAAACGGGCACCGCGCGCTCTTGCGAGCAGCAGCGCCATCACCCTTCAACAACATCAACTTCGGCAGCTGTAGCCGCCGTTTCGCCAACACGATTTTCGCGCGGAGCACATCCTTGCGAGGATCGCGCGCGCCAACACCACCAACACTACCAACATTTGCCGCCGTCCCGGAGACCGGGCGGCTGTTTATCCAGTTTGGTTTCGTCACTTTGTCTCGCTCTAGTGTGGTTCGCGGGACGCTTACGCGCCCCGCGAATTTGCCTCTTACACAACTGTTTCGCTAAGGAACCGTTCAATCTCAGACCGCCCAATCACTTTATGGCGGAGCGCACCGCTCGCGCGGAGTAGCTTCCGGTTGAGCAACCGCCGCACCGAGCTTCGCGAAATCCCGAGCACCTTCGCGGTCTCGGCGAGCGAGTAGGCGAGGCGTTCTAGATCACGAGCCGGAACGGGCGGTATCTCGATTAACTTTTTCAACATGCTGAATTTCGACTAACGCTAAGTTTGTGCATGCACATGCTATTGCCTTTGGGCATGGCGATGCGCGGCAACGACCGAACAACAACTCGGGAATTTTGGCACCTCCGTGCCATCAGTGGGACCGGCGACGAGTCCCGAAGATTAGTTTATCGCCCAACGCTAAACAACCGGCCCGTTCCGTTATTTCGAGCCGACTTTCCGACACAAACCCCACCTCGTGGTGGCGGCTAAGTGCAGACTCTACCGGAGTCAGCAGTAGCTGATCAAGAATCAATTACGGAAGAGTCGTCAAGTTTGAATTCAAGTTTTTCTTCACTTAAACGCTTCTCCGGCGTGGCATCTACAAATCCCTCACGCGGCAAAACTGAGCCCTAAAAGTTGTCACCCTTCTTGTCACCCGACGCCAAAAAATGGGGTGCGAATGGGGTGTTGGTGGGAATCCATTTGGAACCAACCAGAATTACGATTCGAGCAATGAAATAGGGGCTTTGGTGCGCCTAGAGCCGATGGGAAAGTGGTGGGAGAAAGTGGGCCAAAAACCGCTGAATCGAGTTTTCAATCCGCTGCTCTACCAACTGAGCTACACAGCCAACCCAACCATCCTCCAACACCACCCTGCTCAACCACACCACGTGGCGTCACCCGAAAGACTCAGCGTGTCTTCGACAAGGCTTCGAACCTTGTGTCGCCACCATTCATCGCGAACATACTAGGTGCGGGTAAAAAGCGCCGACAAGCAATTTCGCCGGCTGGTTCATAGCGAGTTGCACACTCATTACCCGGGCGCTGCCGACAGTTTACAACTTCCCCGTCTCCCAAACACAGGTTACTCGTCGCCGCCGGCGTCGCTTGCCCTGCGCTCCCAAGCTCGGCGCTGGCGCTCGGGGGGAGTCGTGTCCACCTTCGCGTAGTAGGTCTCCTCGCCGAACTGGTCGTCCACGGCTTGTTGCAGGGCGGCACCAGGATTCACGAGGTAACGCTCGTGGGCCTCGATGAAGAGGGGCGTGTGCCCGGTGTGCTTGATGCAGAGGAAGAGCGGGCAGCGGCCGGGGTGCGCCTGGGCGATCTTCTGCGCGGCCTCAAGTCGCTCGGTCGTGAGCTTCTCGTATTCGAGGCGGAAGTGGACCTGCTTGGTGAACTTCCGCGGCGCGTCCTCCAGCGGCATGATCTCGCTGGGAAAGAGCTTGGGCTTGTCCTCCTCGTTGTTGACCTCGCCGATGATAAGCAGCGCCTTCTGAGGGACGAGCAGCTCACGATACTTGTCGTAGTTCTCGTTGAAGAGGAGCATGGAGAAGGTGCCTTCCAAGTCCTCCAGCGTGACCATCGCGTAGGCCTTGCCGTTCTTCTTGCTCATGCCCTGCTGGACGGTGCTGACAATGCCGCCGATGCGCGTCATGCCGCGTGCGGGGAGCGTCTTGGCGGTGGTGGAGTTGTGGAGGCAATACTTCTCCAGCAGCGGCGCCAGCGGCGTGAGCGGGTGGCCGGTGACGTAGAAGCCGAGCAGCTCCTTCTCGTGCGCGAGCAGCTCGTGCTGCGGCCACTCGGGAAGCTGGGGGGTCTTCTCGACCTTCGCCGCCGCCGGCTCCGCCATCATGCCGAAGAGCGAGCTTTGCCCGCGCTGACGGTCCAGCGCGGCGCTGGCGGCGCGGGCCATGACGCGGTCGAGCGCGGCGAACATCGAGGCGCGCGTCTCGCCGAAGGAGTCGCACGCGCCGCACTTGATGAGGGCTTCGAGGGTCTTGCGCGTGACCGTGCGCGAGTCCACGCGCTCGCAAAAGTCGGTGAGGCTGGTGAACTTTCCGCTCTTGTCACGGGCTTCGATGATGCCTTTCACAGCGGCCTCACCCACGCCTTTGATGGCGGCCAGGCCGAAGCGAATCGCTCCATGTGTAGAAGCCGAGGTAACGAGGCTCTGACTTTGCTGGGGATGGGGTCTGGCGTCTGGCGTCTGGGGGGGAGTTGGAGCCTCCTCACGTCGGCTGCTACTGGACGAAGGGAAGAAGAACGCCTGGCCGTCGTTCACGTCGGGCGGCAGGACTTCCACGCCCATGGCCTTCGCTTCATCAAGGACAATCTTGAGCTTCTCCGTCGTGCCCATGTCGTTCGTCAGCATCGCGCTGAGGAACTCGACAGGGTAGTTGCCCTTCAGATAGGCGGTCTGGTAGGCGACGATGGCATAGGCGGCAGCGTGCGACTTGTTGAAGCCGTAGCCGGCAAACTTCTCCAGCAGGTCGAACACCTGGTTGGCCTTCGACTCGGGGATTTGGTTGTGCTTCTTCGCGCCCTTCACGAAGTGCTGCCGATGCTCGGCCATCTCCTCGGCCTTCTTCTTGCCCATCGCACGCCGCAGCAGGTCCGCGCCGCCGAGCGTGTAGCCGGCGAGGATTTGCGCGGCCTGCATCACCTGCTCCTGATAGATGAGCACGCCATAGGTTTCCTTGGAAATTGTCTCCAAGAGCGGGTGCTCATACTCGATGGCGACTTCGCCGTGGCGGCGCTTGATGAAGTCGGGAATGAGGTCCATCGGGCCGGGGCGATAGAGCGCCACGAGCGCGGTGATGTGCTCGACGGAGCTGATTTGGAACTTCCGGCAGAGGTCGCGCATCCCACCAGATTCCAACTGGAAGATGCCGACGGTGTTGCCCTTGTTGAGCAGGTCGTAGGCTTTCGCGTTGTCGAGCGGCAGATCGTCCACCGCGATGGTGATGCCCTGCGTCTGCTTCACCATGTCGCAGACATTGCGGATGACGGTGAGCGTCTTGAGTCCGAG
>JBEBFV010000368.1:0-6526 GCA_040081795.1 Limisphaerales bacterium | reverse complement strand
CACGACCTGCGAGCTTGTCCTGCCCGCAGCCCGCAGCAGCAGGCTCGCCGGTCGCGAGTTGTGGGCCGCGTCCCGTGCCGCGCATATGCGCGTGGGCTGGAACTTTCTCTGCACCAAGTGCAACAACTGGCACCTCAACCTCGCTGGTGGTTACGCGCTCACCAAAGACGGCGCGGTCGCCACCTGCTTCCACGTCGTCAAGCTGCCGGTGAACTTCAAGGAGGGCTTCCTCGTCGCCACCGACGAACAGGGCCGGCTCCACGCTGTGACCGAAATCCTCGCGGGCGACGAGCGGACGGACGCCTGCATCATCCGCACCAGCGCGCGCGACCTGAAGCCGCTACCCTTGAGCACAAACGTTTTTCCCGGCGACCGCGCGTTCTGCTTCAGCGACCCGCTGGGCCAACGCGGCTACTTCAGCGACGGCATCGTGAATCGCTTCCTTGCGCGTAATCGTGGCAGCGACACCAACGCCCCACCTATCACGCGCCTGAACGTCACGACCGACTGGGCACCCGGCTCCAGCGGCTCGGCGGTGCTGGACGAATTCGGAAACGCCATCGGCCACGTCACCACCATCACGACACTCCCCGCCGCACCGACAAGCACGACCGCCACCGAGAAGGGCAAAGCCGACCCCGCGCGCATACTCATCACGCTGCACGAGGCCGTCAGCGCGAAGGACGTGCTGTCATTGATTCAGAAGCCCGGCAAGCGATGAGCAGGTATTGGCAGCAAGGTTGCGAGCGGGATAATGGGCAGGAATCCTCCTCTGAACTGACGCCTGCCTCCCCTGCGTCTGAATTTTCCTAGCCCTAAATCTTTCTGCCCCTTCTTTCTGTCAGCACATGCACCGCATCCAAGTCATAGACTCCCACACCGGCGGCGAGCCAACCCGCATCGTCATCAGCGGCGGCCCCGACCTCGGCGGAGGCTCCGTCGCTGACCAACTCGGAATCTTCCGCGACCAGCACGACCGCTTCCGCTCCGCCGTCGTCAACGAACCGCGCGGCTCGGACGTGCTCGTGGGTGCCCTGCTCTGCCCGCCTGCGGACAAGTCCTGCGTCACTGGCGTCATCTTCTTCAACAACGTCGGCGTCCTCGCCATGTGCGGCCACGGCACCATCGGCCTCGTCGTCACGCTCGCGCACCTCGGGCGCATCCAGCCGGGCGAGCATCGCATCGAGACCTGCGTGGGCGTCGTGACGGCGACGTTGCACGCGGACGGCTCTGTCTCTGTGGCGAACGTGCCGAGCTGGCGCAAGGTGAAGGCCGCGAGTGTCGAGGTGCCCGGCATAGGTAAGGTTTCCGGCGACTTGGCGTGGGGCGGAAACTGGTTCTTCCTCGTGGAGAACCACGGCTTGTCACTCGACCTGAAGAACGTCGAGCAACTCACCGATGTCTCGTGGCGCATCCGTCAGGCGGTCAACTCACAGGGCTTCCCGGAGGTGGACCACGTCGAACTCACCAGTAGCCACCGAGGTAAGGAGGCGGACCTTTCGACTGCCAATGCAAATCCGCCTCCTCACCTCGGCGGCTACGCGCAAGGCGGGCGCAACTTCGTCCTCTGCCCCGGCAAAGCCTACGACCGTTCCCCCTGCGGCACCGGCACGAGCGCCAAGCTCGCCTGCCTCGCCGCCGACGGGAAACTCGCCGAAGGAGCGGACTGGATTCAGGAAAGCATCCTCGGCACGAAGTTCACCGGCCGCTACCGCTGGCTCGACCGCACGAAAGGCGAAATCGCCCCCACCATTACCGGCACCGCCTCCGTGAACGCCGAGGCCACGCTGCTGCTGGACGAGAACGACCCGTTCTGCTGGGGGATTCGATGAATGACCCAAAGATTCAGGGAAGACAAAGATTGGGAAAGCGACTGAACTGCTGCCCACTGTTTGCTCGCGGATGAAAGACCCGTTCAGCCATCTGATTATCGGGAAGGCAATGCAGGTGCATCGCGAACTTGGGCCCGGTCTGGATGAGCACTTCTACCACGAGCTGCTCGTCGGGCGGCTGACCGAGGCAAATGTGCCGGTTGAATCGAAGCCACGCCGCAACCTGATGCATCGCGGCATCGTTGCCGACATCTTGGAGGCCGACCTTGTGTTTCCAACCCAATTGGTGACAGAACTGAAATGCCTGCATGGCGCGTTCGCCCCGGAGCACTATGTGCAGTTGGCCTGCTACCTCAAGTTCTGGAACATCTCGACGGGACTGCTGATGGATTTTGCCAAGAACAGCCTGATTTTCCAGCGCGTGAATTTCACCACCCCACCCCACCCCACGCTCACCGCCGACGCGTGGCTGGCCCAGCTTGATTCCGTCCCGCTCGACGCGGAAACCCGCGACATCGCACAAGCCGTCGGACGAGCGACCGGCAACATCCTGGCTGCTCACGGACTCGGCTATCGCGACACGACTTATCGTGGCCTCCTCGCCGCCGACCTCCAAGCGGACGGAATTCCCTGCATCAGTTCGCCGGTGGCACAAGTCCACGCCGGCCCGCGCTTGCTCGGTGAAACCGCGTGCCACTGCCTCGTCGTGCGGGGGCGCATCGGCGTGCTGGTGCTGGCTCTTCGCGAGTCATTGACCGCAGCCGACCGTGCGATTTTACAAACCTATCTTCGGCTGCTGCGGCTGCCTTTGGGCGTTGTCATCAACTACGGGAAGCAGGAGTTCCTCCACCGCTGGGTCACGCCGCCCGGCTCCAATCTTTGTCTTCCCTGAATCTTTGGGTTCCTCCTCCGTGAGCAAGCACATCCTCATCATCGGCTCCGGCGTCATCGGGCTTTGCACGGCTTACTACTGTGCGCGGCGCGGGCACCGCGTCACGGTGCTGGACCGCGAGGCGGCGGATCACGAGGGCTGCTCCTTCGGCAACGCCGGGATGATTACGCCCAGCCACTTCGTGCCACTGGCGGCGCCGGGCATGGTCGCGCTCGGCCTCAAGTGGATGTGGAACCCGGAGTCGCCGTTCTACATCAAGCCACGGCTCGACTGGGACTTGTTCAACTGGGCATTCAAGTTCTGGCAGGTATCCACCGACGCGCGCGTGAACCGGGCCGCACCGCTGCTGCGCGACTTGAACCTCGCCAGCCGCGCGTGCTTCGAGGAGTTGGCGGAATCGTGGTCCGGTAGCCGCCGACGCGAGGAGGCTCCAACTTCCCAATCGGCAATCGGCAATCGGCAATCGGCAATCAATCAGAGCGTCCTCACGTCGGCTCCTACGGGGGACTTCGGCCTCACCACTCGCGGCTTGCTCATGCTCTGCAAGACCCAGCGCGGCCTCGACCATGAAGCCGAGTTCGCCGCGCATGCCAACCAACTCGGCGTGCCTGCGCAAGTGCTCGACGCCAAGCAGGCCGCCGCGATGGACCCGGCGGTCACGCTGGACGTGGCGGGCGCGGTCTTCTTCCCCAAGGACGCGCACCTCACGCCCAGCCGTTTCATGGCCGCGCTGCGGGCGCAGTGCGAGGCCGCCGGCGTGCGCTTCAAGTGGAACACCGAGGCCACCGGCTTCGCGCAACACGCAGCACGCATCACCAGCGTCCGCACCGCGCGCGGCGATTTCACCGCGGACGAAGTCGTCCTCTGCGGCGGCTCATGGTCGCCGCTGCTCGCGCACAAATTCGGTCTGAGCATCCCGATGCAAGCCGGCAAGGGCTACAGCCTCACCTTGCCGAAGCCGCCGCAGCTCCCACAGCTCTGCTCCATCTGCACCGAGGCCCGCCTCGCCGTCACGCCGATGGGCACCTCGCTCCGCTTCGGCGGCACGATGGAAATCGCCGGCCTCAACGAGGACATCAACCCCGTGCGCGTGCGCGGCATCATCAAGTCGGCGCTCAAGTATCTCCCCGCGTTCAAAGAGTCGGACTTTGACGGCGTCCCGCCGTGGCGCGGCTTGCGTCCCTGCTCGCCGGACGGTTTGCCCTACATCGGCCGCACCGCGAAGTTCGCGAATCTCTCCATCGCCACCGGCCACGCGATGATGGGCCTGAGTCTCGGCCCCGTCACCGGCCAGCTCATGGCGAAAATCCTTTCGGGCGAGTCACCCGAATTCGACCTGTCTCTCCTTTCACCCGACCGATACGCTTGAGCCATGAAACTGCCGTTGCTTGCTGCCGCGCTCCTTGCTCTCTCGCCCGACGCCACATTCGGTGCCGACGCGCCGGCGGCTCCCCGCGCCGCGCGCTCCATTCACCTCGGCTTTCCCGCGCCGGATGCGGTGGCGTTCTACAACGAGGCCATCGTGGATGAGTCGGTCAACGGCAGCTACTTCATGGCGTGCGGCTGGAACACCGGCTACTTCGGCATCCAGCAAATCCGCAACTCGAACGACAAGGTCGTCATCTTCTCCGTGTGGGACCCGACGAAGGGCGACGACGCGAAGGCCGTCCCGCTGGAGCAACGCGTCGAGGTTCTCTTCGAGGGCGAGGGCGTGAAGGTGAGCCGCTTCGGCGGCGAAGGCACGGGCGGCAAGAGCATGTTCCCGCACGCGTGGAAACTTGGCGAAACGAACCGCTTTCTCGTCGAGGGCAAGGTCGAGGGCGAGAAGACGGCTTACACCGGGTGGTTTTTCCTGAACGAGAAGCGCGAGTGGAAGAGGCTCGTCACCTTCCGCACGAAGACTGGCGGCAAGCCGTTGCGCGGCCTCTACTCGTTCGTCGAAGACTTCCGCCGTGACACCAAGAGCGCGACCGAAGTCCACAGCGCGCGCTTCGGCCACGGCTGGGTGCAGACGCTCGCCGGCGATTGGCAGCCACTCACGAAGGCGCGCTTCACCGCCTCGAACGCGAAGACCGAGGCGAAGGAAACCATCAACGCCGGCACGCGCGACGGCTGGTTTTTCCTCACCACCGGCGGCGAGACGAAACAGGCCCAGGCACTGAACCAGTTCATCGAAGGCGTCGCGACCAGCACGCGCCCGATGGACTTGCCCACGACGAAGTAACTCGCCGCCGCGATGCAACCACTCCTCGAACACTTCGGCATCGCCGTCGCCGCGCTCACGGGCGTGCTCGCGGCGCGCGGGCGACGCGTGGATTTGTTCGGCGTGGTGGTGCTCGCGATGGTCACGGCGCTCGGCGGCGGGACGTTGCGCGACCTGCTCGCGGGCGACACGCCCGTGCTCTGGGTGCGACAACCGGAGTATTTGCTGAACGCAGTGGGCGTCGCGGTCATTGGCTTTTTCCTCGCGCGCCATCGGACGCCACCGCTCGCCGCGCTGCAAGTGGCCGATGCCTTCGCACTAGCGCTGTTCAGCATCATTGGCGCGAAGAAGGCGCTCGGGCTGGACTTCAGCCCGCCCGTCGCCATCGCGATGGGCGTCATCACCGGCGTGGCGGGCGGCATTTTGCGCGATGTGCTCGTCGGCGAAATCCCGCTGGTCTTCCGCCCGGAGATTCACCTCTACGCAACCGCCGCGCTGGCAGGCGTGGCGTTGCACGTCGCCCTGCGCCCGCACATGGCTGATGAGACAGCGCTGACGGTTCTGAGCACCTGTGCGATTCTCGCGCTCAGGCTGTCGGCGATTCGCTGGCAGTTGTCCCTCCCGCTTTTCGAGGCGGAGAAGGAAGATGCGAAGAAGCCGGATTGATTGCCCGCGAGATGAAACCGTTGAGTGAACCCACGATGAAACCGCACTTACCAGCAACCTGCCGCTCCCTCCCATTAGCACCCGGCTTTAGCCGGGTGTCGGCTTCGCGCGCGTGGCAAACCGTTTCAACGGTTTGCTCCAGGTTTTCCCTGCTCGCCGCGCTGCTCATCACCTTTGCACCGCGCGTTTCCGCCGCCGCCCCTGCCCTGCAAACCCGCCACGTCCTACTCATCATGGCCGATGGCGTGCGTTGGCAGGAGGTTTTCACCGGCGCGGAGGAGCAGCTCATCAGCAAGGAGTTTGGCGGAGTCACGAAGACCAACGACATCCGCAAGGAGTTCTGGCGCGACACACCTGATGCCCGGCGCGAGGCGTTGATGCCGTTCTTCTGGGGCACGCTCGCCAAGCAGGGCCAGCTTTACGGCAACCAGCACAAGGGCAGCGTCGCGCACGTCACGAACGGCAAGAACTTCTCCTACCCCGGCTACAGCGAGATTCTCTGCGGCTTCTCCGACCTGCGCATTGACAGCAACGCCAAGAAACCCAACGCGAACGTGACGGTGCTCGAGTGGCTGAACCAGAAACCTGCCTTCGCCGGAAGAGTCGTGGCGTTCGGCAACTGGGAGGTGATTCCCTACATCCTCAACCGTGAGCGCAGTCGGCTGCCCATCTGGACCGGCTTCGAGAAGACCGACCCGAAGTTGAACGCGCACTGGGCGTTGCTGGAGAAGCTCGTCGCCGACCACACGCCAACCTGGGGCACGATGATGACTTACGACACCTTCATCCACGCCGCCGCGCTGGAGCATCTCAAGACCCGGAAGCCGCGCTTCATGTATGTCTGCTACGGCGAGCCGGATGAATGGGCGCACGAGGGCCGCTACGACTACTACCTGCACAGCATCCGGCACTTCGACCGCTTCGTGGGCGAGT
>JBEBFV010000367.1:0-6561 GCA_040081795.1 Limisphaerales bacterium | reverse complement strand
TACGAACTCGATCCCGCCGGCACGCCGTTTGAGACGCACTTGATGTGGTTCACCGGCCCGCGCCTCGTCCGCGCCGCCGCGTATCGCTGGGCGGCGGACGCGCGCGACGCCACACTCGTCGAGGACTCGGAGATTGTGCCCGTGCCCGGCGCGCTGAAGCGCAACTGGTTTTCGCCGGGCGTCGAGGCGCAGTTGAACCTCGACTTCGTCGTCACCGGTTTCCTGCTGCCGGTGAGCTCGCGGCAGCTTCACCGTGGCGGCCAGATTGAAGACTGGAACGAGCGCGGCTGGTTCGCGCCGAAACTCCGCGCCGGTGATTTCGCGAGCCTGCCCCGCCTCGCGCCGCTCGACGACGCAACCGCGCCGCTCGAACTGCGCGTGCGCTCCTACCTCGACGTGAACTGCTCCGCCTGCCACCGGCCCGGCGGCCCCTCGCGGGGCAACTACGATGCGCGCCTGGCCACGCCCCTGGCGGACCAGAAACTTGTTCACGGCGAACTGGTGGCCGGAGACCTCGGCATCGCCGGTGCGCGGGTGATTGTGCCGGGCAGCCTGGAGAAATCCGCGCTTTACCAACGGCTCAATCGCAACGATTTTTTCCGCATGCCGCCAGTGTCGGTGAACGACGAAGCCCAACCGGTCCTGCCCGTGCTGGCCGAATGGATTCGACAACTCAAAGCTCAATGAACATACGCATCGTCTCGATAGCCCTCAGCCTCGCCGTCCTCGGAAGCCTGCCGCTGGCTGCACAACTGCCCAAAGCGTCGCCGCAAAGCGCAGGCTTTTCCGCGCCGCGGCTCGAGGCGTTGCAGCGCACGATGAAGACCTTCGTGGAGGAGGGGAGGCAGGCCGGCATCGTGTGGCTGCTTGCGCGCGATGGGAAGATTGTGGATTTCCAGGCCATCGGCTTCCGCGACTTGGAGAAGAAGCTGCCGATGGAGAAGGACACGATTTGCCGCATCTACTCGATGTCGAAAATCGTGACGAGCGTCGCCACGCTCATCCTGCTGGAGGACGGAAAAATCCTGCTCGATGAGCCGGTGAGCAATCATCTGCCGGAGCTGAAGGCGTTGAAGGTGATGACTGGCGGCACCGCTTCGGAGCCGAAGCTGGAGCCTCTCCAGCGGCCCGTCACCATCAAGCATCTGCTCACTCACACATCCGGGCTCATCTACGACTTCGACGGCCAGAGCGAGCTGCATCAGCTCTACCAGCAGGCGAAGCTGTGGGACTCGGCCTCGCTCAAGGAGTTCGCCGCGCGCGTGGCCCGGCTCCCGCTGAAATTCCAGCCAGGCGACGACTGGCAATACGGCATCAACTCCGACGTGCTTGGCTGCCTGGTCGAGCGCGTGTCGGGCAAGTCCTTCGAGGCCTTCTGCCAGGAGCGCATCTTCACTCCGTTGCGGATGGTGGACACCGGGTTTGACCTGCCGCCGGAGAAGCTGGGCCGGCTGGCCAAGACGTATAAGCTCGACGCGCAGGGCAAGCTCGTTGCCGCGCCGCCCATCCTCGGCGTGTGGCCGGAGCAGGGGCGTGGCATCGCCAGCGGCGGAGCGGGGTTGTTCAGCACGGCGGGCGACTATGCGCGCTTCGCGGAGATGCTTCTTGGAGGTGGTGCGTTGGATGAGCGGAGGATGAAGGACTTCGGCCCCAAGCCAGTCCGCATCCTCAGCCGCAAGACCGTCGAGTTCATGACTGCCAATCATCTCACGGCGCTCGGAGGCGCGCACCGCTTCAACCCCGCGATGGGCTTCGGCCTCGGTGTCGAGATGCGTGTGGACCACGGCAAGGCTTCGTATCTCGGCTCGGTAGGCCAGTTCGGCTGGTATGGTGCGGCGACGACCTACTGCCAGATTGACCCAAAGGAGCGAATCGTCGCGGTCGCGCTCTCGCAACACTTTCCCTACAACCAGCACAAGCTGTTTGAGAAGTTCGCCAATGGCTACTATCAGGCGCTCGACGACGTCTGCTCAGGTCCGGTGGCTGCCGAGCGCGCGGGCGGTCAAACGGAGACGCCAGCAGTGAATGCCGCAGCCCGTGCTGCGAAGCCATGACACGGAAATGCAGTTTGCTGCGCGGATCGGTAGAATCGCCCCGTTAATGCCGCGCCATCGATACCCTGATTTCCGCTTCGGTCACGCTGGATTGTCCCCACTCCTCGTTCAGCTTGAGCGTGACCTTCACCGGCTTGGCGATGGGTTTGCGTTCGAGGGGCTGCCTTCTGGATTTCACCGAGTTGGATGTCACGAGTGCTTCCGGTGTGTGTGTTCGCCTTCTTCAGCCATGAAGATGGCGGCGAAATTCGATAATCAAGTAGGATTGTTCGGACTCCGCCGTGCAGGAGCCACGAGCTGCACGGTGGCTGGACCAACTAGATGCCCACGGTGACTCACGATGTCGCCCGAGCGCTTCTCACCGCAGATGGGGACGGACGCAGAGCCCGAAGTTGGGGGCTGAAATCGCTGGAGTTTGGGGATCGTGGCTTCTCTCCCCTTATCCGATGAAGGGAGAGGGAGAGTTCAACCGTCACCGCTTGCGGAAGAACTCGGAGACCGCGAGTTGCTCCACCACGGTGCGCAACGGATAGCCCGCGCTCTTGCTGGCGGCTGCGACGGCGCGAAGCTCGGCCTCGTCATCGAGCGTCATCATGCGGCGCAGCGCGAAGGTGGCGAGCTGGCCGGCGAACGCGTCGGCGAAGCGGTTCAGGTCGGACGCGAGGAGGCGCTTGAATTCATCCGGGCCGGTGAACGCCGTGCCGTTGGGCAGGGTGCCGGTGGAGTTGACGGATGGATTGTCGCCTTGGCCGGTGGCGACCGCCTCATGTGTCCGCCAGCGGCCGATGGCGTCGTAGTTGTCGAAGGCGAAGCCCAGCGGGTCAATCTTGCGATGGCACGAGGCGCACGTCGCGTGTGTGGCGTGGGCTTCGAGCTGCATGCGGATGGTGGCCTTGGGCGAATTGGAAGGCGTGGGTTCGAGCGGCTCGACGTTGGGCGGCGGCGGCGGCGGGGTCTTGCCGAAGATGGCTTCCGAAACCCAGACGCCCCGATGCACGGGCCGGTGACGCACGCCGTCCGAGGTGAGCGAGAGGACCGAGGCGTGGGTGAGCAGGCCGCCGCGCCGGTCTTCCGGCCGGAGCGTGATGCGCTGGAAGTCGGTGCCCTTCACTGGCGGCAGGCCGTAGTGCAGGGCGAGCCGGGGATTGAGCATAGTCCAGTCCGAGTGCAGGAATTCGCGGAGGGAAAGGTTGCGCGTGAAGACCTCCGCGAAGTAGCGCCTGGATTCGAGCACCATGCTTTCCTCCAGCCATTTGTCGTAGGCGGGGTAAAGCTCAACGTCGGGCGGGAAGGAGCCGACCTTGTGCAGTTGCAGCCATTGATGTGGGAAGGCATTGACGAAGGTGGTGACTTTCGCGTCCGCCAACAGGCGGCTGACCTGCGCGCGCAGGACTTCCGGCTGGCTGAGCTTTCCCTCGCGCGCGGCGGCGAAGAGGGCTTCGTCGGGCATCGAGCCCCAAAGGAAGTAGGAAAGGCGCGCAGCCAGTTCCCAGTCGTTCACGGTCTTCCGGTCCTGCCCGGCGGTGCCTTCGTGCAGGTAGTAAAAGTTCTTCGAGGTCAGCGCGGCGACCAGCGCGGACAGGTAGGCGGGGCGGAACTTCTCGCCGGCCTTCAGCTCGCTGGCGATGAGCTGCTCGAACGACGCGAGTTCCGCGTCCGTCGCGGGCCGACGCCACGCGCGGTCGACGAAGCGCCGCAAGCTCGCGCGCACGGCGGACGGCTCGTTGCTTTCCGGCAGCAGGCCCTCGCGCTTCTTGCGGTCAGCGTCGAGGATGATGGGGCCTTCCCACTCGCACGAGTCCACCATGAGGAGCGGGGGAATGGCCGCGCCGGATTCGTCGAAGATCTTGTAACTGCCGGAATGCACGAACTGCCGCTCGCGGCTGTGAGTGAAGGGCGTCTGCTGCGTGAGTGACAATGCGCGCGCCTCGAACAGGCCGGGCGCCTGGTTGAACAGGCCGTAGCGGCCGGCGGGCAGGTGCGTCTCAATTTCGAGCGTGGTTGGCGAATCCTCGTCCGCGAGCACGTCCACTCCATGCACGCTGCGCTTCAGCGTGTTGTCCCAGATCACCACATGAGGCACGCGTCCGCGCACCGACGGCACGGCGCTAAGGCGGATGCGAATGCGATACAAACCGGGAGCGCGGGCATCAATGGTGCCGCGAGCAGTGTGGCCGGGCAGGACGAGGTCGCGCACGGGACGAGTGTTCTCCGTGTCCTTCTGCTTCTGCTTTGCGCGGGCGTTGTCCGCGTCGAAGCGGCCCTTGAGCGTCGGTGGTTCCTTTTCAGGAAAGGCCTCGGGGATGATCTTCTGCGCCGCCTCGAAGTAACGGTCCACATGCGACGGCGACAACGTCAACTGCGAGCCAATACGGTTGAACCCGTGCCAGCGCGGATCTTCAGTGAAGGCACCGGGCGCGTCCGTGTCGAAGCGCACGCCGAGCAGATCGTAGATGGTGTTGGCATATTCCTCACGACTGAGCCGGAAGAGCGTGACGGGCGTGCGCACCGAAAGCCGGGCGGCGCGGCCGGCGGCGAGGCGGGCGGTGATCCAGTCCGCCGCCTTGCTGACGGCTTCGGCGGGCGGCTGCTTCTCGCCCTTCGGCGGCATCTCGCCCGCGTTGATGCGCAGCATGACCTCGTCCCACGTCTGGGCGACGAGGAGGTCGTTGAAGTCGGCGGAAAGCATGTCGAGCCGCAGGTCGCCCTTCTTCTTCTCGGCGTTGTGACAGCGCAGGCAGTAGTCGCGGAGGAACCGTTCGATTTCGGCGCGGGAAGGCGCGGCGGCGTGAGAAGTGCAGGTGAGGAAAGCAAGCAGAAGTGACCAAAGCAGATGGTAGCGACGCGGAGCAAAGGCTTTTGAAATTCGGTCGTGTGAACCGGGAGTTGCTGGAAGCAGGAACGTTTTCTCCCTCACCCCGGCCCTCTCCCGCTGGGAGAGGGGGACACGCACTCCGGTTTCTGCGGATAGGAACGCCATAGCACTTCGAGTGCTGGCTGACGTTCTCCCTCTCCCAGCGGGAGAGGGCCGGGGTGAGGGAAAACGCTTCATTCGTCCCGCAGCGAAGATTTGCTCCGAGTGCGTCAGACTGGGGTGTTTGGTCCGTCTCGCTTCTGTGGCTCGCATCCAGTTCATCTGCTCCCTCTCATTCCTCTTTCACCTCCGGCACGGCCTGCTGCGGCAGGCGTAGGTTTCGCGAGCGGTCGCGATCCTCGAACGATTTCACGCGCTCCTCGGGCGTGTTGCTTATCCATGTCCAGCTTTCGGCCTTTACCCGCACGGCGTTGCCGGCACGGTAATGGTCCAGCATCTCGGCGAACTTCAGGTGCAGCCGCACGCCGCTGAAGCCCGGCACGACGGGCGCGGTCTCCCACTTCACCAGCTTGCCAAACGCGCGGTCGCCGCGGTGCGTCCACGTCCGCAGCGTCGGCTCGGCGGGAGCGACGGCGATGCGCTCGTTGCGGTCGGCATTGAGGTCGTCGAGGAGCTGCTTGGCCACGCCGCCGAACATGACGACGGTCACGAGGCCGCCGCCGTAGTCGAAGTTCTCCATGGCCTCGACGCGGCCGGGCAGCCAGCGGATGCGGTGGTAGCGGATGTTGACGCGGTTCTGAAGATCGGTGGCCTGCTTCAGGCTCTCGTCGTCCAGCCAGACGTCGTTGAGGCCGAACTCGTGGTCGCGCCAGTTCACCGCGCGACCGAAGTTCAACTGCACCGTCGTGCCCGGCTTCAGCTCGCGCGAGCCGACTGCCCGGCCCGCTTTCCAAACGCGCGTGCCGATGTCGAAGTCGAGCGTCTGCTTTCCGCTCACACCCTGCGGCGCGGCCTTGCCGATGGACTCGACCGTCAGCTTCGAGGTGTCGAAGTCCACGGCGAGGATCTTCCACGACTGGCCGTGACGCCGGTAGAAGGAGACGTCGTCCTCCAGCAGCAGCGCGTGGTTCTGCGGCGGAATGAGCGAGGCGAGTTCCTTGGGTGGCGGCGCGATGGTCGCCTCCTCACCGGCGGGCGGCACGAAGAAGTAGCCTTGGACGTGCGTGCCGAGCGGAATGTCCTGCAAGGTCGCGGGCGCGCCGTGCAGCCAGATTTCGCCGCAGGGCAGCATAGCGAAGTAATGCAGCGGCCCGTCCTGCGCGCGGCGCTCATCGCGTATCCCGCAGTCCAGCCGGATGCCGCCACGGCGGTTGATGGGGTCCACGACGACCAGTTCGCCGGCGAGATAGGTGGCGCGGTCTAGTGGAGGAAATTCGTTTGGTTTGGGAACGAAGTTTTGAGCGGAGACGGTGAGGGCCAGCAGGAAGAGAAAGGCGAGGGAGAGTGCTTTGGCGAAGCTGCAGTTCTCCCTCACCCCGGCCCTCTCCCGCTGGGAGAGGGAGGAACGCACGCTGCTTCCGGCCAATAGGAACGCCACACCACTTCGACCGCTGGCTGACTTTCTCCCTCTCCCAGCGGGAGAGGGCCGGGGTGAGGGAGAACTGCAGCTTCGCCAAAGCACTCTCCCTCGCC
>JBEBFV010000366.1:0-6571 GCA_040081795.1 Limisphaerales bacterium | reverse complement strand
AACGGAAAGTTCAGAGTGCGAGTGCATGCGATGAATCAGTGGACGCATGGGAGAGGGAAAAGGTTTTCGTCGGAAGCAGAGTGCCTCAAGCTGCCGACCGCCCCGCCTGCCAGACGCCCTTGAGCGCAAGCTGTGCGTCGAGCCGCACGAAGTCCGCGCGGTTGCCAACTTGAAGCAGCCCTCGGTCGCCGAGCCGGACGATGCGCGCGGGGGTCCAGCTCGCCATGCGCCACGCCTCCAGCAGCGGGAAGCCCCACCGCACCATGTTTCGGACGATGTCCAGCAGCGAGACGACGCTGCTGGCGAGGCCCGAGCCGTCCGCCATCGTGCAAAGATGCCCCGCGCGCACCTCGACCGGCATCGTCGCCACGGTGTAGCGGCCTTCAGGCAAACCGGTGAGCGGCGAAGCATCGCTGACGAGCGCCACGCGATCCACGCCCTTGGTCCGCACAATCACCCGCACCAATTCCGGTGTGACATGCCAGCCATCACCGATGATCTCGCCGGTGAACAGGTCCGTCGTGAGGCAGGAGCCGATGCCGCGCGCGTGCGTCTGCATCCAGCCGGCGGTGTTGCGGGCGCGCGTGGGCCACTCCATCGCGTTGTTTACGTGGACGAAGTGCGATGCGCCCGCCGCCGCCGCCGCCTGCGCGCGCTCCCATGTCACCGTCGTGTGGCCCATGGAACCGGTCACGCCCTGCGCACGCAGCCACGCATACATCCCCAGCGCGCCCTCGCGCTCGGGCGCGGCGGTGATCATCCGCACGCGGCCTTCGCCTTCCCGGACCCAGCCCTGATACTCGGCCGGGACGGGGTCATGCATCCAGTCCGCGCGGTGCATGCCCTTCTTCTCCGGGTTGAGGAACGGCCCCTCGATGTGCAGGCCGGCGAAGTTGCCCGGCAACCTGCCCGCCGCCTCGGCCTCAACGTGCCGGCGAATCATCTTCGCGATCTGCTCCGGCGGATTCGTCAGCAGCGTCGCGAGCACGCTGGTGCTGCCCTGCGCCTGATGCCACGCCAGCGCGGCGGCCAGTCCATCGACCTCACCGTCAATGAAGTCCGTGCCCGCCGCGCCGTGGTTGTGGATGTCCACGAAGCCCGGCCCGAGAAAATCCCCCGCGCAATCCACCACCTCGGCCTTCGCATCGGTCAGGTTCCCGCCGATCTGCACCGACTCGATGCGCCCCTCGCGCACGCGCAGTGAACCAGTCGCGAAGAAGTCGGGGAAGACGAGCTGACAATTGTGGAAGATGAGGTCGTTGGCCATGCCGCCATTGAGGCGGGCGCGGGCAGAGACGGCAAGCGCGGAGTCGGTCTCCGCTGGTAGGGCGGGGCGTCCTCAACCCGCCGCCGATTACCCACACGCCTCGGTCGTTCGGCGGCGCGGTGAGGACACCGCGCCCTACCATGATGCGGATGGCATGACGCGTTGGGGGAGCCTCAAATCACGAGGCTGACATGCTTCGTTTCGAGGAAGGCGTCGAGGCCCTCGGTGCCCAGCTCGCGGCCCCAGCCGCTCTGCTTCACGCCGCCGAAAGGCGCGTTGCTCGTTGTGGGCACGCCGTCGTTGATGCCAATCATGCCGGCCTCCAGCGACTCCATCAGGCGGAAGGCGCGGCTCAAGTCGCGTGTGAAGACGTAGGCGGCGAGGCCGTAGCTCGTGTCGTTCGCGCGCGTGATGGCCTCGGCCTCCGTGTCGAAGACGTTCACGTAGGCGACGGGGGCGAACGTCTCGTCGCACATGCCGAGCGACTCGCCGGGCACGCCGGTGAGCACGGTCGGTTCGAGGAACGCGCTGCCGGCTTCGCCGTGACGCTTGCCGCCGCAGAGCAACTGCGCGCCCTTGGCCTGCGCGTCGCCGATGTGCGCGAGCGCGAGGTCCACGGCGGCGGGGTTGATGAGCGGGCCGATGTCCACGCCGGGTTCGAGGCCGTTGCCGACCTTGAGCGCCTGCACGCGCGCGACGAACGCCGGGATGAACTGCTCCGCGAGTCCGCGCTGGACGTAGATGCGGTTGGCCGCGATGCACGACTGCCCGGTGTTGCGATACTTGGCAATCATCGTGCCCTCGACGGCCTTCGCGAGATCGGCGTCGTCGAAGACCAGCACAGGCGAATGCCCGCCGAGTTCAAGCGAGAGCGGCTTCACCTGCGCGGCGGCCCCGGCGATGAGTTTCTTCCCGACCTCGGTCGAGCCGGTGAAGGTGATTTTGCGGCAAAGCGGGTTCTCCAGAAACTCCGCCGCAATCTCGCCCGCCCAACCGGCGACGAGCTGAAACACGCCCTTGGGCAAGCCCGCCGCGTGGACGCACTCGGCGAACAGCACCGCGCACAGCGGCGTGGCGCTGGCAGGCTTGAGCACCACGGTGCAGCCAGCGGCGAGCGCCGCCGCGACCTTCCGCACCGCGAGCACGAGCGGGAAGTTCCACGGGCTGATGGCGGCCACCACGCCGATGGGCGTCTTGATGACGAGGTGCCGCTTGCCCTCCGCCTGCGGCGGGATGATGCGCCCGTAGCCTCGCCGCGCCTCCTCGGCGAACCAGCGCAGATGGTCAATGGTCATCGCCACCTCGCCCGCGCTCTGCGCGAGGGGCTTGCCATTTTCGAGCGTGATGGTGCGCGCGAACTCGTCCTTCCGCCGCTCGACCTCGGCGGCAATCTTCAGCAGGAAATCCCCGCGCGACTTGCCGACGACGTTGCGCCAGGACTGAAACGCCACGTGCGCATCCGCCAGCGCCTGCGCCACGCGGTCGCGTCCGCAGGCGGACATCTGCGCGATGGTTTCTCCCGTGGCGGGGTTGCGGACGGGAAGGGTCTTGTCCGTGGTGACGAACTCGCCGTTGAGGTAGAGGGGATGCGATTTCACTGTTAGTAGTTGCTCATTCTTCGGGGAAGGCCTCCCTGAAGTCGTAGCCATTGGCGAAGTCCTCGGGCTTGTCGGTTTCGGTCTTGCCAAGGAGTCGGGCGTCCACGAGTTCAAAGACGATGGCTCCGATGTCCTCGGTGCGATGAATGCCCCAGTCTGCCAAAGCTCCGCGCGCCTGCTTGCCAAAGCGCTGGAGCGCTTGTTCGCGAAATGCGAGCAGCAGTTGCGAACCCGAAATATGGCGAATCGGTCCATTGGGTTCGCGTCGCAGTCGGAAGGCCGTCCGAAGTCCCAATTCAACGGCATCCCGAACAAAGTCGTAAGCCAGCAGAGGAAATCGCGGACTAGGCCCAAACGCCATGGCAAGGTCGGCAAGTTTCCCGCTGAACTGCACATCTGGCGAGTAGCTGGTCCATCCCGCCTCGACTGTCAGTTGCACATCTGACGCGTAGCTGGTCGAGCCCGTCTCGATTGTCGTGGAAGGCGGCAAGCCAAAACTCCCGGCGCACGCTTCGCACAGGTCAAATTTATCCATCTGCTCATTGATGATCTGAGTCAGATGCACGATGGCCTCCTGTTGTTTGCACTTTTGACAAAGCATGGGATGCGAAGTCGTCACCACAACGGATTCGGCCGATAGAGCGGCTGCGCCCAAGGGGTTTGCTTGCCGGCTTCGAGGCCGGGGTCGGACGGCGGCTGGGTGGCGGTGAGGTAGTCGAGGAGCTGCGCGCGGATGGTGGGCACGAGCGGCCAGAGGCCGTGCCGCTGCTGCATCGTGGTGATGAGTTCGTCCCAGCGCGCGCGTGTGGCGTGTGTGGCGGTGATGATGGCGGTCGAGTGGCAAGGGATGCAGTTGATTTGGACCTGCTCGCGGCCCTTGCCGGGTTTGAGGGATTGGATGGCGCTGGTGTTCTGCGGCTCGGCGGCGCGCAGCAGAAAGGCGGTGAGGCAAACGGTGATGGGGAGCAGTAGAAACTTGAGGAGGCTCTTCCCCCTCACCCCGGCCCTCTCCCTCCGGGAGAGGGAGGAACGCATTCCGCTATCTGCCGACAGGAACGCCGAAGCACTCCGAGCGCTGGCTGACTTTCTCCCTCTCCCAGCGGGAGAGGGCAGGGGTGAGGGAGAGCGGCGCGCACGAACAAGAGCGTGGTTCATCCGGGATGAAGGGGAGCTCGGTTTCATACCGCTTTGAGAGCGATGCGGTGCATGGCGTTGTTGCAGTAGCCCTCGGGGTTCCAGCCGGGGACGAGCATGGGCTGTTGGAACCCTTTCTCGTCCGTGGCCCGCGCCCAGATTTCGTAATAGCCCTTCGTCGGCAGCTTCACGGCGAGTTCCCAACGCTGCCAGGCGAAACGGTTGCGCGGGGCGCTGAGTTTTGCCGGAAGCCACGTTGCGCCGAAGTCGTAGCTGAGGTGGATCGCCTTCACGTCGCCCCAGCCGCTCCACGCGTGGCCGCGCAGCAGGGCGGGCTGGGCGGCGGGGACTTCCGCGCCGCTGGCGGGGAGAGTGATGATGGATTTGACCGGCAGCTCGTGGAGGATGGCCATGTCCGCCGCCTCAACCTTCGTGCCGGGCGCGACGGGGAACTTCGGCATCCGATACGAGTGGCCCGTCATCTTCTCGCCGTCGTGCTCGCGGTCGCGAACCCAGAGGCGCGCGAGCCACTTGCCGGAAGTCGAGGCGGGCCAACCGGGGCAGACGAGACGCAACGGCCAGCCGTGCAGCGCGGGCAAGGGCTGTCCGTTCATCTCCCACGCGAGCAGCGTGTGCTCGTCGAGCGCCTTGGCGATGGGCACGCCGCGCGAGATGGCGTGCTTGCCGGGCGCGCGGCTCAGGTGCGCGTCCTCGCTTTGGTAAGCCAGATAAACCGCCGACTTCTTCACGCCCGCGCGGCGCAGCACGTCGCCGAGGCGCACGCCGGTGTGTGTCGCGCAGCCGACGCCGCCGAGCGTCCACTGGTTGCCGGAGGCGGGCGGGTTGAAGGCGGCGCGGCCATTGCCCGCGCATTCGATGACGAGCGCGCGGGTGACTTTCGGAAACTGGCTTTGCAAGTCGGCCAGCGTGAGTTTCAGCGGCTTCTCGACTTCACCGTCAATGGTCAGCGACCAGCCGGCGAGGTCGTGCTTCGCGGCGCGCTCGGGCACATGGCCGTTGTTGCGGACGAAGTGGCGCTCGGTCGGCGTGAGGTCGCCATCGAGCAGCGTGACGGGCGTCTCGGCGACGCTGGGGCGGTCGCTGAGGATGCGCAGGCCGCGCTTGTCCGGCAGGAGGTCTGCGACGGTCTGCGCGAGCGCGTCGGGGAAGAGGCCGGGCGCGAGATTGCGCGCGAACGGAATCGGCCCACCCAGCGCGGCGGCGAGGGTGGCGAGGCTGGACGAGCGTAGAAAATTGCGGCGTGAGGCGGCGGTGCGGTTCATTTGCGTTGGACGGATGTTCAACGCGCCGGCATCGGGCGGCAAGTCTGGAGCGCGGGCAGGGACGGAAGTGATTAGTGATTAGTAATTAGTCGTGCGCACGTCCTCATCGCTGGCAATCATTCCGCCTACTAAGCACTAACTACTAATCACTCCCCCCTTTCCTCATGCCCCGCTCTGCCTCACTCTCCCGTGCACTGGCCGCCGGGTTCACGCTGTTCCTCGCCGCCAGTCCGCTCATGGCCCAGACCAACGTGTTCAACGCCGAGGCGTGGCTCGCCGCCGCGCCGGTCGCGCCGGAGTTCTCCGTGCCGAAGACCAAGGCCGCGTGGGAGAAGCGCCGGGCCGAGGTGCGCACGACGCTATGGCAGTTGCTCGGCAAGTTGCCGGCGCGTCCCAAGGTGCCCAAGGTCACGACCGTCACGCGCGAGGACCGGGGTGATTACGTCTTCGAGAAGTTCACGTTCGACAACGGCGCGGGCGCGACCGTGCCGGGCTACGTGTTCCTGCCCAAGGGCGTTTCCGGCAAGTCGCCCGCCATCCTTTACTGTCACTGGCACGGCGGCCAATACGACATCGGCAAAGACGAACTACTGCGCACCAACGCCGTGCCGGTGCCGCCCGGACCGGCGCTCGCCAAGCGCGGCTACGTGGTGCTGGGCGTGGACGCGTATTGCTTCGGCGAGCGCAACGGGCAGGGGCCGGGCGGGCTGGCGGAGAAGGGCGGCGCGGGCGAGATGACGGCGTCGAAGTTCAACCTCTGGGTCGGGCGCTCGCTGTGGGGGATGATTCTGCGCGATGACTTGATGGCGCTGGACTACCTCGCGTCGCGCAAGGAGGTGGACGCCTCGCGCATCGGCGTCACCGGCATCAGCATGGGCGCGACGCGCGCGTGGTGGCTCGCAGCGCTCGACGAGCGGCTGCGCGCGGGCGTGGCTGTCGCGTGCATGACGCGCTACACGGACCTCATCCGCATCGAGGGCCTGAAATACCACGGCATCTATTACTTCGTGCCGGGGATGCTGAACCACTTCGACAGCGAGGCCGTGATGGCCCTCGCCGCCCCGCGCCCGATGCTCTACCTGACCGGCGACAAGGACTACGGCTCACCCATCGAAGGCATCCGCAAGCTGGAGGCGAAGATTCGTCCCGCCTACGGGCTGTATCGTGCCGAGGCGAACTTCGAGAACGTCGTCTATCCCGGCCTCGGCCACGTGTATCTGCCGGAGATGTGGGAGAAGATGGTGGGGTGGATGGACAAGCATGTGCGGGATGGGAGGTGAAGGCGTGAT
>JBEBFV010000035.1:0-23066 GCA_040081795.1 Limisphaerales bacterium | reverse complement strand
ACATCCAGGATTTCGTTGCCGAACTGCGCCTTGCCGCCGGGCCGCAGCGTCGAGAGCGCCACGCCAACCATGCCGAGACGTTGTTGCTGGGCTGCTGCCAATGCTTCCTGGGTCTTCATGCCGCTCGCGCCCTGCGACACCAGCGCGGGATAGAGACTGGTGCGAGGCAGCACGCGGCTGAGAACCAGGATGACGATGACCGCGCCCGCCGCCGCGAGGACGAGGTCGTTCAGCGGCAGCGTCAATTGCGGCAGTGTCGGCAGGCTGGGCGCGCCAGGATAGATGTCCACCATCGCCATCACGAGCGACGCGAGGATGAGGCCGAAGCCGGCGAGGCCGAGCACGAGCGTTCCCGGAAAGAAGAAGAGCTCCAGCACCACGAGCGCGATGCCCACGATGAACACCGCCACCCACTCCAGACCGGTCAGCCCCGCGACGTAGCCGCCGAAGAAATAAATCGCGAAGGCGCAGATGCCGATGATGCCCGGCAGCCCGAAGCCCGGCGTCTTGAACTCAATGTAAATGCCCGCGATGCCGATGATGAGCAGCAGCGGGCTGATGGTGTTCACCCACGACGCGATTTTCTCCATGCCGCTGGACTCGATGCGCACGATCCTCGCCTCCACGGGGCCGAGCTGCTTGAGCAATGCGTCGAGCGACTCGACGGTGCCGGCGGAGAGCAGCGTTTTGGCCGGGGTGCCGAACTCGCGCTCGGCCTCCTTGTTGGTGAGCGTCAGTATATCGCCCTCCTTGTTGATGACCTGGTCGTCAATGACCAGCTTGGTCGTCTTCTTCACCATCGCGTCGGCGACGGCGGGATTGTGACCGTTCTTTTCGGCGTTGGCGCGGACCAGCGCGCTGATGGCGGAGGAAGTCTTGATCTCCATGGTGCCGCCGATGTCCTGAACGCCGCCGCCGGGCGCGGCCATCACCGGGGCCGCCGCGCCGATGACGCTTTGCGGGGCCATGTAAATCTTTTGCGTGGCAAAGGCGATGAACGCGCCGGCGCTGAACGCCTTCTTGTTCACGAAGGTCGCGGTCTTGCCGGGGAACTTGCCGATGATGCTGATGATCTCCTCGGTCACGTCCACGCGGCCGCCGTTGGTCTCCATGTCGAGCACGAGCAGGTCGGCCTTGGCATCCATCGCCTCCTTCACGCCGCGCCGCACCACGTAAACCAGCGGCGGCATGATGTCGTCGCGGATGGGGAGGACGTAAACTTTCTTCGCGGCCGGACCCCCTAGCGTCTCCGGCCCGCGAGCGAACGTAGGCTCGGATAGCCCGGACAACACCATCGCCGTGAGGATCAACCACTTCTTCATGCTTGAACCGTATCGCAGGCAATCCCGAGCCGCAAGCGGGCAGGCGTTCCGCTTGCGGCTGGACACCTCCCATGCCCGCGCCTATGACTTGCCCATGATGAACTCGTTTGTCCGCTCCGCCTTGGGCCTGGCCGTCCTGACGCTGATTTGCGCTTCCGCCCAGGCCGCCGCGCCGGCCAGAAAGCCCACGATCGTGCTCATCAGCGGCGAGCTGGAATACAAGTCCGCCGAGACGTTGCCTGTGCTCAAGACACGGCTTGAAGCCAGACTCGGCGCGAAGTGCATCTACCTCGAACGCAAGCTAGGGACGAACGTGAACGACATCCCTGGACTCGAAGCGCTCGACACCGCGGACCTCGCGATCATTTACATCCGGCGCATGACGCTGCCGGACGAACAGCTCGCGCACTTCAAGAAGTTCGCCGCGTCTGGCCGGCCCATCATCGGCCTGCGCACGGCGAGCCACGCGTTCCAGAACTGGAAGGAATGGGATCGCGAGGTGCTCGGCGGCAATTACCAGAACCATCACAACAACCAGCTCGCCACGACCGTGCGGGTGCTGCCCGAGGCGGCGGCGCATCCGATACTCGCGGGCGTGGCGAAGGAGTTCGCCAGCCCCGGCTCGCTCTACCGGAACAGCCCGTTGCCGGAAGGCTCGAAGGTCTTGCTGATGGGCAGTGTCGATGGCAAGCCCGCCGAGCCGGTGGCGTGGACGCACAGCCACCAGGGCGCGCCCGTGTTCTACACGTCGCTCGGTCATCCGGCGGAATTTGGCACTGAGTCGTTTGACCGGCTGGTCTTGAACGCGGTGCAGTGGGCGCTCGCACAGCCCCAGCCTGCGGCTGCGGCGAGGCCCACGGGCTTCCGCAGGGTGGGCGTTGATGATTTCGAAAAGCTCTGGCAGCAGCGCAGGCTCACCGTGCTCGATGTGCGGACGGCGGACGAGTTCAAGGACGGCCACATCCCCGGCGCGGTGAACCTCGACGTGCTGGACGCGGGCTTCGAGAAGCAGGTGGGCGCGCTGGACAAATCCAAGACCTACCTCGTCCACTGCGCCGCCGGCCGCCGCAGCGCGAACGCGGCGGAGCAGATGAAGGCGCTTGGCTTCAAGTCGGTGGTGGACCTGGCGCCCGGCTTCAACGGCTGGAAGGCGGCGGGCAAGCCGGTGGAGAAATGAGATGGCAAGAGTTTCGCGCGTGGAGACCCAAGATGCCCGGACGGGAATCCGGAATTGCCGACTGAACCTGGTGTGAACCGGGGGGCCACCCTGCGAACTTAGTCTTCCGAGCCGCCGTATTTCTTCACCAGCAGGAGGCTCCGGGCCGCAGTCAGCGCCATGATGAACTCATTGTAGCTCTGATAGCGGTCATCGGGACTTTTCGCCATCGCCTTGCAGATCGCCTCATCTGTCTCCGGCTGAATATCCTCCAGTTCCTCGATGGGCGGCTTGAGCGGCTGCTCGACGTGCGCGAGCGCGACGTCGTTGACCGTAGGAGCCTCGAAGGGCACATGGCCGGTGAGCGCGTGGTAGAGGGTGCCTGCCAGCGAATACATGTCCGAGCGGAAATCCTCCGTGTGGATCGAGATGCGCTCCGGCGCGATGTAGTAAGGCGTGCCAAAGACGCCCGCGTCGGGGTCGCGTCCGCCTTCGGAGCTTTGGGCCAGGCCGAAGTCCACGAGCTTCGGCTCCGGCGGCTCGTCATTGTTGAAGAGGATGTTGCCCGGCTTGATGTCGAGGTGCAGGAGGCCGTGGCGGTTCGCGCAGTCCAGCGCGGAGGCGATCTTGATGCCTACGTCGAGCACGAGCAGTTCGTCAACGCGGCCGTGTGTCTCGATCTGTCCGTCGAACGTGCCGTTGTCCGCCAGTTCCATGACGAGGTATTTCTGCCCGTCCGCCTCGTCGAAGGCGTAGATGTGGATGATGTTGGGGTGGTTTAGGCCGGCGCAGGCGCGCGCCTCGCGCTTGAATGCCTCGACCTGGATGGGGTCCACGGCGATCTCCGGCTTCATCAGCTTGACTGCCACCTCGCGGTTGAGGTTCGTGTCGTAGGAACGGAAGACCGTGCCCATGCCGCCCGAGGCGATGACGCCGCGCAGCTCGAACTGCCGCAGCTTGACGGTGATCATCACGGGGCCGCCGCACTTGTTGCATGGCTGCGTCTCGAAAGGAGGGAGGTCGCTGGGGATGAAGTTCTTGGCGCTGCAACGGCCGCACGACACCATCTTCAGAGATTTTTTGCCTTCACTCATTCCAGTGGACTTCGCGCAGGAGGCTAACACCCGGGCTGTTTTGCTCAAGACTTCATTCCGCCTGCCAGCGCGTGCCGTTAGGCGGCTGCTTTTAAGCTTGGTAACGAGGCATCGTTTTGTTTCAACCTGCGGCCCGTGCGGCTCTTCTACAACCTGCTCTTCCCGGTCTTCTTCCTGTTGAGCGCGCCGTATTACTTCTGGAAAATGTGGCGGCGCGGTGGCTGGCAACGCGGCTTCGGCGAGCGGTTTGGCAGGATCGAGGCAGGGAAACTCCAGGCCCTCGCCGGCGCAAAAGTCCTTTGGCTCCACGCCGTGAGTGTCGGCGAGGTAAACGTCTCCCTCCAGCTCATCGCCGCGCTCCGTCCGCGTCTGACGGGCTGGAAATTCATCGTCTCCACCACCACCTCCACCGGCATGGGCGAGCTGGAGAAGAAACTTCCCGCTGACGTGCAACGCCTCTACTACCCGGTGGATTTCCCGTGGGCCGTGCGCCGCGCCCTCGATTCGGTGCACCCCGCCGCCGTCGTCCTGGTCGAGGCGGAGTTCTGGCCGAACTTTCTCTGGCAAGTGAGCGAACGCGGCCTGCCCATCTTCCTCGCCAACGCCCGCGTCTCGGACAAATCCTTCCGAGGCTACCGGCGCGCTGCTGTCCTCTTCCAGGAACTCTTCGGCAACTTCACCACCGTCGGCGCGCAGAACGATGCCGACGCCGCGCGCCTCCGCGAACTCGGTTGCCGCGCCGCCGCCCTACACGTCACCGGCAACGCGAAGTTCGACGCCGCTGCTCCCTCCGGCGGTGCGTCGCTCGACGTGCCCGCGTTGCTGCGCCAGCTCAGCGTGCCCGACGACGCACACATCCTCGTCGCCGGCAGCACGCACGCGGGCGAGGAACTCCTGCTCGCGCAAATGTTCCTCCGCCTCCGCGAACGCTTCCCTAAACTCTTCCTCGTCCTGGTCCCGCGCCACTTCGAGCGCACCAAGGCCGTCGTCGAAGAACTCCGCCCCACCAGCCTACGCCTCGCGTTGCGCACAGAGCTGACGGATGGCAAAACCCTCCCCCCCGGCACCGTGGACTGCCTCCTCGTCAACACCACCGGCGAACTGCGCCACTTCTACCGCCACGCCACCGTCGTCTTCGTCGGCAAGAGCCTCACGGCGACGGGCGGGCAGAATCCCATCGAGCCGGGGGCGTTGGGCAAGGCGATGCTCTTCGGCCCGCACATGGAAAACTTCCGTCCCATCGCCGCCGAGTTCGTCGCGAACGACGCAGCGCTTCAAGTGCCCGCCGCTGCTGCCCTTGAAGCCGCGTTCGCCATTCTGCTGTCAGATCCAGCCCGGCGCGAACAGCTCGGAGCGAACGCGCTGCGAGTCGTGCAACGCAATCAGGGAGCATCCGAACGCACAGCAGAGATGATTGCCGGGAAGTTGCCCAAGCCTTGAGCCGCGCCCTGAGCGCTACAGCAGCCGTGTCTGCTTCTCGTCCTTCGCCAGCGCCTCGCCAAGGCTTTCCACACGCGCGCGTCGGCGCTCCATGATGTTCTTCTCCAGCTTGGGATCGTAGGCAACCGGGTAGTCGCCGTCGTAGCAGGCCATGCAGAAGCCGGCGCGCGGCAGGCCCGTGGCCGCAACCATGCCGTCCTGCGAGAGGTAATGCAGCGAGTCCGCGTTGAGATACTTGCGGATCTCATCAATGGAATAGTTCGCCGCCATGAGCTTGTTGCGGTCGGGGAAATCAATGCCATACACGCAGGGGTTCATGTGCGGCGGGCAGGAGACGAGCACGTGAACCTCCTTTGCGCCGGCCTCCTTGAGGCTGTTCACGCGGGTCTTGCAGGTTGTGCCGCGCACGATGGAGTCGTCCACGATGATGACGCGCTTGCCGCGCACCAGCTCGGCGATGAGGTTGAGCTTCACGCGCACGGCGAAGTCACGGATGAGCTGCGAGGGCTGAAGGAAACTGCGGCCCACGTAGTGGTTGCGCACGAACGCCATCTCGTAGGGGATGCCCGATTCCATGGCGTAGCCCAGCGCGGCGGAGTTGCCGCTGTCGGGCACGGGGATGACGAGGTCGGCGGCGATCTTGTTCTCGCGCGCCAGTTGCCGGCCCATCTCGACGCGCACCTTGTAAACGTTCCGGTTGGCGATGTTGCTGTCAGGCCGGGCGAAGTAAACGTATTCGAAGATGCAGAACGCCCGCCGCTCATGCACCGGAAACGCCTGAACGCTCTTCAAGCCGTCCTTGTTGATGATGACGATCTCGCCAGGCTCGACGTCGCGCACGAACTTCGCGTGGATCAGGTCCAGCGCGCAGGTCTCGCTCGATAGCACCCACGCGTCGCCCACCTTGCCGATGCACAACGGGCGGAAGCCATGCGGGTCGCGCACGCCGATCAACTCGTGCTCCGTCATGATCACCAGCGAGAACGCGCCCTCGATGCGGCGAACTGTCTGCACGAGGCTGCTTTCCTCCCGCGCGCCTGTGGGCTGCGCCATCAGGTGCAGGATGATCTCGCTGTCCACCGTGGTCTGGAAGATGGAGCCCTTCGCCTCAAGCTCGTCACGGAGCTGTGCGGCGTTGGTGAGGTTGCCATTGTGGGCCACCGCGATCTGCCCACGCGCACAGTCCACCGTGAGCGGTTGGGCGTTGCGGAGATGTGAAGAGCCGGTCGTCGAGTAACGCGTGTGGCCGACCGCCATGTGGCCGACAAGCCCGTGAAGGACATCGCCCTCGAAGATCTGCGGCACCAGCCCCATGCCCTTGTGCTCGCGGAACTGCTTGCCGTCGCAGGTGACAATGCCCGCGCTCTCCTGGCCGCGATGCTGGAGCGCGTAGAGTCCGTAGTAGGCCAGCTCGGCAGCATTCGGGTGTCCGTAAATCCCAAAGACTCCGCAGTAATGTTTCGGGTGGTCGGGTGATTGCATCGGCGCGGCGCGGGCGAGACTCAAGCGGACGCCCCGCGCATTGGCAAGCGGAGACTGCTGAACTCTGATTCTTTTGCTTCCGCTTACGCAGAACTCTCCTGCTCATGAGCATGAGCCTAAATCCTGCTCCTCCCATTTTCCCCTCCTGACAAGCCTGCGCCGCCGCGCTACGCTCCGCCCGTGTCCGCCGCCATCCAGACGCTTGGCATCATCGCCGGCAACCGCACGCTGCCGTTTCTCCTCGCGCGTCAGGCCCGCGCGATGGGCGTTCCCCGCCTCGTCGCCGTGGCGTTCGAGGGCGAGACCGACCCGGCGCTCGCCAAGCTCGTGGACGACATCGTCTGGCTGCGCGTGGGTCAGCTCGGCAAACTGATTTCAGCCTTCACCGAGCGCGGTGTGAAGCACTGCGTCATGGCCGGCCAGATCGCGCCCAAGAACCTCTTCGACCTCCGCCCGGATCTCCGGGCCGTTGCGCTGCTCATGCGACTCAAGGAAAAGAACGCTCACACCATCTTTGGCGGCATCGCCGACGAGCTGAAGAAGGACGGCGTGGAACTCATCTCCGCACTGCCGTGGCTGCAACCGCTCATGGCCGGCCCCGGATTCGCGATGGGCAAGCTGTTGAACGACGACGAGTCCGCTGACTTGCGCTTCGGCTTCCGCATCGCGAAGGAAGTTTCCCGACTCGAAATCGGCCAGACCGCCGTGGTCAAAGGCGGCACTGTGCTCGCCGTCGAGGGCTTCGAGGGCACGGACAAGGCGCTTGCCCGTGGTGGCGAACTCGCCGGCAAGAGCGGCGGCGCGGTCGCCGTGAAGGTGGCCAAGGAGCTGCACGACCTCCGCTTCGACATCCCCTGCGTTGGCCCGCAGACGCTCGAAGTCTGCGCCGCCAGCGGCGTGCGCGTGCTCGCGTTCGAAGTCGGCCGCACGCTGATATTGGAGCAAGACGTGATGGAGAAGCTGGTTCGGCAGCACGGGCTTTCACTGGTCACGGTCAAGGGGGAGAGTAATTAGTGGTTGGTGCAGGCCCCTTGAGCGCTCAAATCGGCGACGCCCGACTAATCACTAATTACTAATCACTTTCCCCTCCCTCCCCGCACTGGCAGCATCCGCGCCACATGCGCGAGACGCTCCGCAACTGGACGGAAACCGCCGAGACCTTCGTGCTCGAAGTCATCTTCGAGCAGCGCAAGGGCAAGCGCGCCGCGCTCCTGCGCACCACGCTGCTCGGTCTCTCGAAGGTCTTCACGGTCCTCGTGAAGCTCCGCCTCTTCCTCTACAACGTCCGCATCCTCCGCGACGCCACCCTCGGCGTGCAGGTCATCGCTGTGGGCAACGTGACTGTCGGCGGCACGGGCAAGACGCCCGTGGTCGAGAAGTTCGCGCGGGAGTTGACCGACGCCGGACGCAAGGTGGCCATTCTCTCGCGTGGCTACCGCTCCAATCCCGGCCCGCTCGGCCCGCGCCTGTTGAACAAGCTGCTCCTGCGCGAGGACACCACACCGCCGCGCATTGTCTCGGACGGGAAGAACCTGCTGCTCAACTCCGAGACCGCCGGCGACGAGCCCTACATGCTAGCGAGCAACTTGAAGGATGTCGTCGTGCTCGTGGACAAGGACCGCGTGAAGGCGGGCCGTTACGCCATCGCGAAGTTCGGCTGCGACACCCTGCTGCTCGACGACGGCTACCAGTATTGGAACCTGCGCGGTCGCCGGAAGGACATCGTGCTGGTGGACTGCCAGCAGCCCTTCGGCAACGAGCACCTGCTCCCGCGCGGCACGCTGCGTGAGCCGCCGTCGCACCTCGACCGCGCCAGCGTCATCTTCCTCACCAAGAGCGACGGCGACACCGCCCGCCTCCGCGCCCGCATCGCCAAGCACAACCCGAAGGCAAGCGTCGTTGAGTGCGTTCACCACCCGCTCTACTTCGAGGACGTGTTTACCGGCGAGCGGATGGACCTGAGCTTCATCAAGGGCAAGAAGGTCGCGAGCTTCAGCGGCATCGCGCAGCCGGAGAGCTTCGAGGCCAGCCTCGTGAAGCAGGGCGGGGAGCTCGTCTATTCCAAGCGCTTCGCCGACCACCACCGATTCACGCAGCAGGAAGTCCTCAACGCCATCAACCGCGCCAAGAAGCGACAGGCCGAGATCATCGTCACCACGCAGAAGGACGCCGTGCGCTTCCCGAAGATTGACCGTCGCGACCTGCCCATCTGCTTCATGCGCGTGGAAATCAAAATCCTCTCCGGCGCGAAGGACTTTCAGGACTGCGTGCGGCAGATTTGTTTCAAGTGAGCGGAGGCTGCGTGCAAAACACCGATTGTCGCGGCACAGGCCTTCGGTTAGCTTCCAACCATGCCACAAGCAGTGCATCTCGAATTGGAAGTGCCAGATGAACTCGCCCGGATTCGGCTTCCGGCAGGAGTCCAGCACCGCCTGACCCAACTCCTCGACCAGCAGGACGCCGGCAAACCCTTGACTGACGATGAGCGTCACGAGGCTGAAGGGTTGGTAGATTTGGCGGAACTGCTGTCCGTCCTGCGCGCGCGCGCGGAGCGGTTGGGCGGACTGGCGGCATGACCATCCCGGCCAGTCTGCGGCGGCAAGTCGTGGAACGGGCGGACAACCGCTGCGAGTATTGTGGGCTGTCCCAAGCGGGTCAGGAGGCGCTCTTCCATGTGGACCACATTGCGCCCGTGGCAGCGGGCGGCGAGACGACACTCGATAATCTCGCGCTCGCCTGCGTGTCCTGCTCGCTGCGGAAGGGAGCGAGAGAGGAAGTGGTGGACCCGCAAACCGGCAAGCTCGTGCGCCTGTTTCATCCGCGTCGTGACTCGTGGCACAGCAACTTCAAATGGGACGGTTTCAGAGTTGTCGGCCTGACCCCGGCTGGACGGGCCGCTGTGGGTGCTTTGCGAATGAATCGTCCCCTTGTGCTGGCAATCCGCGAAGAGGAATCTCACCGACATCGGCATCCGCCACCCACTCCGTGAACAGCCAAGACCATTCCGGCGCGAAGGACTTTCAGGACTGCGTCCGGCAGATTTGCTTCAAGTGAAAGCTCCGCACCAGATGGGGAGGTCGCTCCGTTCGTCCGCGTTCACGCGGCTGGAACTGGCAATCACCGTTCTGCTCGTCGTGCTCGTCGCTCTTTTAGCATTGAGCATGAGGAAAGCCGTGCAGCGCCACGCCGACCCCGTCGAATGCGGTGACAATCTGAAACACGTTGGGCTGGCTCTGTTGACTTGGGCCAACGACCACAATGACATGTTTCCAACCTTGGTCTCAACCAACCTTGGAGGCTCTCAGGAATACGTGGGAACCAGCAAAGCCTTCCGCCACCTCTTGCCGCTCACCAACCAGTTGGGAACGCCAACAAAGTTGGTCTGCCCGGCTGACTCTCGAATTGCGAGCCGGGACTGGCTCTCACTAACAAACGCCAACATCAGCTACTTCATCAGCCTTGATGCCGAAGTTCGCGAGGGCGGCATGTTGTTGCTCGGCGACAGGCACTTGGAGGGTAAACCGAGCAAGGTAGGAAGCCTTTTGGTTCTAAATACGAAAAGCAGTTTTGGCTGGGGGCCTGCCAATCACGGCGAAAAATTTGGCAACTTGGTCTTGGTTGATGGAAGCGTCCACGGGGTATACACGTCGGAATTCTATGCGCCGGAACTGACCAGGTTCGTCCAGAAGAGCCTGACGGGCACCGTGTCCAACCGTCTGGAGTTCCCGTGATGGATTTTCTACTCACCACTCTCGCCCGCGTCGTGGTCGCGTTCTTGCAAGCGCTGCCGCTCGGTGTCGTGGCGTGGTTGGGGCGGATGTTCGGAGCGTTGGCTTACCTGCTGGACGGACGGCATCGCAAGGTTGCCCAGCGGAACTTCGCGGAGTGTTTCCCGGAGAAGTCCGCTGGCGAAGTTCGCGCATTGGCGCGGGAAAACTTCCAGCGCATTGGCGAGAGCTTCGCCTGTGCGGTGAAGACCGCGAGTCTCGACGCCGATGGCATCCGCGCCGTGACCGAGTTCGTGGGCGCAGAGAAGTTTCCCAAGGCGGCGGTGGGCGAGAGGCCGCGCAGCATCGTGTGCGCGGTTGGGCACTTCGCGAACTTCGAGCTGCTGGGCCGCTCGGCGTTGTGGGCGTCGGGCTACCAGGTGGCGACGACGTATCGCGGCCTGAGGCAGGCGGGGCTGACGCGCGTGATGCAGGAGCTGCGCGAGAAGTCCGGCAGCCTGTTCTTCGAGCGCCGCAAGGACGCCGACGCGCTCAAGACCGCGATGAGCCAGCCGGGGATGCTGCTCGGCCTCTTCACCGACCAGCACGCAGGCGACCGCGGCGTGCGGCTGCCGTTCTTCGGACGCGACTGTTCCACAAGCGTCGCGCCGGGCGTGCTGGCACTGCGCTACGACTGCGCGCTCTTCACCGTCATCTGTTACCGAGTCGCACCGGGCAGGTGGCGCATCGAGGTGGGCGACGAAATTCCCACGCACGCCAACGGCCAGCCGCGTTCCACCGAGGACATGGCCCGCGACATGAACCGCGCGTTCGAGGCCGCCATCCGCCGTGACCCGGCGAACTGGTTTTGGGTGCATAACCGGTGGAAGGAAGGGAAGTGGCGGAAGGAAATGACCAGTGACGCAATGCACAATGACCAATGAATGCCCAATGACCAGTGGCCTGTCGCAGCGGTCCAGCGGAGTGGATTTCCATTGGTCATTGGGGCTTGGTCATTCATTGGGCATTGCGTCATTGGACATTGGTCATTCCGCGCCCCTCGGCTAACCTCCCCCCGATGCCATCGCCATTGCCATCGCCGCCTCGTCACCGCCTCTTGGTGCGCGGGGTGAACTGGATTGGCGACGCGGTCATGACCACCCCCGCGCTGATGCGGTTGCGCGAGGCGCTGCCGGACACGCACATCGCGCTGCTCACGCATGAAAAGCTGGCGGGGTTGTGGCAGGGGCATCCGGCGGTGAATGAACTCTTCACCTTCGAGCCGAAGGAAGGCGTCTTCAGCATCGCGCGACGACTGCGAGAAGGGAACTTCGACGCCGCGCTGGTCCTGCCCAACTCCATTCGCACGGGATTGGAAGTGCGGCTCGCGAGAATTCCCCGTCGCATCGGCTATGCGGGGAGCTGGCGGAACTGGCTGCTCACGGAAGCGGTCCCCTGGCGCACGGATGTGGTGAGGATGCGGAAGCGGACGGCGGATGAAGTGCGGCGGCTCGTCGCGGAGTCGGATGGGAGCGCGGCCTTCAGGCCGCAGGAGGCCCCCCCGCCGGACGAGCGTTCCTGCGGCATGAATGCCGCGCTCCACGCGAGCCACCACATCTTCCACTACCTTCACCTCGCTGCCACGCTTGGAGCGAAGCCCGAACCGCTCGCGCCGCACATCGCCGTCACGGATGCCGAGGTCGCGGCGGTGAAGGTGAAGTTCAATTTGCCCGACGGCCTGCTCATCGGCTTGAACGCCGGCGCAGAATACGGCCCGGCCAAGCGCTGGCCCGCTGACAGATTCATCGCCACGGCAAAAGACTTGCGCACACGACTCAACTGCTCGTTCGTCATCTTCGGTGGCCCGGCGGACAACGCGCTGGCATCCGAAGTTACAGCTGCGTTGGCCGGACAAGCAGTCAGTAGTCAGCAGTCAGCGGTCAGCGTCACGAATCTTGCGGCCCGCACTTCGCTTCGCGAACTCTGCGCCGCTCTGCGCGCCTGCCGCGTCGTGCTCACCAACGACACCGGGCCGATGCACCTCGCTGCCGCTGTCGGCACACGCGTAGTCGCGCTCTTCGGCAGCACCTCGCCTGAGCTGACCGGCCCCGGCCTGCCGGGCGACTCGCGGCATATTCTGCTTCGGGGTGAAGCGGCGTGCTCGCCCTGCTTCCTTCGCGAGTGCCCGATTGATTTCCGCTGCATGACGGGGCTGTCGGTCGAGCGGGTCGTTGCTGCGGTTCAGCGGTCGGCAGCTCATCCCGCTTGAAACTGCTGGCCCGCCGTGGTCGTCTGCATTGCAACAGCCATGAAAGTAATCTCCTACTCTCTTCTCCTGAGCCTTGCCCTGTCCGCTCACTCGCTGCCGGCGGCGGACGCGCCGATTGACTGGACTCGCGCGCAGCAACTCCACCAGCGCGCGCAGCGCGGCGAGAAGCTCACGCCCGAGGAGCAGGCCTACTACGAACGCGCCAAGGCAGCGCGGGCCAAGGGTGCCCAGTCAACTCCCAGCACGCAGCCCAAGTGGACCGGGCACATCACGCCGCTGACGGAACTGGGCGCGGAAAAATACAAGGGCGAGGACGGCGGGCTTTACGGTGGCGGGAAGAACGAGCCGCCTCCCGCGCACCTCGCAGCGGCACAACGCGAGGCCGCGAAAGTCCAACCGCTCGACGCCGACGGCAAGCCGGCCAAGGACGGCAAGATCGTCCTCCTCAGCGTCGGCATGTCGAACACGACGCAGTCCTTCTCGCGCTTCAAGCAGCAGGCCGACCGCGACCCGGCGAAGTCGCCGCAGCTCGTCCTCGTGGACGGCGCGCAGGGCGGGCAGACCGGGATGCGCTGGGCGGACTTGAAAACGCCGCTCTGGGCCGAGGTGGAGAACCGGCTTCAGCGCGCGGGCGTCAATGCGCAGCAGGTGCAGGTGATTTGGATGAAGCAGGCCGAGGCCGGGCCGGCGAATCTCGGCGAGTTCCCGCGCCACGCGCAGGTGCTGAAGACCAACCTCGTCACGAGCCTGCACAACTTGAAGGCGAAGTTCCCGAACCTGCGCGTCGCCTATCTCTCCAGCCGCACCTACGGAGGCTACGCGACGACACAACTGAACCCCGAGCCGTTTGCGTTCGAGACCGCCTTCGCGCCGCGCTGGCTGATCCAGGACCAGATCGCCGGGAGGCCGGAGTTGAATTTCGACGCCGCGCGCGGGCAGGTGAAATCGCCGCTCCTGCTGTGGGGACCGTATCTCTGGGCCGACGGCGCGACGCCGCGCAAGGCGGATGGCTTCCTCTACCAGAAGGATGACTTCAGCGGTGACGGCACGCATCCCACCAGCGCTGGTCAGCAGAAAGTTGCGGACCTGCTGCTGAAGTTTTTCAAGGCCGAGCCAACGGCGAAGTGGTTTCGGAAGGAGTGAAGGGCATGAGGCGGACACGCCTGTCCGCCGTGGCTTGCGGAAGGTCCGCGAGAGGAGCGAAAGAAATCGGGGACAGGAGTGTCCCCGCTACTTCAACGCCGCCCAGACGCGCTGAACGTCATCGTGCGCATCCAGTTCGTGGAGGAACTCGCCCACCTCGGCCCGTTGCGCGTCGTTGAGTTCGGGAAAGCTCTTCGGCACGTAGCCCATCTCGCTCGTCACCACGGACCAGCCGTTCTTCGACAACCATTGCGAGACGGCGTGGATGGCAGTGCGGTCCGTGATGAAGCGCGCGCCGGTCGCGCCCTCGGGAATATCGTCGTTCTGCGCGGAGGAGAGCGGCTCGACCTCGTTCGCACCGGCTTCGATGGCCGCGGCTTCAATGTCCATGCCCGCAGTCGGGTGATGGGCTTCCACGAGGCCGACGTGGTCGAAGAGGAACTTGTTGCTGCCCGTGGTGCCGAGTTGGCCCTTCTTGAACAGCACGCGGACCTCGGGTGCGGTGCGGTTCACGTTGTCGGTCATCACCTCGACGATGACGGGCACCTTGTGCGGCGCGTAGCCCTCGAAGGCGATGTGCTCGAGGATAAGTTTCTCGTCGCCAGTGCCGGAGCCTTTCTTGATGGCGCGCTCGATGACGTCGCGGTTGACGCTGTCCTTGCGCGCCTTCTCGCAGGCGGCAAAGAGGCGCGCGTTGGCGCCGGGGTCAGGCCCGCCGAGCTTGGCGGCGACCATGATTTCGCGGACGAGCTTGCCGGTCGTCATCCCCTTCTTCAGGTTGTTGACGAGGCGTTTGGCGTGTAACCACTGGCGACCCATGCGCGGAGAATAGCGGGCGGGAGGAGGGGAGGGAAAGTGATTAGTAATTAGTCCGAGCCGGCGGTGGTGCAGTGCAGCCCTCCTGACCAAACACTAAAAAACTGATGAAATACGTCCGCGTTCCGCGTGAGCTACACACAAGCGATGTCCTGGCAGAGGAAGCCTGCTTCTCTCCAGGCCGCTACGTTCGCTTCGTTCCCCCGCGGAATACTGGTGCCAGCCATTACGTCCCGCTCGATAAGCTCGCGGTGGTGCGTGATGAGCCAGTCAAAGTGCAGAAGGGCGAAGCCTATCGCTACGCCGAGATCGGGGACATCAACGTGGCAAACGGCGGGGTTAGCTTTCGGGAGATGAAAGGCTATCGCCTTCCAACTGAGCGACCTGCCCGGGCTGAGAATGGCGATGTGCTCATCTCCACAGTTCGCACCTACCGGAAAGGCATCGGACTCGTAACGGACGGTGGGAGCAATCTCGTCACCACCAACGCAATGTTGAATCTGTGCGCGGTGACTGATTTTGCACTCGGTGCAACACTGCCCTATATTTTTGCGTTCCTCCGCTCGGATTTCTTCGTGGAACAAGTCTGGTCACTACTCAATCGAGGCGTTTATCCGCGAATGGATACGGGCGCGCTTGGGAAGATCGTTCTGCCAGTTTCAAACGATAGGAACGTGTGCGACTACGTTTCTGCGTTGGCGCTTTCGATTGCTGACAAGGAAAGATGTATCCGCTCCCGCAACGATCAAATCCACGCACAGATCGAAGCTGAGTTGGCGCTTAACCAAACGGGCAAAGCATTCCAATACGCTCACCCGACACTGGATGAACTTCGTTCGACGCTCCGTCTCGACACCGGGCTTTATTGCCGGGGTTTCCGTGCATTCCAACATCGCGTGAACAACTACCGCCACGGTGCAACCACCCTTTCTGCGATGGGCGTGCGCTCCAAGCGTGGGCCAAACCTTGCAGTATCCGTCATCGGCAAAAGTCTCTATTCCGAAGCACCAAAAGCTGGCTGGTATGAACTCATACGCCCAGTGAACATCAGCAGCTACGGCACTCTGATCGGACGCGAATGGTTTGGAAATCGAACGAGGTTGTCCCTAGTAAACCGGGGTGAAATCGTTTTCGGATGTGAAGCGACATGGCGCTCGGTCGTGCTACTGGATGAAATGGAGCGTTGCACGACGAACTTCCACGGCACCGTTATGTATTGGCCGGGAGCTGCAATCCCGGACGTGATTTGGCTCCATACCATGCTTGGCTTTCTGCGGGAAGCCGGTGTTCTGAAGCACATCGCAGTCGGCGGACAGGGCGGGCACTTGTCGCCCGACTATTTTGACTACATCCCGCTACCAAAGTTCCCCGATTCGGTGCGCAAGTGCATCGCCGGTCTCTACCACAACCCCGGCACGCCTCCCGCACGCAAAGCAACGCTGGCAAATTTCGTCACCTGGCACCGGGAGTGGAACGAAGGCTTGGGAATCTGGGAACTCGACCGCGAACTCAAAGCCCTTCAGCGCACCCTCGCCGACGTGCAGGAACAAATCATCGAAGGCCGCACCGTCACCGTCCCGTTTGAGTGCCGCCCCCACAGGGCTTGATGATTCTCGGGACGTTGACCCAGGGGCGGCGCGGCCTTCGTCTCGCTTGCCCTGGGCTATCCTCTAGCCGCGCTTACAGCGCTCCGGCTTCTGTGCGCGCTTTGAGTTCTTTGTGGCGATTCATCCGTGTGCATCCGCGTCATCCGTGGTTGATAACTTCGACTCCTCACCCCGGCCCTCTCCTCGGCCGAGGAGAAGAGGGGGATAAAAGCAAAGAGCGCTGACGTTGCCGTCCGCGCTCAAGGCTTGGGAGGTAGAATCAGGCGAACAGCTCGGCGACGGGCTTGGCACCTTCCTTGACCAGCTTCATCGGGCGGCCGAGGGGCGTGGTCAGCTCGCGGGTGTGATCAATGCCGAGGGCGTGGCAGACGCTGGCGTGGATGTCGGCGACCTGCACGGGGCGGTTCTCTGGGGCCATGCCGTCCTTGTCGGACGAGCCGATGACCTGGCCGCCCTTGATGCCGCCACCGGCGAGGAAGCAACTGAAGACGCGCGCGTGGTGGTCACGGCCAGCGTCCTTGTTGATCTTCGGCGTGCGGCCGAATTCGCTCAACATGATGACGAGGGTCTTGTCCAAGCGACCCGAGGCGGAGAGGTCCTCAATGAGCGAGGCAAGCGCGGGGTCCATGACGGAGCCGTGGTTGCGCATGGCGGGGAAGACATCCATGTGGTTGTCAAAGCCGCCGCGGTTGACCTGCACGAAGCGCACGCCGGTCTCAATGAGCTTCTTGGCGAGCAACGTGCCGCGACCGAACTCGGTGAGGCCGTAGCGTTCGAGGGTCTTGGGGTTTTCCTTGTCGAGGTCGAAGGAGGCGAGGGCGGGGCTTTTCATCAGGGCGACGGCGTCCTTGAGGGCGACGTCGGTTTCCTTGAGGTCGCGCGCGGCGAGCTTGCCGGAGGTGCGGAGATTCATCTTGGCGAGAATCTCCAGGCGGCGCTCGCCTTGCGTGTGATGGATGCCGTCGGGGAAGGCGAGATACGGGTCGCGCTCGCCGGGCAGGCCGATGTAGTAGGCCTCGCAGCGCTGGCCGAGGTAGCCCGCGCGCGGGGCCATGCCGCCGATGCTGATGTAGGCGGGGAGGTCGCCGGACTTCTGGCGCTCATTGACGACGAAGGAGCCCATGCCGGGATGAACGAGCGCAGGGTTTTGCGGGTGGCTCGTCTGCAACTCGTAGGTGGCGCGCCCGTGGTCGCCGTTGGTGCCGGCAATGGAGCGAATGATGGAGCAGTGGTGCATCTGCTTGGCGAGCTGCGGGAAAATCTCGCTGATCTGGACGCCGTCGGCGCTGGTCTTGATGGCCTCGAACTCGCCGCCAACCTCGCGACCGGGCTTGGGGTCCCACGTGTCCAGATGGCTCATGCCGCCGCCGTTCCAGAAGAGGATGACGGACTCGGCCTTCGGCGCGTGGGCGGAGCCAATCGCTGCGACGAGGCGGTTGATGGGCATGCCGAGCAGCGCGCCCGTGCCGGCGAACTGGGCGAGGAAGCGGCGACGAGACGTGATGTAGTCAGTGCAGGAGCTCATGGTTTTTTGTGGTGAACAGTTCAGGGCAGATAACGGAATTCGTGGGAGTTGAGCATGGCCCAACGGAGGTCGGCGAGGCCCTCGGCGGGCGTCTTGCCGGCGGAGATCACCTCGCGGGCCTCGGCCAGTTCCTGCGCCGTGGGTCGGCGGGTGAAAATTTCGAGATACACGAACTCAACGGCCTTGGCCGGGTTCGCAGTCGGGCCGGTGATGAGATGGTGAACCGGCTCGAGCGGGCCGACGCGTGAGGCTTCGTGGGTGGCCTTGCCGTTGAGCATCATCAGCTCCTGGCGCAACGAGGGCGACTCGTCGCGGAACTCACCGAGGTTGTCGCGCGCGGGCTGGCCGAAGACGCGGAGGAAGTGCGAGGGCGGCGCGGGCGTGGCCATGCGCAGGGTGGTGTCGAACCTCGGATTGTCGTCCACGATGGCGGTGACGGTCTCCAGACGGAAGCGCTCGGCGTTGCCGGACTGGAGGAGGCGGATGCGTGCCTGACGCACCGCTTCAATCGCGTCGTCCTCCATCTTCTTGTTCATCGCGAGGTCTTTCTTCGACTCGGACAAGACATCGGCAAACTTGTCGTCGTCCTTGCCCGGCTTCTCGGGCTTGAGCAACGCCTCGAAGTCGAGGGTCGCGCCCTTCTCCAAATCATACGGTGCCGGGGCCTGGCCGGGTTTGGCCATCGCCATCATCGCGGGCTGGTTCGTGGTCTTGTCCTCGGCGGCGGCCAGCATTGCGGCCGGCGCGAGCGGGATGCGGATCTGGCGCTTCACCTCGCGGACGTTCGCGCCCTCGGGCCATTTGTGGGAGAGCAGGTGGCCGGCAACCGAGACGCTGTCGAAGAGGACTTCGCCGAGCATCCGGCGCGAGCGCGTGGCTGTGAATGCCTCCTCCGCCCGCGTGGCTTCCGTCTCGCTGATGCCGGCCAGCAAATGGCCGCGCTGGTAGGCGCTCGTGAGCATGACCGTCTTGACGAGCGTGCGCAGGTCGTAGCCGCTGGCGACAAATTCCTGCGCGAGGAACTGCAGCGTCTGCGGATGGCGCATCTCGTTGTAGGAGGAGAAATTGTCGAGCGGCTCGACGAAGCCGCGGCCGACCAGTTCGGCCCAGACACGGTTGACGAAGGCGCGGGCGAAGTAGGGATTGCGCGGGTCGGTGATCACCGCGGCGAGCTTCTTTCGATCCTCGCTCTGCGCGTAGATGCTGCGGCCGTCCTGACTGCTGGCGGCGGCGGCCTTGGCCTCGGCAAGGATCGCGGCTTCCTGCTTCGAGTCGCGGAGCGTCTGCTTCACGTCAAGGCCGTCCACAAGATCGTCCAGCGCCTTCTTCGCGGCAGCACCGGTGATGGCGGTGGGGTTCGGGCGGCGGCGTTCTTCGAGGCGGCTGATATAGTGCGGCTTGGTCGTGAAATTGACCAGCTCGAACGGGAACTTCGGCGCGACGCCCTCGCGCTTGGCGGGTTGCTCGCGCTCGGGCGGCCACTTCACCGCCGTCTCCTTGACCTCGGTGGTGTAGATGCGCTTGATGTTCTTGCCCTGCTCGACGCGCTTGATGGTCCCGAAGAAAGCCGCCAAGTCGTAGAACTCCTTCTGCTTCCAGTCGTCGAAGGGATGGTCGTGGCACTCGGCGCATTGGAGGCGCACGCCGAGAAATATTTGCGATGTTGCGCCGGCGAGGGCCATCGGGTTTGCCGCGTCACCGAGCGCGAAGCCGGCGGCCGGCGTGTTCTCGGGCCGGCCGTTGGTGGCGATGAGTTCTCGGGCCATCTGGTCGTAAGGCTTTCCCTCGGCCACGCTCCGGTTCACGTAGGCGAGGAGTTGCGGTCCACCGTCCTGCTGCGATCTCACGCGGAGCATGTCGGCGAAGAAGACTGTCCAGCGTTCCGCGAAGCGCGGGTGCGCGATCAGCCGGTCCACGAGCTTCTCTCGCCGGTCGCCAGCACTGGTCTGCTCGAACTGTTTGATCTCCTCCGATGCGGGGATGCGGCCGATGAGGTCCACCGTCGCGCGGCGAAGGAAGGAAAGGTCGTCAATCCCGGTGGCGACTGGTGGCTGTGGGCCTTTGCCAGCCGCGTTTTCTTGCGCGAGGATCTTGTCGGCCATGGCAGCGGCCTCGGCGAGGGACGCAGGTGCCTTCTCAGGGATGAACTGCTTCTCGGCGAGGCCGGGCACTTCCTTCTTCCGAATCTTCAGCACCACGCCGTCGGGCCACTTCGCACCGGTGCGGACCCAGTCGGTGAGCCAGTTCTTGTGGGGGCCCGAGAGCGGTTCCGTTTCCTGCGGCATGATGTCCTCATGGTCGCGGGGGAGCTTGACGCGGCGGAGAAGTTCGCTCTTCTCGTAATCTTTCGTGTTGACCAGCGGACCGTGTTTGCCGCCCCTGAGGAAGCCAGCCTTGGTGTCGAGGCGGAGGTCGCCCTTGGCCTTGTCCGCGCCGTGGCAACGGATGCAGGCATTCTCGAAGATGGGCTGGATCTGCTGGCGGAAATCTACTTCAGCCGACGCGATTCCAGCGGAGCAAAGGAGGACGGCCAGGTGGCGCACAGGGGCGGACATGCGGTTCAGACTCCACGCCGGGCGGCGACATTCGATGCGCCACTGAAAAATGCCGCCTCGGTTTCCGCGAGTTCCGGCACCGCATTTTTGCAACCAAGATTGGAAACGCGAAATCCCCCCGCCACCCGTTGGTTTCTGACCTGTGCGCTGCATTCGATGAGAAGTGGAGTCGGCAACTGCAAGCAACCCTGCGGTTGGCTTCGTTGTAGGCTGACCAGCGTTGCAAGCTGGCGTTCCAGCGGCACCAGATCGATCGATGTGGCAGCGGCGAGCGCGGCCTCCACTTTGTGGTCCGAGGAATCACCGAAGGGTCGTGGGCACACATAAGCCGCGCCGAATCTGGCCAAGCCTGCGTTCTCCTTCCCAGTGAAACCGGCTCTTCACCGCATAGCGCGCCAGCCTGAGATCGCGCGCGCACGTTCGTGTCACTTGCATTCCTTGTTGTTCTGCCGCTCCCACGCGCGTTCACGAATGCCACGGGTGCTCAACGCGTCATACTGCCTCCAGCACACAATCGAGTTGTCCACGATGCCTAGCACTTTGAACCACACACGGAGGCAACCGATGCGACGCCAGCTCTGTGTCCTCCTGTCTTCCGTGCTTGTCGCGGCGGCTGCCGAGCAGTGTCAGGCCGATCAAGCGGGTGCAGCCGAATTGGCAAAGTTGATTGATCAACAGGTTGAGGTGCGGTTGAGCAGCGAGGGAGTCCGGGCTGCAGAAATGGCAGACGATGCGGAGTTCGTCCGGCGGATACATCTCGACCTCCACGGCACGGTGCCGGCTCTCGACCAGGTCAAGCGCTTCATGGCCGACGCGGGGTGGGACAAGCGGGCACAACTCGTTGACTCACTGCTTGCCGACGCGCGCTACGGCCAGCATCTGGCCGACCTCTGGCAGGGCTACTTGATCTCGCCGCTGGCCGATGACCAGACGAAGCGGGCTGAACGGTTCGGCCACTGGTTGTCGGAGCAGTTCAACACGCGGAGGTGGGACCAGACCGTCACCGACCTGATCACCGCCACCGGAAAGATGGAAGACAACGCGGCGGTGACCTATCTCATCGAGGGCAGGCTGCCGCGCGCCGTGCCGGACCTGACGGACCTGGCTTCCCGGCATTTTCTGGGCGTCAGATTGAACTGTGCCCAATGCCACGATCATCCGTTCGTGAAGTGGAAGCAGGAAGAATTTTGGGGCATGGCGGCTTTCTTCACGCAAATCCAGACGCCGAAGCGAGCCAAGCAGGTTTACGAGAAGGGCGTGGTGGACGATCCGTCGCTGACACTGGCGACGTTGCGCGACGCCGGCATGCTGGATGGGTTCCTGCCTCGCCCGCCGACCTTTCTCGGCGGGAAGGCGTTGGCCCCAGCCGACAAGACGACCACGCACCGCGCCGCTTTGGCCCAGTGGATAACGGCGCCGGAGAATCCCTACTTCGCCCGGGCGACGGTGAACCGGACGTGGTGGCGGCTTATGGGCCGGGGCATCGTGCAGCCGGTGGACGACATGCACGAGGCCAACGCGCCGAGCCATCCACCATTGCTGGACCTGCTGGCGCGGAGGTTTGTCGAGTCAGGCTTTGATCTGAAGTTCCTGACCCGCGCCATCGTGTCGAGCCGCGCCTACCAGCGCACGAGCCAGTCCGGCGAATCGGCCGACAAGCAGGCGGCGCTCTTCGGCCGCATGGCAATCAAGGTTCTTTCTGCGGGGCAGTTGCATGACTCGCTGGAGACCATCACCGGGCCGGCAGCAAAAGTGACGGGCATTGATGTCCGGCAGGGCACCCGGTGGGAATTCACCCAGTTTTTCGGCGACAGTGGCGACCCCGAACCCACGGCGTATCGGCGCGGCATCCCGCACTTGCTGCGGCAGATGAACTCGGGTCAATTCACCGGGCGCAATCTCGCCGGCCTCGTGACGCGGCTCGACGCTGCTGGTGGTCGCCCACCCGTGGACATCGCGTCGGACTTGTTCCTCACCATCCTCTCGCGCCGGCCGACGGCGGACGAACTCCGCAGGGCGAAGGTCCATTTGGAACGTTCCGGCTCGGCAACCGCCGGGCTGGGCGAGCTGGCGTGGGTGCTCCTCATGACCAGCGAGTTCTCCCTGAACCATTGAAGCCTGGCGCAACCACCGGAGACCTGATGCAACTGAACCTCAATCGACGGAGTTTCCTGACGGCGACGGCGGCAGGCGTTTCACTCAACGGCTGGCTCGGCCGGCTCGCGGCGGCGGCTCCCGCCGGGCACCGGCCCAAGTCGTGCATCCTGCTCTGGATGGCCGGCGGCCCCAGTCACATTGACACCTTCGACCCGAAGCCTGAGGCGCCCGCCGACATTCGCGGCGAATTCCAAGCCATCGAGACCTCGGTGCCCGACATCCGCATCAGCGAGCACTTCCCCCGCTTCGCGAAGCTGATGACGCACGCCGCCATCCTGCGCGGCATGAGCACGCTGGAATCGGACCACAAGCTGGCCACGTATCACCTGCACACTGGCTACCAGAATCGCGCGGGGGCCGTCTCGTTCCCGAGCTTGGGCGCGCTCGTCGCCAAGGAGCTGGGCAAGCGAGACGTGGCGCTGCCGAACTTCATCACGATCGGACGCGGCCCGCAGGAAGCGCTGACCTCCGGCTTCCTCGGGCCGGACCAACAGCCGCTGACCGTCAACGATCCCGTTCGTGGGCTGGACTTCATCGAGCCGGCCGGCGATCCGGAAAAGTTCAGCCGGCAGATCGAGCTGTTGCAGGGCTTCGATGCCGCCTTCCATGCGCGCCACCAGAGTGTCGCCGCCGAGACGCACCACACGGCGATTGACCGCGCGGTGCGGCTGATGAACTCCCGGCAGAAAGAGGCCTTCGACCTGTCGAAAGAGCCGGTTTCCGTCCGCAACCAGTACGGCCGCACATCGTACGGACAAAGCTGCCTGCTGGCCCGGAGGCTCGTGGAAGCGGG
>JBEBFV010000365.1:0-6597 GCA_040081795.1 Limisphaerales bacterium | reverse complement strand
GCGGAGGACTACCATCCGGACCACCGTGCCGCGTCAGCGCTGGCGGAGGCCGTGACGTGGTTCGCCGCCTCGCGCGGACATCGCACGTCGTCCGCGCCTCTCGCGGAACCCCCGGCGCTGTGGTTCATGGACACCATCAACATGAGCGGCTTCGCGCCCGGCTTTTACGTGGACATCTCGGCGCACGTTGGGTTGAAGGAGCAGATGCTCGCGTGCCATCGAAGCCAGCTCGCGCGCGCGGGCGACGCGAACTTCTCCCCGCTGCTGGACTTGATGAGGCTTCAGTTCCGCACGCGCGGCGCGCAGGCGGGCGTTCCCGCCGCCGAAGCCTTCCGCATCCACGACGCCTTCAAGCGCGCCCGCGCGTGGTGACGCAGCGGCGCATCCGCTCCCGCTCGTAATCCTGCTCGTCAGGTCGGAGCATTTGCCCATTGGCGGCGGGCGTGAATTGTTCCAATCTCCCACTAACAAATGCCCGTCACCATGAACACCACCGCCAAACTCCTGTCCCTGTTCGCCGCTGCCCTCGTTCTCACGCCCGCCGCCCAAGCCGCCGCCGTCTCGCTCTTCGACGGCAAGACGCTCGATGGCTGGGACTACGACTCGAAGGTCTGGCGCGTCGAGGACGGCATGATCACCGGCGGCTCTACGACCGAGAAAATCCGCGAGAACTTCTTCATCGCCACCAAGCAGAGTTTTCAGAACTTCGAGCTGAAGATGAAGATCAAGTGCAGCGGCGACCCCAAGACGGGCTTCATCAACAGCGGCATCCAGGTCCGCAGCGTGCGCGTGCCCGGCGGCAACCACATGAGCGGCTACCAGGTGGACTGCGGCGCGGGGTGGTTCGGGAAGATCTACGATGAGTTCCGCCGCAACCGCGTCATCGCCGAGCCGGTGGACGCCGCCGCGCTCGCGAAGGTCGTGGATGTCTTCGGCTGGAACGAATACCGCATCCGCGCCGAGGGACCGCGCATCCGCACGTGGATCAACGGCGGGCTGGCGATTGACTACACCGAGGCGGACAAGAACATCGCGCTCGACGGCCAGATCGGGCCACAGGTCCACAGCGGCGGCATCTGCCTCGTGCAAGTGAAGGACGTGACCGTCGAGGAACTTCCCGCGACGCCCGGCGTGCCAACGTGGCAATCCCTCGGCGGAGTGGATGCCGCGCGCAAGCTGGTCACTCCGGCACCGAAGAAGAAGGCGGACGAGAAGAAGAAGTCCGACGCCAAACCCGCCGAGAAGGCGAAGTAGTTATCCGACCATGAACTCATCGGTCCGCCGAAACTCTGGCTTTGCCCGCACCGCGCTGCTGTGCCTCATCGCTGCCGTCGGCGGGGCTGGCGCGGCGCTTGTCTTCACGCAGAAGCAGAAGGCCGAACTTCGGGCGGAGATCGGTGCCTTGCGCGAACAGGCCCGGCAGATGGAAGCCAAGTCCACGGATCCGAAGGAAGTCGAAAAGCTCCGCGCCCAGGTCCGAGAGGCGGCGGAGTTCAAGAAGGAAGCGGAGGAAGTCCACCGGCTGCGCGGCGAAGTCACGGTGCTGCGCAAGGACAAGGCCGAGTTCGATCAGACGAAGGCCGAAGTTGCGCAACTCCGCATTGCCGCACAGCAGTTCAACCGTGCGCAGACGGAGAACAAAGCGCTGCGAGAGCTTTACGAGCGCGATGTCCTGACGCTTCAGCGTGCACAGCAGCCGGTTGCGCCCGGCGTGATTGATCCGGATCAGGCGCGGCGGAACTCTTGCATCGCGAACCTGAAGCAGATTGACGGAGCCATCCAGCAGTGGGCGTTGGAGAACCGCAAGGCGGCCAAGGACCTGGTGGATTGGAAAGGCATTCAAGCCTACTTGAAGGGTGGCGTGTTGCCAGCCTGCGCGGCTGGCGGCATCTACCAGCCCGGTGTCAATGTCACAGCCGCGCCCACATGCACTGTGCCGGGTCACAAGCTCTGAGCAGCCGGAACTTTCCACACAAGCAGCGCCGGCCTACCTTCATCCCATGAAATCAACCACGCCTTCACCCGCATCTCGTCGCCAATTCCTCGCCACCAGTGCAGCCGCGAGTCTCGCAGCTCCCGCCCTACTCCAAGGTGCAGGCCGCAGTGAAAAGCTCCGCATCGGCCTCATCGGCTGCGGCGGACGCGGCACGGGCGCGGCGGCGCAGGCGCTCACGGCGGACAGCAACGTGGAGTTGTATGCGATGGGCGATGCCTTCGAGACGCAGATTGAAAGCAGCCAGGAGTCGCTGAAGAAGCAGTTCGAGAAGGATCCGGCGCGTATGAACGTCGCGGAGTCGCGCAAGTTCACCGGCCTCGACGCTTACCAGAAGGTTCTCCAGAGCGGGGTGGACTTGGTGGTGCTCACGACGCCCGGCGGCTTCCGCCCGTTCCACCTGCGCGCCGCGATCGAGGCCGGCAAGCACGTCTTCTGCGAGAAGCCGATGGGCGTGGACCCGGCGGGCATCCGCTCGGTGCTGGAGTCCACCAAGCTGGCGAAAGAGAAGAACCTCGCCATCCGCGCGGGCTTCAACTTCCGCTTCGAGTCGCCCTACCGCGCGGCTATGCAGCGCGTGCACGACGGCGCGATCGGCGACATCGTCTCCATCTACTCCACGCGCATGAGCAACCGCCTCGCGCGCTTCGACGGCGTGCGTAAGCCCGGGCAGACCGACCTCGAATGGCAGCTCCGCAACTGGCACCACTTCGTCTGGCTGTCCGGCGACTTCATCCTCGAAGTGACGGCTCATAGCATCGACAAGATCGCGTGGGCGATGCGTGACGTGCCGCCCGCGAAATGCCACGCCAGCGGCGCACGACACCAGGCCACAGTCGGCGACTGTTTCGACCAGTGGGACGTGACTTACGAGTGGGACAACGGGGTGATGGCCGTGCTGAAGACGCGTTACCAAAATGGCTGCCACAACGAACACCGCGATGTGCTCATCGGCACGAAGGGCAAATGCGAACTCGGCTGGGGCAGCGCGAAGATCACCGGCGCGATGAACTGGCGCTACGACGGCGAGAAGCCCGTCTCGCATCAGGTCGAGCACGACGAGCTCTTCGCCGACCTGCGCGCAGGAAAGACGCCCAACGACGGGCAGCGCATGGCGCAAAGCACAATGATGGGCATCATGGGCCGCATGAGCGCCTACACCGGAAAGGAAGTGACGTGGGATTTCGCCATGAAGTCCAAGCTCGCCACCATGCCCGAGAAGCTGACGTGGGACATGAAGCTGCCGGAGCCGAAGCCCGCAGAGCCGGGCAGGACGCCGTTGGTGTGACTGGGTTGAGTTCGTTCGACTTGGGAAGCGGGCGAAATCTGCGGCGACGCCAGGCCGCTCACAACGCCGCCTGCGCGTTGCCCGCGTAGCAGACCATCCCTCCGTCCATCAGCGTGACCATGATTCGGCCAGCGCGGTCCACGAGCAGGCCGTCGGGCAAGGGTTCGGCAGGGAGCTCCTGGCGGAACAGTCTCCGGCCATCCTTGGGATCCAGCCCAATCAGGAACCATTGCGGGCGGGCACGGCCCATGTCCTGATAGCTGGCCACCGTGAGGAGGGCGTTCGGCGTCAGGGCGATGGACAAGGCCTCAAACTTGTCCGCGTCCAAGTTCGTCTGCCAGCGCTGCTCCTGCCGGGTCGTCATCAAGGTCACGAGGTTGTTCTGGAACGGGCCGATGACGTCGCTGCGTTTCTGCGTTTCCTTGGTCACGGCGGCGGTGACCTTCGGCGTGTCGAAGGCGGCGAGCTTGCCGTATTTGAAATTGACCACGGCGAGCGTGTCGTCGTTCCACGCGGGCGGGATGCCGCCGAAGTTCAGGGACTGCGACCGGCGGTCGGGCGACCACGCGACGAACGATCCCTTGGTGGCGACGTTGCGCGCCGAGGCGTAGAGGATTCGTCCCCCGGCGATGATGTAACCGTCACCGACCACGCCCACGAACTTGCCGCCGTTGGCCTGGGGCTGTCCCTGGGCGCGGGCCTTGTCGAGGGATTCGCCGGTCTTCAGGTCGAACATGGCCGGGGAAATCACGTTGCCGCCCGCGAGCAGCAGCGTGTTGCCGCGCACGCTGAGATTGCCCTGCGCGCTGACGCCCTTGCGGAGGTCGGCGTTGAGGTGGCCGGTGGCGCCGTTCTGCCAGCGGAGCGCGCCGGTCTTCGCGTCGAGCGCATACACGTAGGTGCCATCCTGGTCCACGATGCCAGCGGCGAAATACGCGACGCCGTCCTGCACGAGCACGCCGGTGTTGACCGGCCAGGTGGAACTGAGCGCGCCATAAACCATCATGTGCCGCTCGACAGGCGCTGCGCGGAACCGCCAGAGCAAGCGCCCGGTGGCGGCCTCCACGCAACTGACATAACCATCGCCGCTGCCGAACAGGGCGCGCCCCTCCCAGACCGTGGGCGGGTATTTCACGATGCCGGCGGTCGGGAACGTCCAGTGCGCCTCACCACTCGTCGCGTCAATCGCGCGCACCTTGCCGTCCTCGCCACCGAAGAAAACCAGTCCGCCAGCGGAGGTCGCCTCGGTGGGCACATGCACGCGCTTCGGGCGATAGACCCAGCGCTGAACCGCGCCGCCGCCGATGCGCACGGGAGTGCTGGCGCTGCGCTGGTTGTTGGCGCGATACGTGGGCCAGTCACGGTCCGTCGCAGGCAGGGGTTTTACTTCCTCCGCGGTGGCTGACTTCTCCAATCGTTCCGCCGTAGCCGGATGGTCGAATTTGAAGCTGCCCGCGGAACAACGCGCAATGGCACCGATCAGCGACAGGTTGCAATCGCACGACCACGGGCCGAGGTAGATCAGCCCGTTCGCCGGGATGACGCCGTCGTTGCACGCGGGACGGGCCGCGCCGTCGATGAGCAGCTTCTTGCCTGCGCGGTCGTAGCGGATCATGCCTTCGCCCCGGCAGAAGAAGGAATCGCTGCTGGCCGTCAGCCGCGTGCAGGCGCGCTTGGCGAAGCCGAGGTCTTCCACGGTGTCACCGGTCAGCGGGTTGATGATCACGTTGTTCCCGCGTTCGCCGACGCCGATGATCACCTGGTCGTCAACGTAGATGGCGTTGGGGTTGTTGGTCACCTTCGTGCGCTTCCAGAGTTTCTTCCCGTCCTCCGTGGAAATGCCGACTACGTTCATGTGCGTCTGCCCCTGGACGATGAGCGCCTTGGGCGTGGCCACGACCATCGCCTCGGTGCGCCAGCCGGGTGTGGAAATCAGCCCTTTGCCCGGTTCCTCGATCAGCTTCAGCATCTCCTTGTCGTCGCTCGTCCAGCCGAGGCTGCCGCTGTTGAGGGAAAGGCTGCGCAGGTGATGATCGGGGCAGTAGAGATACATCTTGTCGTCGCGGATCGCCATGCCGCGCGAGTCAATGGGCGTCTTCTCGTGGTGCCGCCAGAGGACGTTCTTGTTGTCCAGCTCATAGGCGGCGATGACGTTGCCGTAGCCGTGTGGGAGGCGCTTCTCGTAGTAGTTCTTGCTGAGATCGGCCCAGCTCCAGCCGCCGAGTGCGCGGTCGCCCTTGACCGTTTCCACGCCCGGATCCACCGGCCCGGCCAGCACGTAGAGGATGCTGTCCTTGATCGCCATCCACTTCCACTCGCCCTCGATGCCGGGCAGCTTGATCTGACCCAGCTCCTTGCCCGTGCGCGGGTCGAGCAGGAGGCAATGATCGCCCTCCATCAGGTAGAAGATGTCCTTCGTGGCGACGAACGCCGAGCGATGCACGAGGTAGCCTTCCGGCAGCTTGCGTTCCCAAAGGACCGTGCCGTTGTAGCCGTTGCGCGCGATGAGCCGGCCCAGCGTTTCCCACTCGCGGTCGTGATGCGCAATGTGCCCGATGGCCAAGAACGTCCGTCCGCCAGCCGCCGTGGTGACCGCCGGCATGCCGATGTAATACGGCGTCTCCATGTATTGCGTGAGGTAGGGCGCCTTGATGACCTGGTCGTCCGAGACGGGATTGTTGTCAGGCGACTTTTCCCAGTGCGACCAGTCAGCCGCGCCCTTGAGGGCGGGCTTGTGAAACTGAACCCAAGTGCCGTGCGCATCGCTCCAAGTGGTGACGCGCTCAGCACTGGACTTGCCGGCCCAGTCGCGCAATTGACGACTGAGCGCAGCCGCGTCGGACGACGCGGCCCCGATGATGGCCGTGCCCTCCGGCCGCAGCGCCCGGAGAACTTCCGCCGCGCTCAACGACTTCAGCACGCTTGCATCAGCGCGTGGGCAAAGGACGATGTCCACCGTGTTGTCCGCATAGGGGAGACGCCCAAGCGCGCCTCGCTCGACCGCCAGTCGCTGGATGTCGAAGCCGGCCTGGTCCGCCTGTCGGCGCAACGCGTCCACTCGGGCGGCATCCGGCTCCCGCACATGGACCAGGAGTTCGCTGACCTTGGCGAGCGCGATGGGCAGGTCGTCATGGGAGCCAAGCACGGCGCACAGTCCGCGGTTCAAATCCGCCCGCTTGATTAGCTCCTTCGCGAGCGCGGCGGCATCGGGGGAGGCTGCGCTGGAGACAGCGATGGTCAACGCGAGGAAGCAGAAGGCGAGCGCTTCATGGACGATTGTGGAAAGACGCGACAACGAACGACGGCGGGGTGTGCT
>JBEBFV010000364.1:0-6608 GCA_040081795.1 Limisphaerales bacterium | reverse complement strand
TCCTCGCCCTCACTCTCCCGTGACCTTCCGCGACCTCATCTTCGAGCCGGTGGTGCCGGTGCCGGCGGTGGCGACCATCGCGGTCGCGCTGACGGCGCTGACTTGGTTCGCCTACCGGCAGGTCGGGTCGCGGCTCGGCGCGTGGCGGAACGCCTTCCTCATGCTCGTGCGCGTGGTCGGCATTGCGCTCGTGTGCGCCCTGCTCCTTCAGCCATCGGTCCAAGTTCCTGTGCCCGCGCCGCAGGGCAAGCAGGTGCTCCTCGTCGGCGTGGACACCTCGCGCAGCATGTTGCAGGCGGATGTGCAGAAGCAGATGCGCTTCGAGGCCGCGCGACAAACGCTCTTCGACGCCGGCATCATCACGCGCGAAGGCCAGCCGAAGGACTCGGAGACGCGCCTCTTCGAGTTCGGCGAGGACGCCACGCCCGTCACTGCCGCCGCGTCGTTCATCAATGCGCTTCCCAAGTCCCCGACCACGCGCATCCATCGCTCCGTCGTCACGATGCTCAACGCCCTTGGCCCGGCGGAGTCGCCGCAGGCGCTCGTGCTGCTGAGTGACGGCCACGACTTCGAGCTGGTCAACCCCGCCAAGACCGCGCTCGCCGCGAAGTCGCGCCAGACGCCCATCTACGCCGTCCCGTTCGGCGGTGCGGGCAAGGCGAAGGACGTTTCCGTGCGGATCACGAACTACCAGCCCTATTGCTACGTGAAGCAGAAGGCGCGCATCTCGGCGTCGCTGCGGCTCATCGGCTGCGAGCACGAGCCGTTGAACATCCTGCTGCTGCGGCAGGGCAAGGTCGTCCAGTCGCGCCGCGTGAACGCCGACGAGCACTCGCAGTTGCCGGTCGAGTTCGAGGTCACGGAGCCGGGCACGGGGCAGTTCGAATACGAGGTGCAGGCCGTCGCGCTCGCCGGCGAGGCCGACACCGGCAACAACAGCGCCATCACCTTCCTCAACGTCATTGACCAGCAGCTCCGCGTGCTCGTGCTCGAAGGCGCGCCCTACTGGGACACCACGTTCCTCCAGCGCTCGCTCCAGCGGAACGACAAGGTGCATCTCGACTCCGCCGTGCAATACGCCGACAAGCGCGTCCGCCTCATCCGCAACAAGGTCGCGGCCGAGGACTTGAAAATCCCCGCGACCGCCGAGGAGTTCAACCGCTACGACCTCGTCATCCTGGGCCGCTCCGTGGACGCCTTGCTTCAGCGTCGGCACCTGGAGGCGTTGCAGACTTACGTCAACGAACTCGGCGGCGTGGTCATCTTCAGCCGGGGCCGCGCCTTCGCAGGCGAGCTGGCGAAGAACGATTTGGAGCCGGTGCTCTGGGACGACAAGCCCACCGAGCAGGTGCGCCTGCAAATCGGCAGCGAGGGCCGCGCGCTCGCGCCCTTCCGCTCGCTGGCCGAGCAGGCCGGCGGCACGGACGCGATGCCGGAATTGATTGCGGGCCGGGGCGTCGCGGAGAAGAAGCCGCTCACCGCCGTGCTCGCGTCGGCGAAGGGACCGGCCTCGAACGAGGTCACGCCCGCGATGGTCCACCGGCGCTTCGGGCGCGGGCAGGTCTTGAGCGTGGGCGTGGACGGCCTGTGGCGCTGGGCCTTCAACGCGAAGACCGAGGGCGCGAACACGACCTTCGACCGCTTCTGGGACCAGATGCTTCTATGGCTCATGGCGGGCCGCGACGTGCTGCCGAGCAAGCAGTTTTCCCTGCGCGCCAGCTCGGGCAACGTCCAGCTCGGCGAGAAGGTTTTCTTCCGCCTCATCATGCGCACGCCCGACGCGAAGGTGCGCGAGGTGCCCATCGCCCTCTACGACGACAAGCGCGAGGTGGCCCGCACCAGCCTCGCCATCAGCGACCCGTCGGAGCCGTATCGGCTCACGGCGGAGTTCACGCCGGAGAAGACCGGCAAGTTCCGCGCGCTGGCCCGCTTCCCGGACGGCACGGCGGAGGAGGCGCGTTTCATCGTGTTCAACGACAACCCGGAGGAGACCGAGGTGGCCGCCGACGTGACGTATCTCAAGCGCCTCTGCTCGCAAAGCGGCGGGCGGCTGCTGGACCCGAACGAGCTGACGCGGCTCGTCCAAGACCTGCGCCTGGGCAAGCTGGACAGCACGCCGAAGACGCGTGTCAAGAGCGTGTGGGACGACCCGTTGCTTTTCTATGCGATCGGCCTACTGTTCGCCACCGACTGGTTCCTGCGGAGACGATGGGGCTTATGTTAAGCAGGCTTCAAATACTCGTGAGCTGCGTGGCTGCGGCCAGCCTTGGCCTGGCCAGTTGCATGACCGAGTCTCCTGATGCAAAACGACTCGATAGGATTTATTTTACGTCCCCGGCCTCGATGCGGGCGGCGACCGCTCACATCACGACTTGCGGTGCCTGCAACGGGCCGGTGGTAAGAGTAAAATTAGTGCCACCTCCACGCCCGACAGCTCCGAGCAAGAATAGCTCTGTCTGGAACGGGAGCATTTGTGGCAACCTTCTCATCGGTCCGGAATCACTAGTCTGCAAGAATTGCTGGCACGTCTTCCTGCCGCAACTGGGTGAATGGACTCGCTCATTTCATTCGGCATCCGGCTTTGTTCAACCGCTAAACCCATCCATTGCGAATGCTCCAATTCCCAAGGATTCAGAACTCCGTTCAAGTGCCTTTTTCAACCAAACATGCCGGACGAACCGATTCACGGACTCCGTTCTGTTTTGGTGTAACGATGATGATGCTCTCATGGCCCATCTGAAAGACTACGCGAGCATCAATAATCTGAGCGTTCAGATTGGGCAGCGGGACCGAATCCCCGGCCAGATTCACGTTCGGATTTCAACAGGCAACTGACGTGACCGACCCCACCCCCATCACCTCGCGCCTCGCCGCCGCCGACCGCCTTGTGCAGCGGGAGCGCGGTGGCGGCCTGCTGCTGCGCGCGTTGCCGTGGCTCTTCGCGGCGCTGGTGACGGCGTTTGTCCTCGATGTGTTCCTGCACCTTGGCCCGGTCGCGCGACTGCTGCTGATTGCGGGCTGGGTGGTGGGCGGCCTCGCGTTGCTGGGCGCGGGCTGGTATGTCGCCTTTATCTGCCGCAATTCCGCCGAGCACACCGCGCGGCTGCTCGAGGACCGCGAGCCGACGCTCGGTTCCAAACTCATCAACCTCCTCCAACTGGAGTCCCAGACCACCGACGCGACGAAGCCCCCGCTCACGCGCGACCTCGCCAAGCTCGCCGTCAACGGCTACGCGGAGCAGCTGGCCGCGATGAACCTCGAACGCGTCGCCCGCACCGATCGCGTCCGCCGCGAGCTGAAGCGCCTCGGCTGGTTCGCGCTGGGCTTCGGCGCGCTGCTCGGCGGCTTCTACAGCATCACGCTCGCGGAGCTGCCGCGCTTCGCCGACCCGTTCGGCGACCACCCGCCGTTCTCCTTCACGCGCCTGGAAATCACCGACCCGTCCACGAACGCCGCGCCGGTTGTCTTCCGGCAGGGCGCGGGTGTCCGGGTGAAGCACGCCGGCCACCGACCCGACGAGGTCTTGCTCACCTTCCATCCGCCCGGCCAGCCGGAGAAGGCCGTGACCGTGCCGATGTTTGACAAGGGCCGCGAGGGCTTCTTCCAGCAGTTGGAAAACATCCAGACCGACCTCGTCGTCTTCGCGCACACGAAGAACCGGCACAGCCTGAGCAAGAAGCGGACAATCACCGTCCTGCTCACGCCCAAGCTGGACAAGGCCTACGTGCAGGTCGCGCCACCCGCCTACACCGGCCTCGCGCCGGACGAGCGGACTTACCAGTTCAAGAACATCCGCGCGCTCACCGGCAGCCGCGTGCAGTTCCGCCTGCAATCCAACCGCCCGCTGCGCGAGGGCGTGCTCGAACTCTCCAAGTCCCCGACCGAGACGGAGCGCATCCCGCTGGCGAAATCCGGCGAGAACGAAGTAGCCGGCATGTTCGAGGCGCACGATTCCGGGCGGCTCAAGTTCAGCGTCGTGGACATCGCGGGCATCGCGTCGGACGAGACCTTGGAAGGCTCGCTCACCGTCACGCAGGACCTCGCGCCCGAGGTGTCCATCGTCAACCCGCCCAAGGACTGCTTCGTCTCGATGGACTACAAGCTGGAGGCGCAGTTCGAGGCGGGCGACGACTACGGGATCAAGCTGCTGCGCATCCACCGCGCCATCGGCACGAACTTCCTGCCCGTCCACACCGTCGCGTTCGACAAGGTCACGCGCCACGCGCGCGAGGCGATGCTGCTGGATTTCCCCGCGATGGGCGTCAAGCCCGGCGACGTCGTCACGCTCATCGCCGAGGCCGTGGACACCGCGCCGACGCCGAACTTCGCCCGCACCGACCCCGTCCGCATCACGGTCATCAGCGAGGAGGATTACAACGAGTTCCTCCGCCAGCGCACGGACCTGAGCGACATCGAGGCGAAATACGCCGACCTGCTCGACCAGCTTCACGCGCAAACCGATGCGCAGAAGCAGCTCCAGAAGGAAATCCAGGCGCTCAAGGAGAAGCTCGCCGCCGCGCGCGACCCGAAGCAGAAGGAGGCGCTCCAGCAGGAGTTCGACAAGCTCATCGCCAAGCAGAACGAGCTGGACCGCAAGCTCGACAAGCTGGCGGACAACATGGAGCAGTTCGTCCGCAAGAACCCGCTCTACGACATCGAGGCCGACCTCCAAAAGGTGCTTGCTGAGAAGGCCGAGCAAATCCGTTCCTCCACGAAGCAGATGGACGCCAAGACCGGCGACATCGCGCAGCGCAGTTCGCCGCCAAGCGGCGGCCGGCAGCTCACACCGGAGATGCTGGAGGAGTTCAAGCAGGCCGCCGAAGAGCAACTCGCCCGCCTCGGCGCGACGGAGAAGGAAGGCCGCGAGGAAGTCGTCGCGCCGCTGCACGAGATGGCGCAGATGCACGAGCTTCTCAAGGACTTCAACCGCTTCGAGCAGTTGTTCCGCCTGCAGGAGGCCATCACCGAGCACGCTCGCGCTTACAATCGCGACACACCATTGAGCCGCGAGGACCAGCTCGCGCTCAAGGACCTCGCATCCGCCGAGAAGAAGGTTGCCGAGGAGCTGAAGCGCGTCGAAGAGCGCCTGCGCGAAGACGCGAAGGGTGCCGAGAAGCTCTTCCCCAAGGCCGCTGAGAGCGCGCGGGAGCTGGCGGACAAGATTGAGGAGCTGCGCCTCGAATCGCTCGCGAAGCAAACGACGTCGCAGATGCTCGCGGGCGCGGGCGGCAAGTCCTTCCAGCTCGCGGACCGCTTGCGTGGCGAGATGGAGAAGCTCTTCGGCGAGTGCAATTCCAAGGGCGGCGAGATGCAGAACGAGCTGGACCAGCACCTAAGCCTCTCGCGCAGCCGCAACCCCGGCAACAGCTTCAAGCAGATGATGCAGAGCCGGAAGTTCGGCGGCGGCCAGGGCGAGGGCCTCGGCTTCGGCACGGGGTTGGCGGGAACCGACGGTGACGGAAAGGGCGGCTACGTGATGAGCGCGCCGCCGGCGATGGACGTGCATGGCAACGAGACGTTCCTCTCGCAGGCCGCATCCTCGAATCAGGGCGGAAAGGCCGGTCAAGGCCAGGGCAAGCCCGGTGAAGGCGGCGACACCGTCACGCCCGACAAGCCCGACGTGGTCAAGAACGTGAAGGCCGTGAACCGTCAATCCGGGGCCGTGGCCACCGAGTCCATGCTCGGCGAATACGCGGAGATAGTGGACCGGTATTTCCGCGCGCTGACGAAATAAGATTCCCATGAGAACACCCCTGCTCTTCCTCGCCCTGCTCGCCTGCTGCGTCCGCCCGTCGTTCGCCGCCGGGCCGGACCTGACGCAGCTCCAGTGCGGCAACCTCACCTACGGCGGAAACAAAAGCTCCGTCTGCTTTGCCGACAAGTTCCTCAGCGACGTGGCGCGCGACACTAAGCTCAAGGTTGGCAAGAACTTCGTCCCCGTTCGCCTCGACTCCGACAAGCTCTTCGACTTCCCCTTCTGCGCGGTGTCCGGGGAGGGCAACTTCACCCTCACCGACCGCGAGCGCGCGAACCTGCGGCGCTACATCCAACAAGGCGGCTTCCTGCTCGCCAGCCCGAGCTGCTCCGACGCGAACTGGGACCGCGCGTTCCGCAAGGAGCTGAAGCTCTGCTTCCCCGAGCTGGAGTTGCAGAAGCTCGCGATGACGCACCCGGTCTTCACCGTGGTGAACTCCATCTCGCGGCTGACCTGCAAGAACGGCAAGGTCGCGCTGCTGGACGGCCTCGAAGTGAACGGCCGGCTGGCGGTCATCTACTCGACTGAGGGTCTCAACGACGTGGCCAACGCCAAGGGCTGCTGCTGTTGCGGCGGCAACCAGATCAACGACTCCGCGCGCATGAACGTGAACATCTTCACCTACGCGCTGCTTTACTGAGTGACCCCGGCGACGATGAGTTCTGAAAGGGTGCCACCAAGCGTCCACGGCGAAACCCTCTCCCCCATCGGGGGAGAGGGAAGGGTGAGGGGGCGGGTTGGTGAGCAAGAGGGTGGTTCAATTCCAAGACCCCGTCGGCTGCACGCATTTGACATTGGCTCGTCTCGAACCACTGAACGCTTTGGGGGGGGGGGGGGGGGGGGGGGGGGGGGG
>JBEBFV010000363.1:0-6622 GCA_040081795.1 Limisphaerales bacterium | reverse complement strand
GACGACCTCGGTTACGGCGACGTGCGCTGTTACAACGACCAGTCCAAGGTGCCCACGCCCAACCTCGACCGCCTCGCGCGCCAAGGGATGCGCTTCACCGACGCGCACAGTCCGGCGACGGTTTGCACGCCGACGCGATACAGTCTGATGACGGGCCAGATGGCTTTTCGCGTGCCGCGTGGTGGTTCGGTGTTCACCGGCATCGGCGGGCCATCGCTCATCGCGCCGGGGCGGCTGACGCTGCCGGCCATGCTGCACGCGAAGGGCTACGCGACGGCGGCGGTTGGAAAATGGCACGTCGGCCTCACGTTCTTCGACAAGGCGGGAAAGGCCATCCCGGGCGGCAGTGTCGAGGCGCTGGAGCGCGTGGATTATTCCCGGCGCATCGAGGGCGGACCGTTGGACCACGGGTTCGACAAGTTCTTCGGCACCGCTTGCTGCCCCACGACGGACTGGCTCTATGCGTTCATCGAGAACGACCGCGTCCCCGTGCCGCCGGCCGGCAAGCTCGACAAGTCAGCCCTGCCGAAACATCCCTACGCCAACGACTGCCGCCCCGGCCTCATCGCGACGAATTTTCCCATGGAGGAGGTGGACCTGGTTTTCCTCAAGCGGAGCCAGCAGTTCCTGGAGGAGCACGTTCGCAAGTCGCCTGGCAAGCCGTTCTTCCTCTACCACGCCGCGCAGGCGGTGCACTTGCCGTCGTTCCCGGCAAAGCAGTTCCAAGGCAAGACCAAGGCCGGGCCGCACGGCGATTTCATCTTCGAGCTCGACTGGATTGTCGGCGAACTGCTGGCCACGCTCGAGAAGCTCGGCATCGCCGACAACACGCTCGTCATTTTCACCAGCGACAACGGTCCCGAGACGACCAGCGCCATCCACATGCGCGCCGACCATCAGCACGACGGCGCGCGGCCGTGGCGCGGCGTGAAGCGTGACCAGTGGGAGGGCGGCCATCGCGTGCCGTTCCTCGTGCGCTGGCCCGGACAGGTGAAGCCCGGCACGACCTGCGCGCAGCTCACCAGCCTGACCGACGTGATGGCGACCATCGCCGCGATTGTCGGCGGCGAACTGCCGAAAGACGCCGCCGAAGACAGCTTCAACATGCTGCCGGCGTTTCTCGGCAAGGACAGCGGCCCAGTCCGCCCCTACCTGCTCCAACAGGCGTTCAGCGCGCGCTTGCTCTCGATACGGCGTGGCCCATGGAAATACCTCGACCACGCCGGCTCTGGCGGAAACAGCTACGAGAACAACCCCGGTTTGAAACCATTCGCGCTCCCCGAGACAGCGCCCGGCGCACCCGGTCAGCTTTACGATCTCGCCACCGATCCGGGGGAGACGACTAATCTCTACTTCAAACGGCCGGAGATCGTGACGGAGTTGAAAGCGCTGCTTGAGGCGAGCAGGATTTCCGGGCGCACCCGCAATTGAAACCCATGAGACACATCTTCTCCACTCTGCTGCTGATTAGCGCAGCGTTCTTCCTCCCCACCGAGCCGGCACAGGCGCAGTCCCCAACGCGCGCCTACGTTGGCTGGCAGCACTCGGGCGCGCTCACCATTCTCACCACGCCCGACGGCGCGAACCTGCCGGCGGGCGCGGCGGTCGAGGGTTTTCCGCTGCTCGTGCGACTGCACAAGGACTGGTTTGACTTCAAGCAGGCGAAACCCGACGGCGCGGATGTGCGTTTTGCCGACCACACGGGCAAGGCGCTTGCGTATCAAATCGAGGAGTGGGACGCGGCGGGCGGCACGGCGAGCGTCTGGGTGCGCGTGCCGCGCATCGAGGGCAACGCGCGGCAGGCGATTCGCGTGCATTGGGGCAAGGCCGATGCGGTGAGCGAGTCGAGCGGCAAGGCGGTCTTCAACGAGTCGAACGGCTATCTCAGCGTGTGGCACCTCGGCGACACGGTGCGCGATGAAGTCGGCACGCTGGACTCGAAGGACACGGGCACGTCGGTGACGAACGGCATCATCGGCCGCGCGCGGCATTTTCCGGGCAAGGTCGGCGTGTTCGGCGGCGACAAGATTCCCAACTACCCGAGCGGCGCCAGCCCGCACAGTTCGGAGGTTTGGTTCCGCACCCGCACTGCAAACTCCACGCTCGTCGCGTGGGGCAACGAGCAGGGCCAAGGCAAGGTCGTGATGCAGCTCCGCAGCCCGCCGCACATTCGGATGGACTGCTACTTCTCCGGCGGCGACGTGGTCGGCAGCCGCTTGCCGCTCGGCGACTGGACGCACGTCATCCACACCTATCGCCAGGGCGAGTCGGTCATTTACGTGAACGGCCAGCCCACCGGCACCAACGCCAGCAAAGGCTCGCCACTGAACGTCCGGACACCCGCGCGCCTCTGGCTCGGCGGTTGGTATAACAACTACAACTTCGTCGGCGACCTCGACGAGGTCCGCATCTCGAGCGTCGCGCGCTCGGCGGATTGGGTGCGGTTGCAGTTCGAAAATCAGAAGCCGCAGCAGACGCTCGTGGGGCCGCTCGTGCAGGCGGGCAACGCGTTCAGCGTGTCGTCTGAGAAAGCCGTCGTGGAGGAAGGCAAGAGCGTCGAGTTCACGGCGCAGGCGGGCGGAGCGCAGAAACTGTTCTGGGTGCTCAAGCGCGACGGGCGCGAGGAGGTAGTGGCGACGGACCGCTTCCGCTTAAACTTCGCCGCGGGCCGCGTGGCGGGCGATGCGACGGCGACGCTTCAGCTCAAGGCAGTTTTCGCCGACGGCGTGAAGACCAAGGACATCGCCATCACGGTCAAGGAAGCCATCCCCGAGCCGGTCTTCACGCTGAAGGCTCCGGCGGCTTGGGACGGACGCGCGACCATCGAGGTCGTGTCGCAGGTCGCGAACCTCGCGGCCATGCAGGCGCGCGGCGCGGGTGAGTTGAAGTTCGAGTGGAGCGCGGGGCCGCTCGCGGTCATCAAGGAAGTTGTGCCGGGCAAGCTCCGGCTGCTGCGTGCGCAAAACAGCGGTCCGCTCACCGTCACCGCCACTGTGAGCAACGGCGGCCAACCCACCACGCAGTCCGTGACCATCGCCGTGACCGAGCCGAAGCGCGACGCGTGGGTCGCCCGCGTGCCGGCCAAGGACGAGCAGCCGGAGGACGGCCAGTTTTACGCGCGCGATGGCAGCGGCGAGGGGACGCTCCATTACAACGGCGCGCTCGCGGAACCAGCCGACGCGGTCTTCCTCAAGCTCTTCGCCGACGAGAAGCTGGTGAAGACCGAGACCGCGAAGCCCGGCGCGAACAAGTCCTTCGCCTTCGCCGTGAAGCTCAAGCCGGGGCTCATCAAATACCGCGTCGAGTTTGGCACCAAGACCGGCGGCAACGAGACCGTGCTACGCCGCGTGGGCGACCTCGTGTGCGGCGATGCGTTCCTCATTGATGGCCAGTCCAACGCGCTAGCGACCGACACCGGCGAGAAGTCGCCGCCAGAGACGAGCGAGTGGATTCGCAGCTACGGCGGGCCGACTGGCCGCGCCGATGGCGTCGCCTGGCTGCGCGACCGCACGCAGGCCGCCCAGCGCGCCGGCCTCGCGCGGCCCAACCTCTGGTGCCGTCCCGTTTGGAAGCGCAGCGCCCCCGAGCATCAGGCAGAACTCGGCTGGTGGGGAATGGAGCTGGCGAAGCGACTCGTCGCCAGCAACCAAATGCCCATCTGCATCATCCAAGCGGCCATCGGCGGCACGCGCATTGACGAGCATCAGGCTTCGCCCGCCGACCACGCGGACTTGACCACGATGTATGGCCGGATGCTCTGGCGCGTGCAGCAAGCGCGGCTGACACACGGCATCCGCGGCATCCTCTGGCATCAGGGCGAGAACGACCAAGGCGCAGACGGCCCGACCGGCGGCTTCGGCTGGGAGACTTACCACCGCTACTTTATCGAGATGGCCGGCGCGTGGAAGCAGGACTTCCCGAACGTGCAGCACTACTACGTTTACCAAATCTGGCCGAACTCCTGCGCGATGGGCGGCCGCGACGGTGCCGGCGACCGCTTGCGCGAGAAGCAGCGGACGCTCCCGCCGCTCTTCTCGAACATGAGCATCCTCTCCACGCTCGGCGTGCGTCCGCCGGGCGGCTGCCACTTCCCGCTGGTGGGCTGGGCGGAGTTCGCGCGCATGGTGCAGCCGATCATCGAGCGCGACCATTACGGCAAGGCCTCCGCCGTCCCGCTCACCGCGCCAAACCTGCGCAGCATCACTTACGCCAATGCTGCGAAGGACGCGCTCGTGCTGGAGTTCGACCAACCGGTGGTCTGGTCCGACACGCTGGCGGGGCAGTTCTACCTCGACGGCGCGAAGGACAGCGTCGCGTCCGGCAGCGTTGCGGGAAATGTGCTCACGCTGAAGTTGAAGGAGCCGAGCGCCGCGAAGCAAATCACCTACCTCAAAGAAATCGCGTGGAGCCAGGACACCTTGCTCCTCGGCGCGAACGGCCTCGCCGCGCTGACCTTCTGCGAGGTGCCGATTCTTTTCACCAAGCCAGCCAAGTAACTTCTGCCACCATGAAACACAGCTCCCAGATCCTGCTAGCCACCATCGCCGCGTGCCTTGTGCCGCTCGCCCAACCCAATGCGCTCGCTCAGGCACCGCACGCAAAGCCTGCGGACAAGGGCAAGGCCAAGTCTCCGCCGCCGGTGCGCTTCGACCCGGTGCTGCGCGACATCGAGGGCTGGAAGGTCCACGTCGAGCCGGCGCTGATTGACGGCGAGCATCGCGAGGAAGGCGCGAAGGCGCTCACCATGCTGGCCAACCATTTGCAGCGCATCAAAATCCTCGTGCCTGCCGCGCCGCTGGCGAAGTTGCAGACCATCGAAATCTGGATCGAGCACAGCCACCCGCTGCTCAAGGCCATGCAGTATCACCCGAGCAAGGGCTGGCTCGTCGCCAACGGCCACGACCCGCGCCTGACGCGCAAAGTCCACATCACGGTTGCCAAGGAGCTGTTCTCGCGCGGCCAGATGTTCAAGCATCCCGCCGTCATCCTCCACGAGCTGGCGCACGGGTTCCACGACCAGATTCTCAGCTTCGAGCATCCCGAGGTTTTGGCCGCCTACAACAAGGCGAAGGACGCCGGCACTTACGAGAGCGTCCTGCTCTACACCGGCAAAAAGGTGAAGCACTACGGCCTGACCAATCACAAGGAATACTTCGCCGAGGGAACGGAGGCGTATCTCTACCGGAACGACTTTTATCCCTTCGTCCGCGCAGAGTTGAAGGAGCACGACCCGGCGCTCCATGACGTGCTGGAGAAAATCTGGGGCGCGGCGAACTGATAGTCGCCGTTCGCCAGGCGTTCAACTCAAAGGTTCAGATGCGTCGGCCTCAAGCCATTCCCGGCGGACGAGTGGCTTCCTCAGCTAGTGCCCGGGCGGCGCGACGCTTCATGGCGTAGCGCTTCACCAACTCGTCCGCGATTACGCCGATGAGGATCACCGTGCCGATGATAGCGAACTCGATGTTGCTGTGGTTGGTCACGAGCGTGACGACGTTCCGCAGCACGAGGATCAACGCGGTGCCGATGATGACGCCGAGGATGGAGCCTTCGCCGCCGCGCAGGCTGCAACCGCCCAGCACCGCCGCCGCGATGGCGTAAAGCTCGTAGAAGTTGCCGAAGTCCACCGGCTGCGCGGAGTTCACATCCAGCACAAAGAGCACGCCGCCCAACCCCGCCAGCGACGAGCAGATGACGTAGGCGAGGATGATCATGCCGCCGGTGTTGATGCCGCTGTAGCGCGCGGCGTCCTCGTTGCGGCCCAGCGCGAGCAGGTAGCGGCCATAGATGGTGCGGTTGAGGAAGATCGCGGCGATTACGGCCACGATGACCAGCACCACCCACGGCGCGGGAATCTCGAAGCCTTGCACGAACGGGATGCTGATCTTCCCCGTGGCCAGCACGCGCAGGTCTTTGTAGCCGTCACCGAAGCCGACGGTTTGGTCCTTGGTGAAGCCGCGCGTGATGCCACGATAGAGCATCAGGCCGCACAACGTCACGATGAACGGCTGGAGCCGCAGCTTCGTGATGAGCAAGCCGTGCATCAGCCCGATGCCCATCGAAACCAACGCCGCCGCCAGCAACGCCGCCGGCAGCGACCACTTCTGCACGGTGAGCAACCACGGCAGCCCGCAGCCCACGAGGCAGATCACCGAGCCGATGGACAGGTCAATGCCGCCGGTGACGATGACGAAGCACACGCCGATGCCGATGACGCCGAAGAGCGCCGTGCGGCGAATGAGGTTCTCGACGTTGTAGCCGGACCGGAAGCTCTCGCTCGCCCAGGTGGCGAAGACGCAGACGGCGAGCAAGAGCCCGAAGATGCCGAGGAGTTTTTTCATGTGTGAAAAGGACGTGAACCACGAAGACACAAAGAGTGCGAAGGAGGGGAGGGATGGCGGCGCGCTCCGCCCCCTCTCCCTTCATCGGATGAGGGGAGAGGGCCGGGGTGAGGGGTTGCGCGCGTCGGCGTTGGCGGCCCCACCCCTCATCCGGCCTGCGGCCGCCTTCTCCCCTCCTCCGAGGAAGGGAGAAGGCGTGCGCCGGGGCGTCCGGTTGGCAATCCACCGACTGGCATCGGGGCTTTGTGTCTTCGTGGTTCAATTCATTACCCCCGTCGCCAGAT
>JBEBFV010000034.1:0-23283 GCA_040081795.1 Limisphaerales bacterium | reverse complement strand
TCTTTGGGAGGGGGCGGTTGGTGCCCTCGTCCTCGCGGTTCAGCACGGAGCCGTCGAGGGAGATGCTGTCGCTGTTGGCCAGGGCGGAGAGCAGGATGCGGTCGCCCTCGTTGAGGCCCTTGCGGATTTCGATCATGCGGTCGTTGAAGAGGCCGACCTCGACGGCGACGGGCATGTCCTTCTCGCCGCGCTGGACGTAGCAGACCTGCTGGCCCTTGACGGTGGTGACTGCCTGGATGGGGATGGTGAGGACCTGCTGGAGGTTGGTGACAACGATCTCGGCGCGGCCGGAGACGCCGGGCTTGATGTCGGAGAGGGTTTCGTTGATCCAGACCTCGGTGATGTAAACCTTCATGTTGGGGTTGTAATAGCGGCTGGAGGTGTCGGGCAGCACGGCGACTTTTTTCACCACTCCGGTGAACTGCTTGTCAGGCAGGGAATCAATCGTCACATAGGCGCCGAGGTTTGGCTTCACCTGGCGGACGTGTGACTCGTGGACGCGGATCTCGATCATCATCTGAGTGACGTCGGGGAGTTTGATGAGGTCCTGCTTCTGGCGGATGCTCGCGCCCTGCTCGATGAGCACGCCGCTGGAGATGGAGCTGCCTGTGGCATAGACGACGAGGCCTTCCTGCGGGGCGTAAATCTTGGTCAGCTCGAGCTGCTTCTTCATCTCGGCGAGGCGGTCGCGCTGAAGCTCGAAGGTGTTGAGCTTGGCGTTCACGTCGGCCTCGTAGGACTTGATGGTGGAGGCGGCCTTCTGCTTGGCCTGCAACAGCGAGAGCTTGGCGGTGTCCACACCTGCCTCCATGAGGCGGACGGATTTGGGGTAGGTGTATTTGGTGGCGAGCTGCAGCTCGACCTCGGCCTGGGCGATGGTGATGTCGGAGCGCTTGACGGTGAGGGTGTCGGCCTTCAGCTCGTCCTTGGTGGCGTAGCCCTTGGTCTCGAGCAGCTTGGTCCAGTTGAGGCGGTCCTGCGCGCGCTGCAATTCCTCCTGCGCGATGGTGATGCGGGCCTCGATGGCGCGCTTCTGCTGGGGCCAGTCGCCTTCCTTGTATTTCTCGAGGTCGGAGATGGCGAACTCGACCTTGAGCGTGGCGTCCTTCACGGAGGCGTCCATGGTGAGCCTCTGGATCTCGAGGTCTTCCTTCGCCTTGCTGTAGGAACCCTCGGCGTTTTGCACGGAGACCTCCTGGTTCGCGATCTTCTCCTTGAGGCTTGAGGAATCCAGCTCCACAAGCAGGTCGCCCTGTTTCACGGTCGTGCCCTCGGGGACGACGCTGACGATGGTGGTGCCGCCCTCAAGCTCGTTGCGGATGATCAGCTCCTGCACGGCGCGCAGCGTGCCGCCCTCGACGAGCGACACAAGGAAGTCTCCGCGCTTGACGGTGTAATAGCTGTTCGCCTGCGTGACCGGCTTGCGGGAGCGCAGCCCGTAGGCCACGCCGGCGATGACGGCGATGAGGAAGAGCAGCAGCCACACGGGCCGCTGGCGAACAAATTGGAGGAGTCGGCCAAACATGAGTCAATTCCCAAACACTTTTTCCGGCGGTTCAACGACAGCATCGCTGCCGGCCTGCTGACGTTTCGGCTGCGGCGTGCCGGCTGCGGGCAAGGGCTGCGGCGCGAGCCACCACTTCTCGCCCTGCGTGCGCAGCGCCCCCACGTCCACAAGAAACTTCAGCCGCGCGACCAGGTAATCCACCAGCACCTGCGTGACCGCGTTCTGCGCGAGCACCTGCGCGCTCTGGGCCTCGAGCTTGTCGCGGATCTGCGCGCGGCCCGCCTGGAGCAGGAAGTCGGAGACGTCGACGCGGCTGTCGGCCAGTTGCAGCGCATTGGTCTGAATGGCGTAAGTCTGTTGCAACTGCTCGAGGTTGCGCAACCCCTGCCGCACGGAGTCGCGCGCGGTGTCGAGCGTCAGCGCCAGCGACCGGAGGGAGCGCTCGAAGCCGATGAGCGTCGCGCGATACGCGTTGCGCTGGAGCAATCGGTCGAAGGGGAGGTCGAGCTGAAGGCCGGCGTTGGCGGAGTATTGCGACACGTCGAACTTCGAGTAGTTGACCGGGTCGTTCGCCAGCGAGACGCCGGAGACGAATGTGAGGTTCGCCTTGAGCAGGTTTGCAGCGACGGCGATCTTCCTTTTGCTGTCCTCGAAGCGGTCAATCTCGTTGAGGATGTCGAGCTTGTTGTCCACAGCGGCGGCGAACGAGGCCGCCTCGTTCGTCTCCAACAACGGCAGGCCGGCGCGCTTCAAGTCCTCAAGCACCGTGTCGTCCAGCGCCAGCTCGACGCCCAAAGGGAAGCCCAGCGTGATCTTGAACTGGTCGAGCGCAGTCTGATACGCCTCCACCGAGCTGATGTAGGCGCTCTTGCCTTTAAGCTCCTCCTGGTGCGCCTGGTCCACCTCGAACTTCGACTTGCGGTCCTTTGACAAAGCCTCCAGCAGGTCGCGTGTCTTCTGGAGCTTCATGTAGTTGTTGTAGGCGTTGCGCACCGTGTCCTTGCGCTGGAGCAATCGGTAGTAAGTCGTCACCACATCGGTGGCAAAGGTCTGCTGGAACAGCGCGAAGGTCCGCAGATCATAAATCACCTCGCGCTCCGCCTGCCGCAATGTCTCCGCCACGACGTCCGCGCCCGCGCCGCGCAGCAGCGGCTGCGTGAAGTTCAGCGACATCACGGTCGTGACCGAGCGGCGCGGGTCGCCGGTGAAGTAGCGCAGCATGTCGTTGGCGAGCGTCGCGCTGATGGTCCCGCCGCTCTGGAGAAGCTGCGAGAAGCCGATGCTGCCCGCGCCCTCCACTCGACCGTCCCTGTCCGCCTCGCGCGCGACGCCTGCGCCGAGCGACGCGAAGGGCCGCTTCGCGAACTCATGCCGCTCGCCCGTGAGCGTGAGCGCGGCGAGGTAGAGCGTCTCCTTGCGGAACTGGTATTGGCGGTTGCGCTCGACGGCGATCTTCAAGGCGTCATCGAGCGTGAGAACCTTGCGCCCCGCGCCGCCCTTGCGCTCGCCGAGCAGTTGCTCCCAGCGGACATCCTTCGCGTCGCGCTTGGACTCGGCGGTGTCAATCGTGAAGGCGTTCGTCTGGCCGAAGACGAGCTGCTGCTTGCGGCCGAGGATGCCGTAAACGTCCTTGTCCGCCTGCGCGTGGTAGTGCTCGCGCGAACAGCCGGCGGAAAAAATCACGACGAGCAATCCCAGCCATGCAGACATACGCCAGCCATCGCGGGACGGCACGACCCGTGACCGGCTGGCGGGTCTCGACTGCGCGACCCAATCGCTGATGGCTGATTTCAAAGCGGGAGATAGACGCGGGTATTGCAGGCCGCTTTCAATCCATCGTCGGCCGGACGAGAAAGGCACGGCCCCGCTGCTCCAATCCATCACCATCGCTGCCCGTCATCAATTGGCCCGCCTGGGTCGTGCTTATTGAACCACTCCAGCAGCCGACGCGGCGAGTCCTCCCAGTGCGGCAGTTGTTTGATGGGATGGCCCTCGTCCGGAGAAAGCGCCCGCCGGCCGATGCGCCGGTCGCTATTTCGATTTCAAGCCGGCCGTGTTCACCGCAATCACGCGATACTGATGCGTCTTGCCTGCTTCGGCCTTCGTGTCCGTGAAGCGCATCTGGACCAGTGGCTGAGTCGGCGTGTCGCTGTATTGGAGGTTCTGAAAGATCGGGCGGCCGAACGGGTTCTTGCCTTGCTCGGGGACGTTGGCGAGGAACTGGCCGTCGCGCTCGATGATGAAACGGGCGAGGCCGGTCTCCACATCGGCCTCGGCTTCCCACGTAAGCTCGTTGCCTTTCACGCGGAGGTTCGTCGGCGCAGGCGGTGGCGTGGCGTCGGCCAGGGCGGTGTCCTTCACATACTGCACCCAGGCCTTGGCGATGGCTTCGTTCGGCAGCCAGACTGTCCGCTCCGTCGCTCCGCCAAACTTCGCTGCCGGCACAGGTGCGGTGACATTGGTCTCCCCCGTGTGCAGCGGGGCAATCCAAGCTTCGGCTGTGGGCATCGGCTTCAATGGGCTGCCACCCTTGGCCGGCAGCCGGGCGGTGAGGCAGGCGTCGAGCCACGGCATCGCAAGGTAGCGTTGGTTGCCGCACTCGTGGCTCGTCAGCGGGTCGGCGGAGACGCAGATGAGCGCGCCTTTGGCGCGCATCGCGGTGAAGAATGTTTCCACGCCCGGCCACACGCCGGCGAAGCGGTTGGTCTTGTCGGTGACACCTTCCTTGGTGCCGAGGTTGCACATCACCGGGACCAGGAGAGCGGCATCGGAGATGGTGTAGGGCACGGGCTTGGCTTCAGTGGGTTTGAGAGGAGGCACGCCTGAGCGCAGCCATGCGGCCGCGATGCGGTCCGGATGCAGCAGCACCATGCCGCCTGCCCAGTGCCCGCCGCCGCTGTGGCCCCACAGCGCCCATGGGACCGTCGCGAGTTCGGGATGTCCGCTCTTCGCGCCCAGGTCGGTGAGCGACTTTTGAAACGCAGCGTCCGAGCCGTTGCGCGGGTCGCACCAGAGCTGGCAATTGGCCTTGTCGGGCTGCTCATACGAGGGCGACAGCAGGGCGCAGCCGTGCTTCTTGGCGAGCGCCTGCCAGTGCAGGTCGTAAGCGCCGGTGAGGCCGGACTTGCACGAGCCTTCGCCGCAGCCGTGCTGGTGGACGATGACGCCGCGCAGTGTCCTGACTCCCGGCGGCACCCAGATGGTGTAGTTCGCGGCGTAAACCAACTGGCCGGGCTTGGTCGATGCCTCGTAGCGCACGCGATAGTAAGGCGGATCAGCCGGTGGAAAAATGTCATACGGCGGCTGCTGGGCAAGGAGAGTGGCTGGGAGGATTGCGAACAGAAGAGCTAAGGAGCGCATGTTGTGAACGAAGCTGCCGACCAGTTCAGAAAGTTGCAAGCGAGTGGAGCGGGGTTTTGCCGGCGTCACAGCGCCGAGGCGGCGATGGCGCTCGCCGCAAGGTCGCGCGGGTGCGGCTGCACGGCGCGTGCGGGGAGCGATGTGAGCACGACACAAATCGTGCGCGTGGCCGGGTCGGCCCACGCAATCGTCCCGGTTGACCCGGTGTGGCCAAAGGTCTTTTCCGAACAACCCTTGCTGCCGGCGGCAGCACCGACTGCAAGCCCGAGTCCGCGAGGAGTGAGCCCGGGTGGATTGTGGTTCCGCACCATCAGCCTTGCGGTCGCAGGTTTGACTGCGGCTCCTGTCTCGTTAAGAAACCCGGCCAGGAATCTCGCGACGTCCGGTGCCGAGGCGTGAGTGCATCCCCACGGCGCACCGAGCTTGCGCCAGTAGGGACTGTTCCAATCCCAGTCCTTCGCGTTGGGATCGCCTCCGCCGGCTTCCGGAGCGGCTCGATCTGTCTGGCACGGCACCATGTCCTCCAGCTTGAACCCGCCAAGCCCCTGCGCCGAGCGCTGCATCTTGAGCGGCTGGAAGACGGCGCGGGCGACGAGCTTCAGGATGTCGGTCCCGCTGATGATCTCCGCGACGCGCGTGGCCAGCAGGATCGCCATGCTCGAATACTCATACTTCGAGCCAGGAGCGAAGTGCAGCGGCGTGCGGATCGCGTGCTCGACGAACTCCCCGAGCGGCGCGTGCTTGCGGCGCAGCGCGTCGTTGTCCGCCAACTGGTCCGGCAGCCCTGAGACATGCGTGAGCAGGTGTTGCATCGTGACCTGCTCGCGGTTGTCGCCAGTGAACTGCGGGATGAACTTCTTCAGCGGATCGGCCAGCTTGAACTCGCCGCGATCGAACAGAGACATCAGCGCCGTCACCGCGATTGGCTTGGAGATCGAGCCAAGGAGGAACATCGCGTGTTCGCTCCCAGCCTTCCCGAACGATCGGGTGAACGAAGTCTCGCGCTGCACCACGTGCATTACCGCCGAGGCGACTTGGCCTTCGCGGACGGCGCGGGTCAGAGCTTCAGCCGCCTCGTCCAGCCTCTCGCGCTGCAACGCGGCGAACACGGGTGTTCCCAAGCCGGCTGCCAGGCCGGTCTGAATGAAGGCGCGTCGTTTCATAAGATCAGTTTGGCGAGTCACTTCCTCGGCGCTGCGTCGGCAAGGTCGAGGAAGACGATGATCGAGGGATTGCCGACGGGCGTGTAGTGGCCGGTGAAGTTCAGGCCGCCGGTCTTCTTGTCCACGCGGAAGACGGCGATGTTGTCGCCGCGCTGATTGCAGGAGTAGAGGAACTGGCCGGTGGGATCGAAGTTGAAGCTGCGCGGATAATTCCCGCGCGTTCCCTCCTCACCGACGAAGGCAAGCTCGCCGTTCTTCCCGACAGAGAAGATGGCGATGCTGTCGTGCAGGCGGTTGCCCGCATAGACGAAGCGGCCATCGGCGGAGACCATGATCTCCGAGCAGAAGTTGCTGCCGGCGAATCCGGGCGGCAGGCTCGAGATTGTCTGCCGCGCGGTGAGCCGTCCCGTGGCGGCGTTGTAGTCGAAGAGGACGACGGTCGAGCCTTCCTCCTGAATGGAGTAGAACCAGCGGCCATTGGGATGGAAGGAGAAGTGCCGGGGACCGTCGCCCGGAGGCAGTGAGATGGCAGGCGGGTCGTTAGGAGTCAGCAGCCCTTTCTGCGTATCGAACTTCCATGTGAAGATCTGATCGAGGCCCAGATCCACGTGCAGGACGAAGCGCCCGGAGCGATCAGCCTCGATCATGTGCGCGTGCGTGCGGTCATGGCCGCTGAAGGCGAAGCTGCCCGGTGGCGCGTTGGTGGCCTTGGCCGGCCCGATTTTTCCGGCGTCAACCTTCACGTCGGTCGCGGCTCCGAGGCTGCCGTCGGGCTGAACCGGCAGCACCGCCACGGAGCCGCCAAAGTAATTTGCCACCAGCACGAACTTCCCGGACGGATGGATGCTCACGTAGGTCGGGCCAGCGCCTCCGGAGCGGACGGTGTTGAGCAGTGTCAACTTGCCGTCGGCGCGGTTGATCGCGAACGCGCTGACGGTGCCTTCCTTGCTCACGCCCACGCGGTCCGTCTCATTCGCGGAATACAGGCGCGTGCCGGCGGCATTGAGCGCGAGACAGCTTGGACTGGTTCCCAGCTCATGCAAACCGCTCGGCGTCAGCGCGCCGGTGGAGCGGTTCACTTGGAACAGGTGAATGCCACGGCCATTGCCGGGCGGCAGGTCCACCTGCGTGGGCAGCATGTCGCGGAGAGGCGAGCTGAATGTGCCCACGTAAGCCATGAGCGGTCCCTTGGCGGCGGACTGGGCGTGAACTGCACTGGCGAGAAGCGTGGCGCTCCCCGCGATGGCGGTGGAGTTTTTGAGGAACGAGCGACGGGAGAATTCCAGCGGCTTCATGGCGTCAGGTGGCTGCATGGTTTACGCGAACCGTAGGAGAAGGTGACGCGAACCGTCGAGACAAACAGCGGACGTTCACCTTGCTTCAGCCGCGTCATCTTTGTTGATCCGCGTTCCCACGCGATTCACCCGCCGCACTTTCCCGTGAACTCTCCCGCCAGCGCCACCACGCCGCCAGCAGGCTGCCTATGACGGAGTGAAACACACTCGACACCGCGCAGGGCACCGGCGCGAGCGTGCCGGGGAAATGCGTCCTCGCCAGCACGACGCCGAGGCCGGAGTTCTGCATCCCGACCTCGATGGAGATGGTCCGGCAAACGATGCGGTCGTAGCCGAAGAGCTTCGCGAACAGGTAGCCCAGGCCGAAGCCGCACGCGTGCAGGAGGAACACCCCGAGCAACAGCACGCCGCCGGATTCGCGGATGGGCTGCGCGTTCTGCCCGATCACGCTCGCCACGATGAGCGTGATGAAGGCGACCGACACCAACGGCGCGGCGGGCAGCACCCTCGTCACGAATCCCGGCGCGCAGTGATGCAGCGCCAGGCCCAGCACCAGCGGCAGGAGCACGACTTGCACGGTGCTCAGGAAGAGGCCCATCGCGTCCACCGGCACCAGCGCGCCGGCGAGCCACTTGGTCAGCAGCGGCGTCAGCACGACAGCGGCGAAGGTGCTGCACATCGTCATCAGCACCGAGAGCGGCACGTCGGCCTTCGCGAGGAACGTGACGACGTTGGACGCGGTCCCTCCGGGGCAGCACGCCACAAGGATGAGGCCCACGGCCATGTGCTTCTCCAGCGGCAGCGCGGTCGCGATGGCCCAGCCGAGGAAGGGCATGATGGAGTATTGCGCGACGAAGCCAGCGGCGATGGCCTTGGGCATCTTCAGCACGCGCTTGAAGTCATCCACGCTCAACGTGATGCCCATGCCGAGCATGATCACAGCGAGGCCCCACACGATGAAGTTGCCGCTGAACCACGCGAACCAGTGCGGCTGGAAGAGCGCCAGCGTGCCGCCCAGCAACGCCCAGACGGGAAAGAGATTCGTGAGCCAGTCGAGCGCGCGCAGCATGGAGGGCGGTTGTAGTCGCGGGGCGCGGGTGAACCAAGCGCGAATTCATGCGGGGCCGCGTTTGACGCACTGGCTGGCATCGCGTTTACTCACGCCGTGACTTCCGCCCGCCACATTGTCCTCTACGACGGCGAGTGCTCTCTCTGCACGTTCCAGATGAGGCTGCTCACGTGGCTGGACTGGTGCCATGTCGTGCGGCTGCTGCCCATCGCTGATCCGGAAGCCGCGCGTGTCGCGCCCACGCTCACGCGCGAGGCATTGCTGGAGGCCATCCACTGCGTCGCGACCGACGGCGCGATCCATCGCGGAGCGCGGTGCCTGCGGTTCGTCGGGCTGCGGATGCCTTTGCTCGTGCCGCTCGCGCTGGTGCTGTGGATTCCCGGCGTCATCTGGATTGCGGAGCGCATTTACATGTGGGTGAGCCGACACCGGTATTTCCTAAGCAAGATTTTCGGCTGCAAGGACGCCTGCGCCATCCTGCCCGCGCGCAAGCGGAGCCAGGACAGTTGAGCATGAGGCAGCTCCGCCATGTGTTTTGCGTGGTGGCGGACTGCCACGCGCCGTCGGGCCACTACCGCTCGCTCTGGCAGCGGCACTTCTACGACGGCCTGCGTCCGGTGGTGGAGAAACTGGTGCTGCCCGAGGCGGTTGATTTCGGCTGGGCGCGGCAAATCCTCCCCGGCGAGACGCACGGGCTGGACGCGCAGCGCGACCGCACCAGCGAGCAGTTGGCCGCGCAAATCTCCCGCGCCCACGCGGCGCATGGACTCGACGCTGTCATCTCCTACTGCTTCGGCCACGACCTGAACCCGGCCCTCGTGCGCGGCGTCATCGCGCAAGGCGTGCCGTGGGTGAACTTCTTCTGCGACAGCACGCATCGCTTCGACGAGGTGGCGGCGCTCGCGCGGGTTGTGTCGCTGAACTGGTTTGTCGAGCACGCTGCGATCCCCAGCTACCGCGCGCTGGGCGTGCCGTTCACCTGCCTGCCGTATGCGTTCAGCCCGGAGCAACTGCCGGACTGCGAATGCCGCGAGGCGCGGCGGCCCGCCGCGTTCATCGGCATGCCCACGGGGCCGCGCGTGGACCAGCTAGGTCGGCTCCGCGAGGCAGGCTGCGAGTTTGAGATACGCGGGCCGGGCTGGGAGGACGAACCCGCCGGCTTGAAGGCGATGCTGTTCCACGGACTCGGCGATCATCTGCGGCAGCACGCGCACTGGCGGGCGGTGCGGGCGCTGGCGCGCGGGCCGTTGAGCGACGAGGACATGGCGGAGTATCTCCGCAGCTGCCAGACTGTGCTCGGCCTGAACCAAGGCCGCGACCGTCACGGGCGCGTGACCAGCTATTTGAAATTGCGCGACCTCGAATTCCCCGGCCACGGCTGCTGCTACCTGACCGAGCACAACGACGACGTGGCCGCCGCGCTGGACGTGGGCCGCGAGGTCATCACCTACCGCACCCTCGATGAAGCGGCGGAACTGCTGAAGCTCCTCGCGCGCGACCCGGCCCGCGCATCTGCGGCGGGCCGCGCCGGGCGTCGGCGGGTTCAGGCGGAACACACCTGGGCAACGCGCGTGCGGCAGCTCGCGGCGGTGCTTTGAGCGGCGGGACGACCGGCTGACAGCGTGCGGGATTGCGCGCCTCCTGCCTTTTGTCCATCGTCGAGAGGATGAAACTGGCCAAGCAATGGAGCGATTTGCTGCTCGGGCGGCAGCCTCCGGCGGACGAGGGCCAGGGGCGTGTGGTGCGCAGCCTGGAGACGCTCTTCACCGGTCTGGCCGGGCGCGGCGTCGGCCTGTTGATCACTTTTCTCTCGCTGCCGTTGACGGTCGGCTACCTCGGCCCGGAGCGCTTCGGTGTCTGGGCGACCATCACGACGATCATGGCGTGGCTGAATCTCGCCGACCTGGGCTTCGGCAACAGCGTGACGAACGCGCTCGCCGGGGCGCTGGGCAAGGGTGACGACGAGCAGGCCCGGCGCACGGTGGCCACCGGCTTCTGGCTGCTCACGCTGATGAGCCTGCTCTTGCTTCCCCTGGGCTGTCTGGTCTGGAGCAGCTTGGAATGGTCCACATGGCTGGGCATCAGCACGGAGCTGGCGCAACGCGAGGCGAAACCGGCGCTGGCAGTGATCGGGGTGATTTCGCTGATCGCTTTTCCCTTCAGCCTCGTGACCCGCATCCTCGAGGCGCATCAGGAGGGCGCGCGGAACAGCTACTGGATGATGGCGGGCAATCTCGCGAGCCTCGCGGGCCTCGTCGCGGGCACCAGCCTGCACGTCGGCCTGCCCGCACTGGTGGCTGCGGTCTGGGGGCCTCAAGTATTCGTCACGCTCTGCTCGGCCATCTGGCTCTTCACGCGGCACAAGCCCCACCTGCGCCCGAGCTTCGCGCTGGCCAGCCGCGCGGAAGCCGCCGCGCTGTGGGCGGTCGGCGGCCAGTTCTTCATCGTGCAGCTCAACGGCATCCTGCTGTTCCAGACTGACAACCTGATCATCGCCCGTTTCATGGATGCGAGCGCCGTGACGCCCTACAGCGTGACTTGGAGGCTGTTCACCTACGCGAGCCTTGTGACCACGCTGTTCAACAGCGCGCTCTGGCCCGCATACGCCGACGCCTATGCCCGGAAGGATGGCGAGTGGATCCGGCGGACATTCCGCCGCTCACTCTGGGCGACGCTCGTGCTCACCACGTTGCTGGCGGGGCTGCTCGTGGCCATCGGCGAATGGTTCATTCTCCACTGGGCCGGGCCGGAGGCGGTGCCGCCGTTTTCGGTCATCGCGTGGATGGGCGTGTGGAGCGTGATCAGCGCGGCGATGGGCGCGTGCGCGAGCCTCGCCAATGCCACCGGCCACCTTCGCGGCCAGATGATCTGCGGCTTTCTCGCCGCGCTGCTGAACCTCGCGCTCTCCGTCTGGCTCATCCAAACCGCCGGTCTCGCGGGCGTGATCGCCGCCACCGTGATCGCCTACGCGGTCTGTGTCATCGTGCCCATCGCGTTGGAAACCCGGGCCATCCTCAACAAGGTTTCCGCCTGATGCCTGCCGTGCCACCGCTCGAACACCGCCACTCGCCGCTCGCGCAACGAGTGTTCGACCAGCTCCTGGCGACGCGTCCCACAGGCATGCTGGCGCGGCTGGCCTTGAAAATCCTGAGCGGTGTCCGCCGGTGGCTGGTGGCGCGCGGCGACCCGCTGGTGCGTTTTCAAGTGGACGGGGCGACACTCCTCGCGCCGCTTTCGCACCAACTCGCGTTCATCCGCCGGGACGTGCCGCAATACGCGGGCTGCCTCGCCCGCATCGTGCTGGCAGTCCAGCGAAAGCATCCCGGACTGGCCTGCATTGATGTCGGGGCGAACATCGGCGACACGGTGGTGCTGCTGCGTGCGCACGCGCAATTTCCGATTCTGTGCATCGAGGGGAGCGGGGAGTTTTTCCCGCTGCTGGAGCACAACACCGCCGGTCTGGCCGACGTGGAACGCGAGCTTTGCCTGCTGGCCGACGGCCGGGCGTTCGTGGGCAGCCTGACCACGCATCACGGGACGGGCCAGTTGGTCGCGCGGCCCGGCGCGGAGGTCACGGTGCCAACCCGGACGATCCAGCAAGTGCTGGAATCCAGGCCGCGCTTCCGTCAGGCCAAGCTGCTGAAGGTGGACACGGACGGCTTTGACATCGCGATCCTCCAGGCGGCGCTTCCGTGGCTGGCCGGGGCCCGGCCCGTGGTGTTCTTCGAGTATGACCCGCACCTCTTCCGCGCGCACGGGGCGGACGGGCTGGCGTTGCTGCGCGCGCTGGCCGCCATCGGCTACGAATCCGCGCTGGTGTTTCAGAACAACGGGGATTTTCTCCTGTCCGCGCCGCTGGCCGATGACGCGCTGTGGCTGGACCTCGACCAGTTTTACTCCGGCCGTGCCAGCGAGGTGTATGGCGATGTGTGCGTCTTCCATCGCGAGGACCGTGACCTCCACGACTCGGTGCGGGCAGGCGAGCGGGATTTCTTCCGCCGCTTCCGCGCCCAGGGAGCGGGTGAACACGGTCTCAATGTCGCATGAGCCAGCGCTTCATCCGCCGCGCCGTCCTGCGTGTGCTCGCGGGACTTCGAGCGCGCGCGCCGGTGGCCGTCTCGGCCCCGCCTCGTGTGTGCCTCTTCAAGCCCGACCGCATCGGCGACTTCGTGCTGGCGCTCGGGGCGATGCGGCTGCTGACGGAGAAGCACGGCGAGGCCAACTGCGAGATCGTGGTGCTGGAGCCGGTCGCGGAGCTGGCGCGGGCTGAGTTCCCCCGCGCGTGTGTCGTTGCTCTGCCCGTGGTTGCCGCGATGCGGCACCTGCCGCAGGCAGTCACCAGCTGGCTGAAATGGCGAAAGGTGTTGGCTGCTGTGACCGCCGACACGGTGGTCTGCCTGCGGCACCACCGGAATCTCGCGGAGGAATGCGCGCTGCTCTGGCTCAATGCCCGGCACGTCGTGGGCCTGCAAAACTCCCGGCACGAGATCAGCGAGTTCGACCAGGCAGCCCTGCCGCCGTCACTCACGAGCGCAGTGCAGCGTCCAGCCGCCACTGAGACGCCGCACTGCCTCGAACTCGCCGGCCATCGCGCGTTGCTGCGGCTGGCCTTGGGCCGGGAAGTTTGCGGCGAGGAAGTGCTGCCGCAGTTTGTTTCCGTCATGCCCGAGCCAGGATCGGCGCTCCTGCTCGCGCCGTTCAGCAGCTCGGCGCTCAAGGACTATCCCGACGCACAACTCGCCGAGGCGCTGGCGATGCACGGCCCGGTGATGCCGTTCCAACTGATCGGAAGCCCTGCTCAACGGCCGCGTCTCGAATCGCTGGGCAAGTCTATCAAGCTGCTGTGCGGCACGGCAGCCGAGGTGCTGCCGGACGGTTCGGTGCCCGATCTCGTCCGTGCCATCGCGCGGGCGCGGGCGGTCGTGACGGTGGACTCGGCGGCGGCACACATCGCCACTGCGATGGACAAGCCGACGGTGGTCCTGCACAACGGCACGCGCTTCGGGGAGTTTGGCCCTTGGCACCGCTCGGCCCGGCAGCGCTGGCTGGTGAAGCCGCTGGATTGCTTCGGTTGCGGTGGAAGCTGCTCACTTCCGCAGCCCATGTGCATCCAGGGAATCGAGCCGCGTTTGGTGGCGGACACGCTGGCCGCCGTGCTGGCTGCCGGCTGATCCTGCTCCTTCGCTTCAGCCCGCCTGCACCGGCTGCACGACCAGCGCGCCCAGTTGTGTCCGGGGCGCGGACAGCACGGGGCTTTCTGACCGGGGCAGACGCCGCGTGAGCACTCCGAGCGTGAGGATAAACCAGAGCATCGGATCGTTCAGGTCGCTGCCGAACTGGATTGCGATGAAGTAGCCCACCAGATACGCAAGCGCGAGCAGGTGGAGGTCACTGGCAAAAGGGTCGCTGAACCGAAGCCTCTGCGAGCGCCTCATATTCGCGATCATGTGCCAGCCCAGGAGCAGCAGAAAAAACACGACCAGCGGAATGCCCAGCGCGCGGGCCGCCGCGAGGTAGCCGTTGTGGACAGAGCCGGCGGCCACGTCCACGTCCACCATCGCGGACTCGAAGTCGGCTCGGGTCTGGAATATCCACGCGTTGTCCAGACCGCCGTAGCCTTTGCCCACCCACGGCCGCTGCTGGATGTCCGCCGCCGCGCGTTCCCAGCGGACCATGCGCCAGCGCATGTTCTCGGCGGCGTCGGTCTGGTAGGCGATGCGCGGGCTGGCCAGCGAGAGGATGCGGAGGAGTCCGACTTCCCGGATCTGCGCATGCTCGCCGATGAGATAAAACCCGGCCAGGAGCACGGCGATGCCGCTGCCGAATGCCAGCGTTTGCAACCGATGCCAGCGCAGGGCCGTGACGCACAACAGCATCACCATCAGCATGAGGAAGCTGCTCCGGCTGCCCCCGAGCACCACGGCGACCAGCCCCAGCCCGAACAGCGCGAAGCGCAGGCCGGGCGTGGGCCGGCAGAGGCTCGGCAGCGCGCCGAGCATGATGAGGAACATCCCGTAGCCGGGCAGCACGACGAAGCGGAGGAACCCGTTGTCAAAGGTCGTCACGAACACGCCGAACTGGCTCAGGACCGAGGCGATGCCGAGGCTGCGCGAAAACACGAGCGGGATGAACATCAGCGCCAGCCCGGCGGCGATGTAGCCCATCCAGCGCAGCAGGCTGGCCAGTTGTTCCCGCGTGTTGATCGTGACGCCCAGCAGGACGATGAAGCCCAGGCACGTCGCGTAGCTGAAGTAGGCGCGGAAGCCCGTGACGTGGGCGCCGAAGCCCCGGGGGTTGGGCAGCACCGGGTCCATCGCGTAGCGGATCACAACCCACGTGAAGAACACGGCGATGCCGGGCGTGAGCAGCCACACGGCGGACTTCACGTCCGCCCGCCGCACCGCGCTGCGCAGGATGTATTTCACAACACACAGCGCGAGCACCGATGCGAGCAGCGGGACGCCGCGCACAAACGGGACCGGGAGGATGAACGGGCACAGCAGGCCGAAGGCGATCAGCGCTGCGAAGCCCTCCGCCACCAGCACCGCCGTCACCAGCACCGCGCCCGCGCCGAGGATGAGAAGGAAATGATTGCCCGTGGCCAGCGCGAAACCGACCGCGAGCGCGAGCACGAGGCAGGCGGCGGCACCCAGCAGCGCTTGGACGGAGGAGTTCATCAGGTTGCGGTCCGGCGGGTCATGTCGGCATACAAGGATGACAGACGCGCGGCGTGCTGTTCCATACAGAAAAAGCCCTGAGCCGCCCGCCGCAGCGCAAAGAGGTTTTCGGGGGGCGCAGTTTGATTCGTCGCCAGCGCCAGCGCGTCGGCCACGCTCTCCGCATCGAGCGCGTCGGCGCGGAACACTCCGGCCTGGCCGTGCGGCTCGGGCAGCTCATCGAGGAAGGTCTGCGGCAGCACCACCAAGCGGCAGCCGCGCGCGAACGCCTCGAGGATGACGAGGCCGAAGGATTCCGGCTCGCCCAGATGCACGAGGATGTCCCCGGCCGTCAGTGATCGCGCCCAGTCCGGCGACCACGGATGCAGCGTGATGGCCGGGTCGCCAGCGCAGAACGTCTCGATGGCTCGCTGGCAGTTTGGGGCGTCCGGCGTGGATGAGCGGCCGAAGAGGGCAAGTTCCGCATCCCCACCGCTGGCTTGCCAGCGACGGAACGCGGCGATCAGCACATCGAGATGCTTGCCCTGCACGAAGGCTCCGGCGCCGACGAAGCGCAGACGTCCGGTGCCCGGGTGCGGTGGCGCGCCCGGCCAGTCCACGTCCGGAAGCATGACGAAGGACTTCTCCGGCACCGCGCCGAAGTGGCGGCAGGTCTTCGGTGAGTTGAAGATCATCTCCGCACTGCTGTGTTGCCGCAGCCAGTGGTAAATCCACGGGCGCGTCGGCAGGAAGTGGCAGTGCAACACCACCGGCGCGCGTTGCCATCGCCCGGCGAGGCTCGCGGCCACCATCCCAACACGGCTGTGCGCGTGCAGCACCGCGCGGCCTTCGCGCTTCAGCCATGTTGAAAGCGCACGCGCCTCGCACAGGCCGGCCAGCGCGTCGTGCATGACGGAGCCGTTCACCTGTGTCGCTGTTCCTCCGCACACGAACGTGCCGCTCTCCGCTGGCGGGACAAACTCCTTGTGCATCCAAATCCGCTGCGTGACGCCATCGATCTTGAGCCGTGCGAGCCGGGACACGAAGCTGGCCGTCCCGCCGCGAAGCTCCGTCCCGCCGACAACGTGCAGGACATTCACGCCGTCCGCGCTCATGTCGGGGGCGGCAGTGGATGGGCGGGCGCGCAGCCGAAGAGGCCCTTGATCTGGCGCACGAACGCGCGCAGCCAGCGCTGCCGGCGCAGCGGCTCGGTGAGGAGATAGAAACGGATGTTGAACTCGCCACGGTCGAAGTAGCCCATCCCCAGCTTGCGGCGAACGCGCAGGAACGTCTCGTAGTGCGCCGCCATGTGCGCGTCCATCAGCGAGCCGGGTCGGCGGTGATACACGGCAAGCACGTCGGGGATGGGCTGGCAGCGGAACTCCCGCATCGCGCGCACCGTCCACTCGTAGTCCATCGCGTAGCGGATGCTGATGTCCAGCACGCCCACGCGCTCATACACGGAGCGATGCACCCACGTCGCAGCCTGGTTGATCGCGGGACGCGTGCCGAGCAGGTCCTTCAAATTGTAATCCCACGGCTGAAGCACTTCCTCCACCGCGCCTTCATAGCCGCGCATTTCCTCCGCGCCGCAGAAGACGCGCGCGTCTGGGAAGCGCACCGTCGCCGCCTTGAACTTCGCCATCGCGCCGGGGGCCAGCTCGTCGTCGGCGTTGAGCCACAGGATCCATTCGCCCGTCGCGCGGTGGATGCCTTTGTTCACGGCGTCGGAGAGGCCGCGGTCTTTTTCGGAGATGAACTTCAGGTCCGGCTGCGCCTGCAGCCACTCGATCGTGCCGTCCTTGGAGCCGCCGTCTATGACCCAGTGCTCGATGTCGCCGGAGGGCAACCCTTGCGCGCGGACGGAGGCGAGGTTCCTCGGCAGGAAAGCGCGCGCGTTCAGGGCAGGCGTGACGATGCTGAATAACGGCCGGCTCATTCGGTGCGCGAGTTCATCCGGCCCAATATCGAAAGGGGCCGGTCGGAAGACAATGCCATTGTTACCCGATGCCGCCTCGGAGCACCCTTGATGGCCGGGCCAGTTCCGCTGCCGAACTGGCGTCCCGTCGTTTCGCGGGTTGACGCTTCGCGGCTCGTTCCTAAGATGCCGGCACGTTTCGCCACACACGCATGAGCCAGAACCTTGTTCCCACCGCCGTCTTCCCCCCGACCGCCGCCACGTCAGCCCGAGCGCACGTCAAGTCGCTCGACGAATACCGTGCCCTTTACGAGCGCTCGATGAAGGACCCGGAGGGTTTCTGGACCGAGCAGGCGAACCGGCTCGACTGGGTTCAGAAGTGGAGCCAGGTCTCCGCCGTCAACTATCAGGAGCCGGTCAGCATCCAGTGGTTCACCGGCGGCAAGCTCAACGCCTCCTACAACTGCGTGGACCGCCACGTCGCCTCCGGTCATGGCGACCAGACAGCCTTCATCTGGGAGGGCAACGACCCGAGCGAGACGCGCCGCATCAGCTACTGCGACCTCTACGACCAGGTCCAGCGCGCCGCCAACGCGCTCAAGGCCCTCGGCGTCCGCAAGGGCGACCGCGTGTGCATCTACATGCAGATGATCCCCGAGCTGGCCGTCGCTGTGCTCGCCTGCGCGCGCATCGGCGCGGTGCACTCTGTCGTCTTCGGCGCGTTCTCGGCGGACTCGCTCGTCACGCGCATCAACGACTCCTCGTGCAAGGCCATCATCACGCAGGACACCGGCGTGCGCGGCACCAAGCACGACATCCCGATGAAGGCCAACGCCGACAAGGCCGCGCCCCGGACACCGACCGTCGAGAAAATCCTCGTCGTCCGCCGCACCGGCTCGCCAGTCGAGATGCAGCCGGGACGCGATGTCTGGTGGCACGACGCGCTCGCCGCCGCTTCGCCGACGTGCGCGCCCGAGGTCATGGATGCGGAAGACCCGCTGTTCATCCTCTACACGAGCGGTTCAACCGGGAAGCCCAAGGGCGTGCTCCACACCACCGGCGGCTACCTGACTTACGCTGCCTACACGCATCACTACGTCTTCGACTACCAGCCCGGTGATGTCTTCTGGTGCACGGCGGACGTCGGCTGGATCACCGGCCACTCGTATCTCATCTACGGCCCGCTCGCGAACCGCGCCACCGTCGTGATGTTCGAGGGCGTGCCGAACTACCCGGACTACGGGCGCTTCTGGCAGGTCATCGCCAAGCACAAGGTCAGCCTCTTCTACACCGCGCCCACGGCCTTGCGCGCGCTGATGAAGGAGGGCGACACCTGGCCCAACGCGCACGACCTCAGCTCCCTTCGCCTCCTCGGCACCGTGGGCGAACCCATCAAGGAGCCGGAGTGGAACTGGTATTTCAAAGTGGTCGGCAAGGAACGCGCGCCCGTCGTGGACACTTGGTGGCAGACCGAGACCGGCGGCATCCTCATCACGCCGCTCCCCGGCGCGACACCCACGAAGCCCGGCTCCGCCACGTTCCCGCTCCCCGGCGTGCAGCCCGCCATCGTGGACGACCAGGGCAACGAACTCCTCGGCAACAACGTGCGCGGCAACCTCTGCCTCAAGCCCGGCTGGCCCGGCCAGATGCGCACCGTCTTTGGCGACCACCAGCGCTTCGTGGACACCTACTTCAAGCGTTTCCCCGGCAAGTATTTCACCGGCGACGGCGCGTGGCGCGACCACGACGGTTACTATTGGATCACGGGCCGCGTGGACGACATCCTCATCGTGTCCGGCCACAACATCGGCACCGCGGAAGTCGAAGGCGCGATTGGCGCGCACCCGTCCGTGGCCGAGGCGGCGGTGGTCGGCTTTCCGCACGACATCAAGGGCCAGGCCATCTACGCCTTCGTCACGCTGCGCACCGGCCAGACGCCCAGCGACGCAGTGAAGAAGGAAATCAACCTCAAGGTCCGCGACATCCTCGGCCCGCACGCGACGCCGGAGAAAATCCAGTTCACCGAAGGCCTGCCCAAGACGCGCTCCGGCAAAATCATGCGCCGCATCCTGCGCAAGATCGCCGAGAACGAGTTGGACAACCTCGGCGACATCTCAACGCTCGCGGACCCGGCGGTGGTAGAGTCGTTGGTGAAGGGGCGGGTGTGAGCGGGTGCTGTTGCCCCGGAGGGGCCGATGAAGGTAGCCGGTGGGAAGCAGCGACCAACGGGAGTCGCGCACCCACCGGGAGAGCGTAAGCTGTTTCGCGCCCCGGCGGGGCGAATGAAGAGGCGTTCCATTCATGCGCCCCGCTGGGGCGCGACCAATCTGGCTCGGGTGGCCCGGTGGGTGCGCCCGCCTTGCGGGCTTCCCACCGGCTACCTTCAATCGCACCTCCGGCGCTGGCACGCGGAACTGAACACCCTTCGCCCGCACCCCGTCGAATACGCGCTTCTGACATGAAAAACTCAACGCCCCGCCTCCGTGCCACTGGCTTCACGCTCATCGAACTTCTCGTGGTCATCGCCATCATCGCAATTCTGGCGGGGATGCTTCTACCGGCGCTGTCGAAGGCGAAGGCGAAGGGGCACGCCATCAAGTGTCTGAACAGCCACAAGCAGATGGCGCTCGGGCTGGCCGTGTATGCGAGCGACTTCGATGACCGTTTCGTCTCCGGGTCCCAGGCGGAGAATGCGCAACTCGCACTCCCCAACGTCTGGTTCCAATTGCTGCTGCCGTATCTGGGCAACAACGCGGCGATTTACAAATGCCCCGGTCACTTCGACACCGCACAGATGCACGCCAGCCTGCCGTTCCCGGTGGATTACGTGGCCAACAACTACATCATGCAGATAACCAATCGGCCGGCTTTGCGGACTTCCCAACTCGACACACCGAGCGTGTATCTGACCCAGACCGAGGACTCGCGGCGCATGAACAACTTCGACTGGTATGTGGGTGACTGGGACTGGATACGCGTCAACAGTTGGAATCAGGGCAATGCCGCCCTCTATGGCATCGGTCTCACCCGCCACACCGCCGGGGCACAAGCGGGTTTGGCGGACGGTCACGCCGAGTATTTCAAGATGCCCCCGCGTGACGGGACGAGTGCCACGCTTGCCGATTACGGTCCCATCGGAGACTGCAAAATTGGCACGCCCAATTGGAGCGCGCCTGTTCCTCCCAAGATGTTCATCCGGATGACTTCTACCACGGCCAGCGGTTTCTGAGTTCCGACACGCACTCCGCCTTCCCTGTTTACCCGCCCGTGAGCGCGTGGCATAACCGCCGCCATGCACTTGTCTCCCCGCTCCCTCTTCGGCCTTTCCGGCGTGCTGTTCATACTGTCCCTCCCCGCCGCTGACGCGCCCAACTCCAAACTCCAATCTTCAAACTCCTCACTTCCTCGCTGGCCCGGCAAACAGCCTGACGGCTCGGTGCTGCTGCCCAACATGTGGTCGCTGCGGCCTGCCGGTGTGCAGGTGGACCTCGCGGATTTCCCGGTCAACATCGCGCTGCATCCGGATGGGAAGCTCGCCGCCGTGCTGCACGCGGGGCACAGCGCGCACGAGATTGCCGTTGTGGACATCGCAAAGGCGGCGGTGGTGGGCCGCACAAAGGTCGAGGAGACGTTTTACGGCATTGAGTTTTCCCGCGATGGCAAGCGCCTCTACGCCAGCGGCGCGGGCAGCGAGGTGGTGCGTTGCTTCGACTTCGATGCGAAGTCCGGCGCGCTCGGCAAAGAGCAGGAGATTCGCCTCCGCAACGTCGCCGAGCGCGGCATCCCCGCCGGCCTCGCGCTCACCAGCGACGCGCGGCATCTCTACGTCGCCAACGTCCTCGGCCAGCGCGTGGCGAAGGTGGACTTGAACGCGAAGACCAACGTGCTGGACATCATCGTCGGGCCGCCCGGCAAACTTCCCCATTCCCCATCCCCTATTCCCAATTCCCTTCCGGCGCAGACGGAGGACGAAGCCGCCATCACCAAGCGCGCCGAGGCCGCGCTCGACCCCGCCGACCCGACCGCGCCCTATCCTTACGCGTGCCGGCTCGACGAGAAGAAGGGGCGGCTCTACGTCAGCCTCTGGGCGCAGGCGCAGGTGGCGGTGATTGACCTCAAGTCGAACCAGGTCATCGCGCGCTGGCCGACGGAGGAGCACCCGAACGAGATGCTGCTCACCAAGAACGGCAAGCTGCTCTACGTCGCGAACGCGAATCGCAACACGGTCACGGTCATTGACACCGAGAAGGGCGCGACGACCGAGACGATTTGGGCGGCGCTTTACCCGCAGTCGCCGCCGGGCGCGACGCCGAACAGCCTCGCGCTCACGCCCGACGAGAAGCTGCTGTTCATCGCCAACGCGAACATCAACACGCTCGCCGTCGTGGACGTGGCCGTGCGCGGCAAGAGCCGTTCGCTCGGCTTCATCCCGACCGGCTGGTATCCGACCTCCGTGCGCGTGACGCCGGACGGCAAGAAGCTGCTCGTGGCCAACGGCAAAGGCATCATCTCGAAGCCCAACCCCGGCGGCCCGCAGCCCGGCAAGAAGTCCGCGCCCGGCAGCACGGTGGAATACATCGGCGGCCTGTTCAAAGGGACGCTGAGCGTCATCGAACTGCCGAAGCGCGCGGACTTCGAGAAGCAGTTGGAGAAATACACCGCGCAGGCTTACCAGTGTTCTCCCCTCAAGCGCGACAACTCCATCGCCACCGCGCGTCCGAGCGATAGCCCCATTCCCGGCAAACTCGGCGAGGCCAGCCCCATCAAGTATTGCCTCTACATCGTGAAGGAGAACCGCACCTACGACCAAATCTTCGGCGACATGAAGGAAGGCCGCGGCGACGCCAAGCTCTGCCTCTTTCCCGAGCGCGTGACGCCGAACCACCACAAGCTCGCGCGCGACTTCGTGCTGCTGGACAACTTCTACGTCGAGAGCGAGGTCAGCGCCGACGGCCACGAGTGGAGCATGGGCGCCTACGCGAGCGATTACGTGGAGAAGTTCTGGCCGATGAGCTACGGCCACAACAAGACGAAGAAGTATTCCTACCCGTCGGAAGGCAACTTCCCCATCGCCACGCCCGCCGGCGGCTACCTGTGGGACGTGGCGGCGGAGGCGAAGGTAAGTTTCCGCAGCTACGGCGAGTTCGTGCAAAACGGCAGGACGCTGAAAGACCCGGCGACCGCGCGGCTCAAGTCGCTGCAAGGCCGCTTCGACCCGCTGTATCGCGGCTTCGACATGGATTATCCCGACGTTAAGCGCGCCGAGCGGTTCATCAGCGAGCTGCGGCGCTTCGAGTCCGAGGGCGAGATGCCGCGCCTGCAAGTCATCCGCCTGCCGCAGGATCACACGTCCGGCACGACCGTCGGCAAGTGGACGCCCACCGCGTGCGTCGCCGAGAACGACCTCGCGTTGGGGATGCTCGTCGAGGCCGTGAGCAAGTCGAAGTTCTGGGCGCAGACCGCCATCTTTGTCGTGGAGGACGACGCGCAGAACGGCCCCGACCACGTGGACGCGCACCGCACCGTGGCGTTCGTCATCAGCCCCTACACGAAGCGCGGCGCGGTGGACTCCACGATGTATTCCACCAGCTCGATGCTGCGCACGATGGAACTCATCCTCGGGATGCGGCCGATGTCGCAGTTCGATGCCGCCGCCACGCCGATGTTTAACTCCTTCCAGGCGAAAGCCGACCTGCGCCCCTACACCACCCTGCCCGCGAACGTGGACGTGAACGAACTCAACACGCGGCTCGCGTGGGGCACAGAGAAGTCGCGCAAGATGGACTTCACGAAGGAAGATGCCGCCGATGACCTGCTGCTGAACGAGATTATCTGGCGCAGCGTGCGCGGCCCGAACTCACCGATGCCCGCCCCCGTCCGCGCGGCCTTCGTCTTCACGAAGCCGGGTGGGGATGATGATGACTGACTGTCGGCCAAATGCTCGCCGGCAATGCGGAGTCTCCTCCGAGACGTCGGCGCGCGCTCTGGGCCGGCAGGCGTTCGTCGCCATGTCGGGCGAACGGGAACTGGCGATCCCGAAGCGACTGGCCGGCGACGTGCGATTACAGGAGGTCGCAACACATGATGCCCCGAGCCGGCGCAACAGACCTGGCACCGCGAATCGAGCCGCCCCTCAACGGCCGCCTCTTTTTTCCTCCTGGCGTCGCCGCTCCGGCGAGAGAGCCAGGCATTCCATGCGAGAACACACTCGAGTCAAATCATACCAATTCCTATTAGGTTTCGGTAGAATGGGTCAAGCAGTAGCGTTTGCTTGATCGTGGAGCCAGTGATGAACGAGCGACAAGGCCCGCGCCG
>JBEBFV010000362.1:0-6626 GCA_040081795.1 Limisphaerales bacterium | reverse complement strand
GGCGGTGATGTCCGTCCGGATGGCGACATACTGGCAGGGTTTCCCGTCGGGCTTGAGGAAGGGGACGATGGTCGTGGCCACCCAGTAGTGCGAACCGTCCTTCGCGCGATTTTGAATGTCGCCCTTCCACACACGCCCCTGGCCGATGGTCGTCCACAACTCACGGATGAACTCCTTGGGGTGGTGCCCAGAGTTGATGATGCGGTGGTCCTGGCCGAGCAGCTCCGCACGCGGGTATTGGGAGATCGCGCAGAACTTGTCGTTCGCGTAGGTGATCTTCCCCTGCGCGTCGGTGATGGCGACAAGCGAGTGCTCGTCCAACGCCACTCGCACGTCCTCCAACTCTTTCACCGCCACCGCCAGGCGCTCCTCCGCCTGCTTGCTGGAGGTGATGTCCCGCGCGATTTTTGAGATCCCGATGACGTGCCCAGCCCGGTCCTGGATGGGTGAGATGGTGACCGACACGATGATGGACTTCCCATCCTTCCTGACCCGGACGCATTCATAGGCGGCGATGCGTTCTCCGCGTGCCAGCCGCAGGAGCAGGTCCGCCTCCTCGTCCGCCCGGTCCGGCGGGATGAGCAGCTGCAGCGGCCGGCCCAGAATCTCCGCGGCCGTGTAGCCAAATAGCCGTTCCGCCCCGGGATTCCAACTGGTGATGGTGCCGGCCAAGGACTTGCTGATGATCGCGTCGTCCGAGGACGCGACGATGGCCGCGAACTGTGCCTGCGCCGCCTCGGTCTGTTTGCGCTCGGCGATTTCCCCGAGCAGGGCGGTGTTCGCACGGGCGAGCTCTTCGGTGCGCTCGCGCACGCGGGATTCGAGCTCGGCATTGAGGCGCGCGAGCTCCGCCGGCCCGCGCAGTTGCAGTGCCTGGGGCACGAGCTTCACCAGCAGGATGGCAGTGGCGATGGACAGCGCCGCTGTGATGGCCTTCACCGTGCCTGACAGCCAGTAGGTGCTGTGCCAGATGGACCATATCTCCATCAAGTGCGTCGTTCCGCACGCCACGATGAACGCGCCGAACATGAGAAACATCCACGGATAAGGAACATCCCGGCGCTTGCGGATGAAATAGACCAGCGTCAGCGGAATGGAATAGTAGGCCAGCGCGATTAGGGAGTCGGAGAGGACGTGGAGCCAGATGATCCCCGGCTTCCAGAAGTAGCAGTGGCCGTGCGGCATGAACCCGCCGCTGGAGAACAGGTTTTGGAAGAACTCGTTCATAGGCACCTCGTGTGATTGTGCCCGGCAAGGTGTTCTCGAAATGGCGCGAGCGCAAGCACCCGGCGAGCCTTGGACGATCACCTGTGAATGACGCGGCGCTTGTCCCGGCCTGCGTGAATTCCCGCTTTCAACGAGCCGTCCGTTCAGGGCATTTTCCAAACCATGAAAGCTCTCCGATTCTTCCGTCTGGCCGTCCTGCTCACGGCTGTTCAATCCCTGTCCGCCCAGACCCCCGAGTGGATCTGGCATGCCAACGGCGGCAAGGCCCCCGGCAACAACGAGCGCCGCTTCTTCCGCAAGACCTTCTCCCTCGATGCCAAGCCCGCCAAGGCCACGCTCGCCGCCACGGTGGACAACGAGGGCACGGCCTTCGTCAACGCCAAGTCCGTCGCCACCATCGTCTCGTGGGAGCAGGCGGTCACAGTGGACGTGACTGGCGACCTCAAGGCCGGCGAGAATATCCTCGCCTTGCGCGGCATCAACCACGGCGGCGTGGCGGGCGTCGTCGCGCGGCTGGAACTCACCTTCGCCGACGGCAAGAAATCTTCCATCGTCACCGACCTGACCTGGCTCACGCACAACGAGGATGTCGTCGGCTGGCAGACGGCGGACTTCAAGAAGGAGGGTTGGGAGAAGCCCATCTCCGTCGCGAAACTCGGCGCTGCTCCGTGGGGCGATGTCCTCGGCGGCGGCGGCGCGAAGGCCGCGAAGGGCACGCCCAAGGCCGCTGGCGGCAAACGCGAGGCGACGCCGGCAGAGTCGCTCTACACGTTGCCCGGCTTCAAGACCGAGCTGCTCATGAGCGGCGAACCGGAGGAAGGCTCGTGGGTCAACCTGTGCAAAGACAACAAGGGTCGCCTCATCCTCAGCCCGCAGTATCGCGCGAACAACCCCGACGGCGGTTTGCTCCGTGTAACGCTCGGGAAGGACGGCAAGGTCGCCAAGCGCGAGTTCATCGCCAAGCCGCTCTACGACGCGCAGGGCATGACCTTCGCCAACGGCGCGCTGTGGGTCGTGGTGAACAAATACTCGACCACCTTCGCCTCCGGCCTCTACCGCATCACCGACGACGGCCGCGACACTTGGTCGAAGATTGAGCTCATCAAGGCGCTGCCCGGCGGCGGCGAGCACGGCCCGCACGCGGTCGAGCTTGGCCCCGACGGAAATCTTTGGGTCATGGCCGGCAACCACACCAAGCCGCCCGCCGACCTCGCCCCGACTTCCCCGCACAAGAACTGGGCCGAAGACCACGTCCTCCCGCGCCAGCCCGACGGCAACGGCCACGCCACCGGCATCATGGCTCCGGGCGGTTACGTTTGCCGCGTCAGCCCGGACGGGAAGAAATGGGATTTCTTCTGCGGCGGCTTCCGCAACCAGTTTGACTTCGCCTTCAACCCCGACGGCGAACTCTTCGTGTGGGACGCCGACATGGAATGGGACTGGGGCATGCCGTGGTATCGCGCCACGCGCGTGAACCACGCGACCTCCGGCGCGGAGTTCGGCTGGCGCTACGGCACCGGCAAGTGGCCGGACTATTACGCCGACAGTCTCGGCACGGTCGTGGACATCGGCATCGGCTGTCCCACCGGCGTGGGCAACGGCAAGGGCGCGAAGTTCCCCGCCAAGTATCAGCGCGCCATCTACGTCATGGACTGGACCTACGGCCGCCTCATGGCCGTCCACCTCAAGCCCGACGGCGCGAGCTACACGGCGACTTGGGAAAACTTCGTCGCCCCCGCCGGCCTTGTGGACAAGGCCAAGGGCAAGTCCCCGCTCAACGTGACCGACCTCATTATCGGCGATGACGGCGCGATGTATTTCACCATCGGCGGACGCGGCACCGCCTCGGGCCTCTATCGCGTGACCTACACCGGCAAGGAATCCACCGCGCCCGCGTGGACTCCGAACACCGATGGCGCAGAGGCCCGCGCGCTGCGCCGCAAGATTGAGGCCTTCCACGGCAAGGCCGACCCGAAGGCGCTCGACTTCATCTGGCCGCACTTGAACAACCCCGACCGTGCCATCCGCTACGCCGCGCGCATCGCACTGGAGGCGCAGCCGGTGACGACCTGGCAGACCCGCGCTCTCTCCGAGAAGACCGCGGACGGCGGCCTCACCGCGCTGCTCGCCCTTGCGCGACTCGGCGGCAAGTCCGCGCAGGACGAGTGCCTTCGCGCGCTCGGCAAGTGGCCGATGGCCTCGCTCCCGGAGCGGCAGCAGCTCGACAAGTTGCGCGTCATCCAAGTCAGCATCGCCCGCAACGGCCAACCCTCTGCAGACGTCGTCAAGCTCGCGACCGAGAAGCTCAGCGACAGCTACCCGAACAAGAGCAACCTCTTGAATCGCGAGTTGTCCCAAGTGCTCATCGCTCTCGGCGCGCCCGGCGTCGTGGACAAGACCCTCACGCTCATGGCCGGCGCAGCCACGCAGGAGGACATGATTCACTACCTCTTCCACCTCCGCACCGCGAAGAACTGGACCTCCGACCAGCGCCGCGAGTATTTCGGTTACTGGACGCAAGACCGCTCGCCCGCCGCGCACCAAGGCAACACGGTGAAGTGGTTCGAGGAAGCCGGCCGCCCTTACGGCAACGGCAGCAGCTACAACAACTTCTTCAAGAACTTTGCCAAGGAAGCCGGGGCCAACCTGACCGACGCCGAGAAGGTCGAGTTCGGCCCGTTGGTCGCAGGCCTCACCTCCGCGCCCTCCGCCCGCCGCAATGGCGTGAGTGACTTCCCCAAGCCGCAGACGCGCAGCTTCGTGAAGGCGTGGACGATGGCGGACTTTGAGGCCGACCTCGTCCAACCGCTGAAAGGCCGGAGCTTCGAGAAGGGCCGGCAAGCCTTCGTGGACGCGCAATGCCTCGCCTGCCACCGCTTCGGCCTCGAAGGCGGCGGCGTGGGCGCGGACCTCACGGCGGTTTCCTCGCGCTTCAGCCGCCGCGACATCCTCGAAAGCATCCTCGACCCGAGCAAGGTCGTGTCCGAGCAATTCCAGAACACCACCGTGGTCCTGAAGAACGGCGACGACCACACCGGCCGCCTCGTGGACGAAACCAAGGACCGTCTCGTGCTCGTCCCGAATCAGCTCCAGCCCGACACGCGGATCACCGTGAAGAAGAGCGACGTGTCGAAGCGGAGCTTCTCCAAAATCTCACCCATGCCGCAGGGCCTGGCCGATGGGCTGAGCAAGGAAGACATCCTGAACCTCCTCGCCTTCATCGAGAGCGCCGGCCGCAAGAACAGCGCGGCCTTTGCGAAGTAAAGGCAGCGTCCGCTTCGCAAACCGCGGGGTTGGTCTGACCGCCAACTCGCTCAGGCCACATCCACAAGCTCGCGGCTGCGCACGGCGGGTGCGTCGAACGGGTCCGCAGTGGCGGGCTTCTTGTTGGGCAGCACCAGCCACGCTTCGGCGAAGAGGAAGGCCAGCATTCCGATGAGGAAGATGCGCCAGATTTCGCCTTGGAGCGCATCGCTGCGGGCGGTGCGCTCTTGGAGGAGTTGCAGCGGAAGCGGGCCGAGGAGGTTCTTCGCGGCGGCGGGTTCGAGGACGGCGCGGTCGTCTTCGGCACTCGGGCGGTTGACGGCGAGGAGGCGCTCGCCGGCGCGATAGATGCCGGCGTTGAGGGCGATGTTCTTGCCGGTGGAGCCGTCGGCGGAGGTCCATTGCTTCGCGCGGTCGAGGGCGCTGAGTTCGCCGCACGCGACCATGGTCTCCTGATTCAGCCGGCGCGCACCGGTCTGGAGGAGGCGTTGCAACATCGGCACGAGGACGGGGCCGTCGCCGAGGGTGGACCAGTCATCGTGGGGGACGGTGGCGCAGAAGAAGAACTGGCCCTTGCCCAGCGCGCGGCGGGTGAGCAGCGGCGAGCCGTCGGCTAAGGAGGCGAGCGCGGTGCCGCTGGCGGAAGCCAAAAGGGAAAAGGCAAAAGGCAAAAGTGGAGAGGCGTTCGGTGCTGCCGGGGCTTCGGCACTTTCTCCTTTTTCCTTTTTCCTTTTGCCTTCATCGCCAGTGATGAGCTGGCGGCGCGTGATGTCGAGGTCGGCGAGCGGGAGGCTCAGGCCTTCATCAGTTTTCGCGAGCGGGCCTTCCTGCTGCTCCCACTTGGCGACCTTGAAGGGCTTGTCGGCGGGCGCGGGCTGCGCGTCTGCCCAGCCGAGGCCGAGGAATTTGCCCGTGTCCGTGCGGCCGGGCGGGAGGAAGAGCACGGCACCGCCCTCCTCGATGAAGCCGCGCAGGCGTTTCTCGCCGGCGACGTCCGGGAGCGGCGCGTGCCAGACGAGGAGCGTGGCGTCGGAGCCGGTGCGCTCGGCGAAGGCAGCGGGCGTGAGGACTTCGGCGGGCTGGCGCGTGGCGGGCGAGAGCGCGGCAAGCTGGGCGTTGCGGATGAGCGCGGGCTGGTCGCTCACGACGGTGGCGCGGAGCACGGAGTCGGAGCCGAAGACGAAGTAAGCGGCGTTGTCGCGGGCGTTGGCGTCGGCGGGCAGTTCAAGCGCGCCCCAGCCGAGACCCTTCGCCGCGCCGAGGTCCACCTTGTGCCGCCAGCGGAGCGCCGGGCCGTCCATGTCGAGTTCGGTCTGCGACTTGACGCCGTTCAGAGTGAGGGCGAGCGGGAAGCGCGCGGGGCTGCTGCCGACGGGGGCGTTGCGGGCGATGTCGAGCGCGAGGTTGAGTTCGGCACCGTCGGGGCGGGCGCGACGGAAGACCTCGGCGAGCGTGGCGGAGGTGTTCGGCTCGCGGTCGTCGTCGAAGGCGAGGAGGCGGACGCGGATGCCTTGGGGGAGCTTGCCGAGCTGGGCGGTGACGGTTTTCCAGCGCTCGTCGTCGGGGAGCCAGTTGCTGCGTTGAAGGTCGGAGGCGAGCCAGAGTTCGGCGGCTCCGGCGCGGTTCTCGACGAGCCAGTTGTGCGCGAGCTGAAGCAGGGTTGGCAAATCAGCGGCGGTGTCGGTGGGGCCGGTGAGCGTGGGTTCGAGGAGGGACTTTGCGCTGGCAAGCTGTTGCGGGATGCGCGTGGCGGAGTCGAGGAGGACAAGGTGGGACTTGTCCTGGAATTCGCGCGCGGCCTCGGCGAGGAGTTTCACGGCCTGCTCGCGCTTGGTCACGGTCTGCCCGGCGAGTCGCGACTCCATGCTGGCCGAGCGGTCGAGCACGATGACGATGACATCGGGCGCGGGCGAGAGCGTCCAGCCGAGCCAGCCGCCGGCGAGCGGGCGCGCGATGAAGAGGACGAGCGCGAGGACGGCCAGCGTGCGGAAGAGCAGGACGAGCCACTGGCGGAGCTTGGCGTGGCTGGTGGAGGCGCGCGTGGCCTGGAGCAGGAACATCATCGCCGCCCACGGCTGCGGCTTGTGGCGCAGGCGGTTGATGAGGTGGATGATGACCGGCACCAAGACCAGCGG
>JBEBFV010000033.1:0-23360 GCA_040081795.1 Limisphaerales bacterium | reverse complement strand
GGAAATTAAAGCGCCAGCACTTGTCAGTCCAATGCGGTGCAGGAGCACGTGCCACTCATTCGTAAGACCCACGACGACTCCCCCAATTTCCCCCTCATTTCCATCTCTTCCAGGACAGCGTTCCAGCGAAAAATCATCACAAAGCGCTTTCAAATACTCCGGAAACAGCGGCATCTGCCCACGTTTTGAGCCAACGGTGTGAAACAAAAACTGATTGCCATATTTGAGCATGGTTAAGCCAGGAACTCTGAGGCGTTGAGCCGCGGCAACCACATCTGACGGACGAATTAGTTCTGTAAAGCCGGTCAGGTAGGCTTTCTCCAAAGATGCGGATCTTGGAATAGTGGCCATGATGTTAGCAGGAAGCGGCCGAGGTAAATACTCCAAAAGATACACTTCCCGCTGCTGGTATCTACTTCCGAACTCGGCAAGCGCTCTGACGATGCTAGGCAACGCGCTTCTTTCAACGTCACGCTCATAGCAAAACGATGGTTCAAATGTCCCCTGGTATATCCCGAAAGTTAAATTCAAGTTGACACCACGATGCCTGGCAATCATGGGAAGTATTTCGCACAATGACGCTTGGGCGGATTCCCAAATTGGTCGAGTGTGCTCTATCGCTCGCTCGACCCCTCTCATCCACTCCTCAAACCTGCCACCCTCATTCAGCATCAGGAGGGCGTTATCGCGAAGCTGCTCATGCGCTTCGTTATTATCGTCATAACCTGAAGCGGCAATAAGAATTTTGACTTGGCTGGATGGCGACCTCGAAGCGAACTCACCACTGTCTTCCCCAAAACTGGCACGAACTCCTGCACCTCCAGGAATGAGAGGAATCCCAGGCGTCAAATTGCTGCTGGCGTCAGATCTCAAAGGAACCAAAATAGAGGTAGGCTTGGAACCAGACAAGCTGCCATTTCTCTGCAATTGTTTACAGCATTACACCTTGAGTCGTCGCAGCAGTTCCGCCGGCTTAATGATCTCGATTCCGAACGGCTTGCCCATGTCGAGCAGGTCTTTCTCGTAAGCCGTCACAATCTTTGCACCAGCGCCCAATGCACACGCCAGAATCGGATCGTCGTTGCGGTCTCGCGAGCGCTGCTTGCCCAATGGTGCCGGTTCGATGGTCCGCACGTTTGCCAGATACCAGTTCAGCATCGGCTTGGGGTCATGGGGGAAGCGGCCAGCAGCAGCCAGTTCTCCCGCCTTGGCTCGCGCCTCAGTGATGGTCGCGGTCGTGGCGTAGGCGATCAGCCGCCTCCGGGCCACCATGACGAGGCACTGGTAGGCTTCACCGCGCCAGCCAATGCCGGCCAAAACCACGCTGGTATCGAAGACGATTTTCACTTCGATCGCCGTGAGGAGCGGCGCAGTCGGGACAGTTCGCGCATCATCTCGGCTGGCGGCTCACCCACGGGCGCTTCCTTCATCGCCTCACGGATAACGGCCAAGTCTTCCTCGATTCGCTGCTGACGACGATGGCGGAGAAGATCCCGGACATACTCGCTGAAGTTGCCGAACCCGCCGGTCGCCATGTCGGTCCGGGCGAAGGCGTCGAGTTCATCGGTGAGGGCGATGTTGGCGGTTTTGGTAGCCATGCCGCTAAGGTAGCTTCCCACCATTAGTTGTCAAACTTTGCCAATCGTCTTTTCCCCCACCATGCCACGCCCTGTATCAGCGACAATCCATCCCTGCCTCCAGAACGCCTCATTTACGCTCTCCGCTGCCCTGCCACTACGTCGCTCAATCGCGCCTCCACCAACGTCCATGCACCAACCCGAGTGCTCACTGTCCAAACATACAATTGGCGAGGCAAGCGGTCGTTTCACAATCTAAACCTGTGGCCTATTTGCCTTCCGCCTTCGCCTTGGCCGCGTTCACCTTCGCCCATCTCGCTTTGGCCCCAGCAGCCATCCTCGCCTTGGCTTCAGCGCTATACTTCCGCCTCTTCTTGGGCGCTGTGGTTGAAGCAGGGGCAGTAGCTTTGGCAGTGTCAGCCTTGCCCTTGATCTTAGCCCACCGTGCCTGATGAGCAGCCCGCATCTTGGCTTTGGTTGCCTCGCTCATGGTCCGCTTGGCTTTCTTTGGCGTGGTGGCAGAAGCGGGTGCCGGGACCGAAACTACCGTGTCTTTCTTGGCAGCCCATCGAGCCTTCTGCGCTGCTGCCATTTTCGCTTTGGTCGCCGCACTGAAGGTCCGCTTGCCTCCTCGTGTGGCCGGAGCAGCAGCCGCCACTGAAACTTCGACACCGAGCACCCGGTTGATGTCGCTCAGTCGGGCTTCGAGCTTCGCCTTCTCGATGATGAGGGCAGTTTGCAGCTTCAGGTAGTTCTGGATGTCAGATTTCATGGAATGAGCGTAGGCGAGTGGTGACGACAATTACAAGGCCCGCAGGATGGCGAAGATTGAACATTCGCTGTCACGGTTAGTCCGACACTCCCTATGAAGTTGAAAAGCCGAATTCCTGCGCCGATCATCGCAACCGGCCAAGTCTGGCAGCTGGCTGATGAGATCACTTGCCACATCGGGGAAGTCGGCAAGCGCCTAGTCCACTACAAGATGTTCAAGGGTAAGCCGGTCCGCACCCCTTCAACCCTCGGCAACCTGGAAGCGTTGGCGAAGCATCTGAAAGCGAAGAAGGCCGTGTTGGTGCAGGGATAGAAGATTGCAGGAACGTGGAGCGTGGTGATGGGAACACTTTCGGGCGGGCAGCTTCGAGTTACCATGGATGGTAGTGGGCATCTCCTGCCCTGCCTCGGAGCCTGCCCGCCCATCGCTTCTCCTAAATTCCGCATAAGGAACAATCTCCTTGCGTGCTGAAGCTGACCGGTGCTGAGAATGGCCCAGCAATGCAAGCCGTGATTCCGCTCAACCTCACCGTCACGCCGCCACGAAAACCATCCTCCAACTCCTGACTTCGGCCATCCTGCTGCTGGTGGCCCTGTGCTCCATCGGCTGTAAAACTGCGGCCCCGTTACCCGCACAGATTCAAGTCCACACCCCGCGCACCAGCATCCAACTGGCCTTCATCGGCAAGGACCGCGACTTGGAGATTTCGATGCCGGGCAAAGACTGGAAGTTCGAGGTGGGGGAGCGGGACATCAAGTATCGCAAGCTGGGGCTGATCATCGTGGATGGACAGGCAGTGGGGCTGCTGGTTGAGCACCGGATGATCTGGTGGGGTGACTACTCCTGCACGATGGCTGGCTTGCCGGAGACGCTGCGCAGCCGGCCGACCTCCGTCATCATGGTCATTAACCCAACTGTCTGCGGAGATGCAGTCCATACCCACGAGCGTCTCACCCGCTACCTGTTGCTGGTGGATGGCAAACCGGCGGACAATCTGGAGCCAATCTGGGAACGGTGCGCTCTCCTCGATCCACGCTTTGAAATCCTGCGGTTCTGACGCAGTCGAACCTGGCAGCAAGACTCACGGAAACACATCACTGATGTCCGCCTTCAACCGCTTCAGAATCTCCTCCATCTTCCCCAACGTGACGCTCTGGCTGGCGTGCTCCAGCCGGAACAGCGTTGAAGAAGCAATGCCGAGCTTGCGGGCGAACTGGGAGTAGGTGAGGTCCCCGCGCTGTCGGCGGAGGAAGCGTGCGAACTGCTGATCGAACGACTTGGCCACGATCGGCACTTTGCGGAGGCATCCGTTCCGTATGTGGAATATCTGCTTGCATTGTTCCAGGGACGGAATAAATCGTTCTTCGCAGTCAACGCTCAATGGGACAGCCGTAGCCGTCCCCGGATGGTGTGATGAACAAGCCGCTTTACCTCGCTCTTGCAGTCCTTGCCAGCGCCCTGCTGGCCTGGCTGGTTGAGACGATGGTGCGGAAGAACGCCGAGCCCAGGCTCGACGGCAACTCCCTGGCCTGGCTGCTCTTGGTGGAGGGCAGTCGCTCGCAGCAGTATCGAGTGCTTCGTGACAAGGCCGGCCAGGCGTTGAACCAAGCTTCGGATGCCGACCTGCGCAAACTGGCCGACTACCTGAAACGATCGGCGGACTGGTCAGTTGGCATTGGCGTGGAGACTTTTCAAGAGGGCGGCTCCTTGAGCGGCGGGTTGAAAGCGTTTGGAGCCGGGTTGGTAAATCCCGGCAAGGGGTTGGACGCCGCTGGATTGCTGCTTGAGCGCCTGTTCTTTGACGTGCAAGCCACCGCAGAGCGTTTGGAACCCAAGTATGGACAGTATGCGCGCCTGATGGCCTTGGCACGGGGCAAGGGTCAGATGGGATTCTGGATCACCTTTGTTGGCGCAGTTGGTCTGGCACTCATGTTCCAACCTTCGTTCAAAACGGCAGGCAGCGATGGATCTGTCCATGCCTCCGGGCCAGATGCGTCCAACTCCACAGGAGACAACGCCACAACCACTCACTCTGCGCAGGGCGAGCTCGTGGCGTGCCCAAGTTGCGGGGCACGTAACCGCGTGAAGTTGTTGCGGATCGGCCAACGGCTCGATTGCGGGCGCTGCAAAACCACCATTGCGCGCGCTGGCTAGCAGGAATGCATGACTGTCCAAGAGGCGCTGACGATTCTGGAAATCCAAGGTGAGCCGACCGCAAAGTCGGTGCGGGACGCCTATATGGAGATGATCAAAGTGTGGCATCCCGACCGCTTTCCCGGCGACGCGAAGTTTCAGGCGCGGGCGACGCGCAAGACGCAGGAAATCAACAGCGCCTATCGGGTGATGCAGGCGCATTTCCAGGAGTCGCAACCGCCACCCATCCCTGAGGCCGCCCGCGCTGCCACCGGGTCGGTGCAAGAACCCTCACCAGCGATGCCCGGCGTGGGTTCCTCACCGGGCTGGTGTGCTTCTCCCGATGAGTTGGTGCGCGCGTTTGTGGGGCGAGATCATTATCGCGTGTATCCCTGTCGGCTCGGGCGGCAGCCGAGCGATGACTCCCCGCTCGTGGCTGTCTCGACCTTTTGCTTCTACGCCTCAGGCGTGTGCATCCTGCTGGGGCAGGTGTTTGGTGCGCTGATGGGATTCTACTGGGTTCTGTTCCTTTTGTCAGTCGGGTTGCGGATGCTCTTCTGGCTGGGGTTGCTAGTGTCCCCACTGAAGCATCGTCCGGACGCCCTGATCCTGTCGCAGGACGGCTTGATCATCCTGAACAAGGTCGTGGAGAACACTCAGACGCGGCAGCACTTAGCCCAGAATTCCATGGTGCTGGCCTGGTGGCAACTTGGCCGTGATGTCTTTGCTTGGGATTCGAATCACGAGCTGACCCTGTGCCTCGTGGACGGCCAGCCGTTGATAGTGAAGCCCAGAGGGTTTGTGCTGGGCAAACGGGCACGGCAGACCGGCTATTACCAGACGAACGTGGCCACCATGGACGAACTGGTGGAGATGCTCAATCAACGCTTTCCTCTACGTGCCTGAGCGATGATTTCCATGCCACTTCGCAAGCTCGATTGGGCCGCCTTAAACCCGGTGCTGCGATATGTCCTGCCGATGTCCACCCGCGCACGAGTGCGAGTGCTCGCGGTCTTGGGCAGCTACGCCGTGGTGGCATATCTATTTCCCAGCTACGTGCCTTTCGAGGTGCGCGGCGTGAATGGCCTGTATCTCATCGGCCGCCTGCTGTTTGTGCTGGCCGAAGATTTGTTTCAGGATGCGGCTAGATTGCTGCCGTGGAAACGAGCTCAGCTCAACCGAACGCCTTTGCCAGTGTACTGCTCCCCAACCGGTGCCTGGAAATTCCTGCGGTATGTCCTGCCCGCTACGTCGGCGGGCCAAGGCGTGGTGCTCAATCTGGGGCTGATGATGGGCCTCACCGTCGAGCCGAAGGAGTGGTATGTGGCTGCGCTTGTCTATCTCGGAGCACGGATTTTGTTTGTCTGCGTTGCGGACGTGGCGCTCGGCTTGCGCCACTTGGCAACAGGTGGGCGTCAGTCGGTTTGGTGGGCTTCCCCTGTAATCGGCTTGGTCGGAGCATTTGCAATCTTCACCGGCATTCGCCAGCAGGTGACCAAAGACTTGGAAGCAGTGCCGCCAGCCCACACCCTCAAACAGCGAGTGGTATTGCCTCCGCCACTGCCGATGCCTAACAGCGAAGCCCTACGTGCCCTCACCAACAATCCGATTCTTCCCCCAAAGATGGGGCTGGGGACGAGGAAGGGTGATGTGGAATCAAAGGAACGGTAGCGTCGCGATTCTTCCCCCCTGTCGGAGATCGTCAGATTTGAGAGTCGCCTAGCCTCCCCTCCCCGGCCTGCTGTAACGCCTGAATAAATGGCATAACGCTTGGAGAAAGTCGCTGCCGGCTGTGTAGCTGTCGGCTGGATCTTCCTCAAAGGCGTTGATGTCTTTCAACGACATCAGCGCTTTTCGTCATCCACCCCCCCAACGGAAAGGTCTGAAATGTCCCCTCAAACAGGTGAAATGCTGCTCAATGAAGTCGCCCCCCGCATCCGTTCAGCCGTGCCCTATTGCGTCAGCAGAGTCGGTTGTGAAGACGCCGAGGAGTTGATCCAAGACACCATCGCAATGGCCGCCAAGCTCTACGACAACGCGGAGAAGGCGAGCAAAACGGTTACTCCCGGCAACATCGCCTACTACGCCATCCTGCACGCGAAGTCGGGACGCCGCGCTTATGGCCAGAGCAAGACCGATCCGCTGCATCCCTGCACCCAGCTCAACGGACGTGCCCGCTTGGATTGCCTCGAAGGTGCCGTCAAAACTGAGGAAGGCAGTGAAGATCCATTGGTGCTATCCGACGTGTTCAGCAACGAGCAGGAGGATCCGTCAGTGAAAGCCGCCAGGAAGGTGGACTGGGAGACGTTCATGGCCCCTCTGAACGAACGCTTCCGCGCCATCCTCAACGTGCTGGCCGAAGGTGGTTGTCTGAGAGAGGTCGCGTTGAAGTTCAAGGTGAGCAACTCCACGATCAACACGAATCGAATCCAGCTCGCCGTTCAGCTCAGGGAGTTCTTCGGGGCCGACATCCTCAAAGACCTCGCCCGTATCCCCCAATGGCGAAACAACCTGCTGGCCCACCGCGAATTCCTGGCCTGTCGTGAGGAGCGCCAGCCCTGTTAATGCTCAGCGCCGGAAGAGTTCGATCCTCTCCGGCGCTACAACCCCAACAACCTCGCCGTCACGGAATGCCGAACCTCAATTGGAAGACCCTGCAAAACGGTGCCGCTGTGATACTGGTCCTCTACATCCTGCCCAAGATCCTCCCGTGGCTGCTGCTCTTCGCCGTCGTCGCTGCCGTGGTTTGGTTCAATCGTCGGCCAAAGCGCCGCAGTGGAGGAGGAAAACGGTGCCGGTGTCGCCATCGTTGTCGTTGCCGCTAAACCCTTCCATCAACTCCTCAGCCTATCCTGACCTGAACAGTCGGGGTAGGCTGGGGTGCTGGGTTGGAAGAATTCGCGGGGCCAATTTTTAGCTATCTGTGATCGGGTGTTGCTCTCAAGCGCGGTGGGATGCGAGTTGCTGTCAACGAGGTGGAATATACTTACCGGTGTTCATCACTGCCTCCACGAATCTTCGAGTTCCGCGATACTTACTCGCTTCCTTCGGGGGAAGCTGTTGCTCCCTATCTCGCACCAGCCTGAGGATATGGTCACTGTGGCCGGATGTGACGCAGTTTATGGCAAGCGTCGCGACCAGCCCATCTTCTGTCGGCACGTCGTAGTCGACCAAATACCCCTCCTCGACCAGTTGTTCCAACAAACCTGGAAAAGCAATCCTGATGTCGGGCAGATCGGACGGCACGATTGATGCACCTACCCACTTCTGCTTCTTCTCCCATGCACTTGCCCTTGCGACTGCCTTTCCCAGCACAAGTGAAGTTCGGCAATCGGAATTCGAGAAGAGCGAAGCGTTCTTCCTAAAGATGCACTCACCAAAGCTGACGCACCCCCGAAACGGTGGATGTTCAAACCTGTTCAGTTCGAGCAGCGAATTGTGAATCAACAGGCTCGCCAGACGAAAGAGGTGCCGCACAGCCTCCGTGCGCGGTTCCATTCGGGGTTCGGCGAGGACAACGGTATCAGAGAAGATCAAAACGTGATCGTCCTCGCCGTCAGTGCCATACGTTGTCGCTGTCACAATTGAAGCAAGGATTTGCTGATAGGCCGCAGCCAGCTCCTGTGCCGAGCGGGATTCACAGAAGCTTGAAAAGCCCAGCATGTCGAATAATCCAAGAAAGCGGCGGGTGTTATCAAGAGCAGTTGTCATCGAGGGCGGCATCGCTGTTCAGGAAATGTCCATTTCGTATTTGGAGTAGGAGAGGTGGGCGGTGCGGACTGAGACTGATGTCCCGCGACATGCAGCAATCTTGCGAACGCGGTCTCGGTTCGATTCGCTCATGTGCATCCCAAGGATCACTTCTTGAACCAGCGCGGGATTCATTGTGAGTGTGGTGTCCGCGTCTGCCACCAGTCGGAATTCCCGCTCGTATCCCCAGTCGGCGCTCTTCGTGAAGAATATCTTGTGGGCAACCTGCTGCGGTTCCTCGCCAAAATACTGGACCACCGGAAGCTCTGCCTGATAGTTGACATCGCCCGCCATCGTAATGCCCGGGAAACTGTCGATAGAGAGATCCGCGAAGCCAACGCAGACACCGTTATGCTCGTCGGCATAGTGTGCCCACATGGTTGGATTGTCCGCCGTCTTGGAGAAGCACGCCACGCCAAATCGTTGGCAAAACTCCTGATGTAGCGCCGGCTCGTGGTAAAGGTGCCAGCCCTCGAAATTGGTGGTCGAGAACCATGCCTCGAACTCCTCGATGGTGCCGTTCGGGTGGTCTTGCTGCCACCCTTTCTGAATCACAGCTTTTTCTTTGGGAGCGCGGAGCTGAAAACGGAATTCGTTGGGGTCATTAAACCTGGCTGCTTGGCGCAAGAACAAATTGCCCGAGAGTAGTAGGTCGGAAAGCCGTTGAAAGTGCTGTTCCTCCCTGAGCCTGAGGTATCGATAGAGCATGGCCATTCATCTGCGGTGCGGCTCGGCCCAGGTGATCGAATACGAAAAGCCAGCACGCCGGGGTGCGAGGTCGCGGAGGTCCGGGTGACGGTCGCCAATCGCGGCAGTTATCAGGTGAATCCTCACGGCAACCATCATGGAATCCCGCACTCGGTCCTCGATGCCAATCCCCACTAGGCGGACAGGCGTTTTGACGAGCCAATCATCGGAAGCCCCGTCGCCGCGCCACACTGGGCCGCCACTGATACCCTTGGCACAAGGGAAAGACCTGCGTTGGCCATGCTCGTCCTGGACGGCATTCGGGTCAAAGTTCACGGCGATGTGAGTGTCGGTGTGAAATCCGTGATTCATCATCCGTGCCGGTGCAACCGTGATTTCCGTAAGACTATATCCCTTGGGGATAACTTTCCTTTGACCGTAATCTGTCTTTTCACGGCTGAGCGGATAGCCGGTGAACATGTAGCGCGAGGTGGGTGTGGCACGGTCGTTTGCGTCAATCAACCCGAACGGCAGAAAGAAACGGAGCTTCGCGATCTGATCGGCGGTTGCCTCATCGAGCCGGATAAACGCGAAATCAAGCTTGTCGTCTTCGCGGTTTCCGGACTCGGGCAAGGGAGTGATGGTGAACTGCTGCGGAATTGCAATCTGCTGATTCCGTCCATTCTTGACGCCGAATGTGTATAACTCGACGCTGTTCTGACTGGTCCAGTCGACGACGTGTGCTGCGGTGACGAGAAACCTTGCCTTACCGAAATCCAGCAAGGTCGCTGAACCGATCAGTTCCGGCCGGTTCCGATCCGAGGCTGCATAGATCGGGGATAGTGCGTTGCTGGTCTCAAACTTTGGCTTCAATGAGAATGGCGAGAAGAGTGTTGCTAAGAATTGCGCTAATGACAAGACCCGCAGCGATGGAACCGGCGATGCCTCCGGCTCTACTACTAAGCTTCCGCGCTCATTCTCTGTTTCACGTCCTACGCCTCATTGCAGAGAAAAAGCTTAATGCCCCTCCGACGATCAGGGCGATGGACGATGGCTCCGGCACAGCGGCAGGGAGTGAGTTAAGTTGAACGGCTGGCCCCAAAACATCCATGGGCGTCACACCGACACCAGCGGAAGGAAGCTGAGTGCCCGGTGCAAAAAGAAACGGATAAGGAGGGTTCTCACCCGACGAATAGCCACCGACTGCACCGATGAAAACGGTATGCGAATGTGCATTCCTGATGAAGCCGCCAGGGCCAAAAGAATCGCTGACGTAGGTCACGGAGGAGCCGAATGGACTTGAGGTGCTAAAGAGGACACCGTTGAGAATAAACGAATTGTCAACAGTGCCAGACCAGCTCGCACTCGTTGACACGTAGCCGCTGAGAGTCGTGCTGCTCACTGCGGTCAGAACAGAAGAACCAGGTCGCTCCTCAGCTATCAGGACCGGGGAAAGTCCCACCAACGACGTGATGACGGCAAGCAGTGAAAGGGGAAATTGCGCCAAGCTGGAGCCACGAACATATCGTGCAATTCGCGACCGGTTTCCAAAGTTCTTCCAGTGGCTCATCCAGAACACACGCTGCTGATTCTCGAGGATCACGTCAATCTAAAATCCCGCTCAGAATAGAGCGATTCGGGCCGCCGACGCCAAGGAGGTGGCCCAGGGGATGGGCACTGAAGAAACGTGCGGCGACCCGAATCATAAACTAATTCTCTATTGCGAGGTTCATGAAGGCATCATGTTTGTAATAGTATTCAAGCGCTCGAAAATAGTCATCTGGTGTGGCGTCTACCTTTTGTGCCATGACGTTTGTCACGATATCCTGCACAACCGTAACAGGAAGTGCCTGCTTCAAATGGTTTTGCTTCGCGAATTCTGGTATCCCAGCATCCGGTTCATCCTCCTTCTCAGGCGGAACCTCATCGCTTTCCAAGAGCGCGCACTTGGAATTCAAATTCCAGGTCTCGGCCGCTGGAAGATAGAGCCACGCAGTTGCAGAAGTAACTGCGATGCCTGACAGGGCCTCTTTGAAATCAAGCATCTGGTTCAGCGCGCTCATTCTCTTCCTCGTCCAACAGCCACTCGAAAAAGACGGCGTAATTGGGCCATACCTGAGGTTGGCGCAATTCATCTGCACGCTCCAGTTTTGTTGCGTCAGTCGCGTCACACCAAATCACCCTTGAATCTCCCTTGAGGCATGTCATTACAATTAAACTGGCAGCCGATTCCGCAATTGCTACAAAGTGCTTCGGTAGAGTTATGGCCTTCCGGAGGCGAATTGTCTCTTCATGCACATTTGTTGCTGGACCAACCACAGCGGTAGAATGGTGACTCTTCCCGCCAAGAAATCCACCACGGTAAAATCGAGCAATTGCCTTAAAGTCCTCCGGAAGTTCAAGATTCAAGCTCCTTTCAATGGTGAGGAAATCCGTCGGGGCGGCAGGTTCGATTCCAAACAGCCTGCGGTATCGTTGCTGCAACATTCCTAAGTCACTCATGCCAGTCGCAGCTTGATCGCGTAAACTTGCTCTTCCGTTCGGATCTTCGGCTCAAGGAAGCAGAAGGTGAAATGGCCGATTTCGATAATCTTGTGCACGAAAACACCCGTGTTCGAGTAGGTAGCACGTTCCGATATCTTTCGCTCCCTCGCAGCTATCTGGCGCTCCAGTTCTCCATATGTTCCCGTCGTTCCAAAAAGTAGGGCATCTGGTGGTTTTACTCCTGACGTTGCTACTTGAACTGAGACATCACAATCAACGCATCGCTTTAGTGCGCTCAAGGATTCGGCCCAAACAGCGACCGTGACAAACGGGGCTTCAGGGCGCCCCTCCTCAAACTCTCGATTGTAAACTTGGGTCACCAGATACGCGTCGGCGGCGACTCGATAGATGCCTGGGAGCACCAAATCGCGTTGAACGGTCACCTCGCGTAACGGTGTCCATGCCGGGATTTGAAGTATCGTTTCCCAATTCATGTTCGAGTTTATTGGGGCCACCTGAAAATCTCACCACGAACTCGACCGTTGTTCAATGCGTCGATCATCTGCCTCTTTGCAGCACTATCCGGCATCGCTTCCACAATCGCGCGGACTTCTTGCGTCCACTTTTGCATTTTCGCTGGAGGTATCGACGATGGATATGACCCTCCAGGCCCTCGATATTTCGCATCCCACACGACGACTTGCTTCATCGCTGGATCGAAAGTTGCAAAGTCCACACCAGGGGCACTCACCTTTCCCGGCCTGGCGATGCCTACATGGCCTTTAGCGAGAGCTTGCTCAAATCCATGCGCCTCCGCGATTGCTCCATTGAGATGGCTCAGTTTTCCGTGTGCCAAGACCTTAGCCTCAGTCCCTACCGCATTTCGCAGTGGCGGTAGTGGGGGCGGTTCCACCATCGGAGGGAGCGGCGGCGGTCTCACTCCTGGTGCATGAACTGATGGAGAACCAGCCTTCGCCAAGTTGTGTAAACCAAGTCCGCCCGACAGAACGCCTGCGGTCCCTGCCACACCTCCGCTGAATTCCGTCCCACGCGGCCCCACCCAATCGCCCAGCGCCTCACCCGTCACCTGGCTTTGATTCGCGACCGCACCAATGACCCCGCCCATGTTCCAACTGGTTATCGCGTAGCTTCCTGCCCTGACCACGCCGCCATCACGGTAAGCTGTGCTGACGTTGTTGCCGTAGCCTCGAAGTCCATTCACGTAGGTCGAAGGGGTCACAACTCCGCCCACCGTGTTCGCGAGACTGCCGTAATATCCAGTCGCTACACCCAGCAGCGTGCTATCTGTTTGGTAACTGTCCAAATACCCCCCGATTCCCCGCAACGAATGTCCCGCCATGCCGCCTTCATAAGCGTAGTTTACGGCCGCTTTCCCAATCCTCCCATCCGCGTCGAAATAGTTGATGGGGTCGCCATTGAACGCGCCATACAGCGAGGGGTCGCTGTCATGCCCCAGCGGGTCAGGGGACAGGAAACGCCCTGCCACTGGGTCGTAATACCGTGCGCCCAGATTGTAGAGGCCCGACATCTCCGGGAACCGTCCCCGCCACGATCCTGCCTCCCACATTGGCGCACCTTCGCCCAAGGACAGGGGCCGGTGCTCCGCCACCGAACCGTAGCCGGTGATGCGCGCCGCATTCCAGTGGATTGAACCGTCCTCTGGGTCGTGAGCAGCAACGATGTTTCCCCGCGCATCTGAGAGCAGCGTGTGATACGTGTCCGGCCCGCTGACCACGGCTTCCCAGCCGCCCACGCCGTTCATCCCGCCATAAACCCCGTCCAAGTCCGGCCCATACACCTTCCAATGCCAACGCTCGTCCACCCGCACTCCGACTTCCAGAAACTCCACCAGTGGATCGTAGAGCTGGGTCACGACCTTCAACTGCGACGTGAGCGACACGTTGTTCGTAATGGGCATCGTTCGCGTCTGCCAGCGCCGCCCCAAGGCATCATAGACCGCCGTCCAATCGTGGCCGTCATTGTTCACATCCCGCTCGGTGAAGTTGAGCAAGCGCCCCTTCGCATCCCACTTGAAGTTCTGCGTGCGATTGGTCGTGCCGCCACTGTTCTTCCACACCCGCTGCGTCAACTGCCCTTCCGAGTAGTAGGTCAGCACCGTCTGGTCCACCGCCTGGTTGGTGAACGTCGTCGTGCTGGTGTTGGTGTAAAGCTTGCTCGGATGCACCGCCGTAGCCGTCAACGTGTGCGTGCCGGGCAGCAGCTCAAGCTGCGCCTGCCAGCGCGTCGGCCAGTTCGTGTCCCCATTCCCCAAGGTCAGGAACGGCACCGGACGCCCGTTCAACGCGATGCCCAACTGGGCGTAGCCCGGCTGCATGTTGACCCGGCCATAGGCCAGCCGGCGCACCACGTTGTTGGTTTCCCGGTCCACTCGCAGGTGCGCGTCCATGTGGGCATTCCACTCCGCTCCACCCGTGGCTGTCTGTGCGATGCGTGTCAGGACACCCGCGCCCGCCGCCGAGCCGCTGTCAAACGAGAACACGTTCGTCCACGTCGTCGAACCGTCCATGTTCAACTGTTCCTGCGCCAGCCGGCGGCTTTGGTTCGCATAGGAGAAACGTCGTGAGTCAGTGAAGTCCGTCCGTGCCATCGTGTGCGTCGCCATGAGTCCGTCGCCCGTGTAACTCAGCGATTCGGTCAGCTTCGTCACCCCGCTGACCTTGGTTTCGAGTGTCAACGGACGCCCCGTTCCGTCCCGAGCGGTGATGGCTGTGCTTCGCACGCCGGACACGCGGTTGCTCAACTGGCCCGCCGAGTCGTAAGTGTAGGCCGTGTCGCCGGTGAGCGTATGCACGCCCGCCAGTTGCCCATCTGCCCGCCACGCGAAACCATAGCCAAACGTCCGCAACCCAAGAATCGTGCGTCGCCCGGCTGCATCATAGGCATTCCCGCTGCTGAAAAGATTCGTGCCAAAGCCGGCCATCTCGGCGGTCAACTGCCCGTAGGCGTTGTAGGACCGTTGCAAGGAGGTCGCGAGGCCGGTGTTGGTTGAGGCGAACGCCTCGACCACATTGGTCATCAGTCCACGCACGTCGTATTGCCAGGTGGTCGTGAGCTTCTGTTCGTCCAGGCTTCCGTTGTAGGCGTTCGTGGCCACTCGCAGCCAGTCGTCGTAAGAGTTCGTGCAAACCACGCCGCGCGCATCGGTGTGGGACAGGAGCCGGCCCGCCCACTGGTGGCCGCTCCCGTAGTAGGTGTAACCGTTGGCCCGGAGCACGGAACCGCCCGGGCTGGCGTTCCAGTTGGTGAACATCAGGCCCGCGTTGTTGTAGGCCGCCTGCCAGATGAGACCGCCCGGCACCACCTGCTGCACCCGGTTGCCCGCCGCATCATACTGATACGTCGTCACCGCGCTGTCCCGGTCGGCCTGCTGCACCAGCCGGTTCAGGCCGTCGTAAGCGAAGGACGCGGACGTGAACAGCGTTTGAGTGGCGTTGGTGCGAGCATACCGGGCCGTGGCGCTAAGATTGCCCACGGCATCGTAACCGCTCAGGGTGAAGTGCTGCACGCCAGTGGCGGGATACGTGAGGGCCAGGACGTTGCGGCCTGCGGTGTCAGTGTAGGTCGTGGAAACGATGGCGCTGGCACCGGAACCTTGGGTGACGGTGACGCCGTGATGATCAGCGGTGTAGGCGGCTGTGGTTTCGCGGACCAGCACGTTGGCGGAGGTTCTTACCTCAGCGCGAGTCAACCGCCCCAAAGCATCCCGGTAAGTAATAGACTTTTCGTTCAGCGCATTGACGTTGGTGGTCGCAATGCCTGCGGCATCGTAATAATTGGTGAAGACCTGCTGAATGGGGGGAGGATCGCTCGCCGGCGACGACGGGGAACCTTCCGGTAACACAAAAGCCAGCTTCGGCCCAACCCACGATTTCACCCGTCCCAGCCCGTCAAAGCGGTTCGTGCTGCCGAAACCCGCCTCGTCTATCTGGACGACGACGTTCCCCCGCCGGTCAAACTCGGTGATGTTGGTCGCCAAGGGCGTCCCTGCGCCGGAGTAAAAGACCTGGGTAATCCGACGCGACGCATCCGTGTAGGTGCTTTCCCAGTAGGCACCGTTCGACTGGATGACCCGTTTGAGGCGTCCGTCCAGGTAATACGTCCAGCCGTTGGTGGAACCGTCGGCATTGAGGCGGGAATTGGGCTGGCCCTCGCTGGTGTATTGAACTTCGCTGACGCCAGACAGGGCGTTGGTGTGGTAGCGGACCAGACCATCCGGCGCATAGGCGAATCCCACGGTGGCCAAGACGGAGGTGCCATTGAGATCGAAGGATTTCTGCTGCACCAGACGGCCCAAGGCATCCCATACATTCGTGGTGATCGCTCCGCGTGCATCCACCATCAAGGTGAGGTTGCCGAACGCATCGTAACGGAAGTTGGACGTGGCATACAGGTTGTCGCCCGTCTCGGCCTCCACCCCCGACCCGTCCGCCTTCGCGCGACTGCGCCAGCTTATCTCCTGCACCTTGCGGCCCGCGCCGTCGTAATCAAACCAGACGTAATCCTCCGGCCCGGTGCGAGGCCCGTCATGCCATTCCAGATCCCCATTGCGGTTGTAGTAGAAGTGTTCGCGGGCCAGCGCCGTGCCCGTTTCGTCCACGACTTCACGCCATTGCAGCCGTCCCATCGCGTCATGACTGAAACGCGCGCGGCGTCCCGCTGTGTCAACGCGTTCGGTCAGGTCGCCTCGCGGGGTGTAGCTGAAGGTGTTCACCACGGCCGGGTCGTTGTTTCCTGTGTCCTCGGCGGTGCGCGCGTAGCGTGTGGACTGTGCGACGAAACCACGCCCGTAATAGGTCCAGTCGTTGGTGGCCGTATCCGCATGGATTGCGCGGGCCAGCAGTCCAAAGGCACGATTGGTCTTGGACAGGGTGCCCACGCTCACCGTCTCGGTGACATTGGTGTAGGTGAAGCGGTTCGTGCTGATGCCAGTGCCGCCGCTGGACCATTCGATGCGGGAGGCACGATACGGGTCGCCGGAATCCTCGTAGAAAAACGCCCGTTGATTGCCGGTTGGGTCAACGGCGGTGAGCAACAACTGATTGGTATTGTAGGTGAACGTGTTGGTCGCGCTCTGGTTGGAAACGCCTTCCCCGGTCAGGTTGCCCCGCACCGTGCGATTGGTGATGTTGCCCTGGGCGTCATAGCGAAATTCGTTGGTCAGCCCGCGTGCGTTCACAGTGAGTTCCAAGCTGCGCGCGTAGTAGCCGGCCTTGTTCGTTTCACTGGCTTCAAACCAGTCCTGAATGTTTGTGCGGCCCAGCGGCTCGTCAATCCGGGTGATGAGATTGTTGGTGTATTGGTAGAGATAGGCGTTGTGAAACACGTCCTCAACGCGAGTGGTGCCGGTGAGATACTCGTTGGTCAGGCTGTTGCAGTTGTTCGTGTAGTAGAACCACGCGTTGGTGACGAGTTCGCGGTTGGTGCCCACGGTGGCCGCCTGCACCGTGACGCGCCGCAGACTGTCGTAAGTATTGGCCAGGATGCGGCCGTCGGGCTTGACCTCACGCACCAGCAGGTGGTTGGAGTCCGTGTAAGTGACGCTGTTGGTCGTGAAGGTGTAATGCTCATACTCGAATTCCCATTGCGAGTTGTCGGGCAGCGTCACCAGCACCAAGTCACCATAATCGTCGTATTGATAGCGCACACGCCGGCTGTCATCGGTGAACGCCTCGACGATGCGCCCCTGAAAGTCGTATTTGAGCACGAGGAAGGCACCGTTGGCAGCTTCGACCCGGTTCAACTGGCCAAAATCATTGGCCGTCGAGTCTGAGCCGTAGCTGAACAGGTGGTAGTTTCCGGCGTGGTCCTCCCAGCGCGTCAGATAGGGACGCACCCGGCCCAACTGATTCGTGCCGGCGGAGACTCCGAAACTGCTCATGACCTCGTAGAACCGCCGGCTGCCGTCCGGCGCGCTCAGGACGTAGAGCGTCCCGTTGGTCGTGTAATGCTCGATCCGTTGATTGAAGGAATTCGCCGTGCTGCCGATGCCGGACGGTGTGTGATTTGCCAACGTGGGGTTGTCCGCCGTGGCCACAGTCCACAGGTTGCTGGACTGATAGGTGAAGGCGATCACCGCCCCGTCTGGTTCGGCTGCAAGCAGCAGTGGTTGGTTCGCCGCGTTGGTGCTCAAGACCAGCCATGGTGTAAAGCCCAGTTTCCAGCCGTGCCCAAACTGGTTGTCTGACACATTTCCGCTCAGGTAGTTGCGCCGCAAGTGTAGCGGCAACGGACCAGCCAGTGTCAGATCCACAGCGTCCACGTAGAAATCGCCGGACACGACCTGCACGGGATCGGAAACCAGCGAACCCACCTGCTTCACGAACGCCGCAGCCCGATCATACCAGCCCACATCCTTGGCCTTTCGGACGGCAGCGGCGGTTGTCGGGCTGCCCGAAAGGTTCATTGTCGTGGCGATTTGTTGACCCTGCTTGACCTGCTGAGGCGTGAACTGGACCTGCACCTTGCTGATGCCGCTACTTGAGGTTAGTGCCGCGAGGTCGGGATACGAGAACGAAAACCGGGGGCGGGGCACCGAGAAATCATTGTAGGCAAAGGAGTATCCAAAACTGGGGTTGTAGTTAAGGCTGTGCGACAAGTTGTAGGAGGCCGTTGGCGGTGTCCCGAGCCAAAACAAATCAGCACTGCTTAATCCGCCATTGTATCTGGCCAAACTAGCAATCCTGCCATAGCGGTCGAAATAGATGGCCGCCCCGCCTACAAACCCTGCGCTGTCCACGGTAATGCGGCCCGGCACCGTAATCACGCGCAGGAAATTGGTATCGGCTCCATAAGCAAACTCAGTGTAAATGCCCGCCCAGGTTCCCAAGTCCTCAAGTGAGAGCATATACGGACCATAGCCAGTGTGTGTGGTGGTTCCCACCGTCTGATAATTCTTAACATTCAGTTCCAACGGCAAAGCCCAACCGTTCGCCCGTCCGCGTTCCGCCGCAATCTGCAGCAGCCGCACCGCCGATATGGGTGCGACGTCACCAAACATGGTGCGGATGACGGTGTGCTCGGACGATGCGCCTGAAAGCAGGTTCATCGTCGTGAAGTTGCCAAACTCCCGCAGGCTGGTGTCGCCCGAATCTTGTCGCAGGCTGGCATTACCGATTAACAGGGCGAAGTCCCAGTCCGAGTTTAACGACAGTTGCATCCGCCCGTTTGCCAGGGGCGTGGCGGCAGCCGATACAAACGTCAATCGGGTAAGTCCTTGTAGTTTGTGAATTCGAGCATTGAAGTCCTCCTCACGGTCTCGCTCCTCCAGATAGCCCTGCCCGAACATCATCGCCGCGGTTCCGACATCATCAGTCTTCATCGTTACAAAGTTCGGATCGAGCGCGCGCTGTTGCTCCAACCGCCAGTAGTCATCGGCGTTGACGCGCAGCATGGCCGGGGTCACTCGTCCCACCGAGAAGCACAATGCGGTAACGGCCGCCTTGGAGCATTCCAAATACCCCGTCCTACCAGCTCGCTCGGACAACGGCATCCAAGCAGTTGCGGAGGCAAGCGTTCCTGCCCGTCGCTTGTAAATCATGCGGGCCCAGAGATTGGTCGCCCCGGAGATTCCGGCGGTTAACTGCTGGGGATGGAGTGCGTTCGTTCCGGTCAGAAAACTGCCAAAATTGGACGCATTGGTGAATCCAGTCCGATAGCCTGAAAGCCACAAGGCGGCATTGTCGGTGTTGTTCGTGTAAAGGAGCAGTTTGCGATGGTGCAGGTCGCAGAGCCGCAGGTCGCCGGTGTCGATAACCTGGTTGGCGGGATAGCTTGGGCTGTCCTTGTAAACCACGATCTGGAGCCGGTCGAAAATGTTGGTGAGGAACGGATACGTCGCCGCGCTCTCCGAGAGCGTCGGCACCACCGATACTTCCGTCTGGTTCGTCAAGAAGTTGGGTAGTGGCAGACTCCCCCAGGTCTCATAATAATGGCGACGATTGAAGGCCCTCATCCCAAAATCATCGACCGAAAGATTGCCTTCCACCAGATTGGTGTTCAAGACACTGGAGATATACCTTCTCCACACCGTTCCCGAAGAGCTGTTGGACGGTGCCAGGTTCATTATGGCCGGCTCCGCCATGAGGTAATCCTTTGCCCAGGGATATGCATTCGGATAGTTAGTGGGCATATATCTGTAGAGGTCATACCCCTCGACGATTTCAGTGTCTTTCAGCCAGGGGAAAATATGCACGGAGTTGGTGCCGATGTTGGCCACCACCCATGGATAATTGACGATGATTAGACTGTTGGTCACCACCGGAAAGCCAGCGTCCAAAATGAGCCCTTTGACTTGAACCCGCCACAACTGGCTGATGCGCGTGTCCAGTAGCCGCAGGTTGTTGTTCGTGGGAAAGACGTAGCCGGCCGGATAACCGGCCTTGCGCAGCAAATACACGAGCAGGGCGCACTGCTCGGCCGGCGAACCCTGGCCTTCCAAATAAACCCCCAAAGCCGAGCGCGCAATGCCGCCGAGTTCGACGGAATTCGCCACTTTCTTGCTTGCCTCGGAGTAGGTGATCGGGTCCGTGAGTCCGATCTCATTGATGACATAGCTGGCCAACGCCAGCGGATCGCGTCCCATGTCTTCCACCAGCCGGTCCAAAAGCGGATGCCGACGCAGTTCCGGTGTCACATCATCCAAATTGGTGTAGGCCGAATTGTTGGTCAGCCAGACCTGATTTGTCGCCACCGCGATCATCCCGTTGAGATCCGGAAGGCTACGACCGGCATACGCGGGTGGCAGCGGAATGCCTTCGAAGTGTGGACGGTCGATGAACCGGGAACGCCATGCCGGAAAGGTGTCGAAATTCACCGCATAGAGCGGCGTGAACGCCCAACCTGAAGCGTTGGTCGCGAATGGGCTCAGGGTGCTGGCCGCCACCTGGGCCGAACCTTTGACCTCGATCACATAGCAATAGTTCGTAGAATCCGCCGCGTGCGTAATGCGATAGCCGCCCAAGATCGCATTCGGCACCACTTGATACCCGCCAGCATACAACCACGTCAGCCCCCACTGGCTGGCGGCACCGACGGAATCCACGAATTCCACCGTGGTTTTCAAACCGTTGGTCTGGACTAGCACCCGTGCGCCGTTGGTGAGGAAAGCTCCCCATCCATTGCCCACGAAACGACCGGGCAATCCGATTGTGAAGGTGTTGGTGGGCGCAACATTGTTGGTTCCTCCCGCCAAGGCCGCCCGGTCATAAACCGAAATCCGGATGAGGTTCGTTTCGCTGGCTTCATTGAAAATTCCCGCATACACGCCGAAGGAGTGGGGCTGGCCTGTGTAGAGGGGGCTGCCCCCCGCGTCACTGCCGAATGCTGCGACCGGATTGTCCACGGTGAAGCGCAGCAAATTGGTTGTGCCACTGACAAGCTGTAGCGCGTGCTGAGAGGGGTTTTTGGCCACCCGCAAGAACCACGGTGCCGTTCCGTAGTTGTAAAGTTCAGTGCCCTCGACGCCCAACTCCACACCAGTTTCCAAATCCAACGGCAGCACAAATGAGTTGTATGCCCGATAGGGCCGATACCCGCGATTGAACCGGGTCGCCCTGGGATACGGATGGGAACTGAAGCTGTAAGATGGATTAACTGCCTCATAACTCACTCCGGGCCATGTATCCAGCACCGTCCCGTCGCCCCATTGCCCGTAACGGTTCTCGCCCCAGGCCCACACTGAGCCGTCCGACTGGCCGGCCAGCAAGAAATTGGATCCATACGTCACCTTCTCGAAGGACTGTCCGATTCCAGCGCCGAGTTCGGTGGCTTGGGTGACGTAACCGTTCGTCCACCCGTTCGCATACCAGCCCCAGTGGAACAAGCGTCCCGTGGTGGTCACCGCCGCCGAGCTGTTGAAATTCGCCGTCGCCGATTTCACCGTTCCAAAGCTGGTGACTTGGGTTGGTGCATTGGTGCTGGTGGTGGTCCCGTTGCCAATCTGCCCTTCTGAATTCCGGCCCCACACATAGAGCACGCCGTTGCTGTTCATCGCCAGGCTGTGGCTGTGGCCGGCGGCAACTTGGGCAATGTTGGTCAACCCGGTGATCTTGACAGGTGAAAGCCGCGCGGTTGTGTCCCCCAGGCCCAACTGTCCGGCATTGTTGGTGCCCCACGTCCACACTTCGCCGCTGGCGGTCAGCGCAAGCGAGAAATTGGAACCGGCCGCCACAGCCACCACATTGGTCAAGCTGATCAGCACGGGCTGGTTGGTGGCCTGAGTATTGCCGGTCCCTAGTTGCCCGCCCTCGTTCGCCCCCCACGCCATGAGCCTTTTGTCGGTCAATACCGCCAGCGAGTGGTTCGCACCGGCGGCGACCGTCAACGCATTGGTGATAAGCGAGACCACCACAGGATTGCTTGCGTTGTTGAACGTGCCGTTACCCAGCCGTCCGCCACCGTTGGTGCCCCAAGCCCACACAAGTCCATTGCTTTGAACCGCCAGCGAATGCAGAGGACCGGCGGCGATGGCGGTCGCGTTGCTCAAGCTGGTGACGCGTTTGGGCGAGAGCAGGAACGAAACATTCCCGAGGCCCAGTTCACCAATGCGATTCGTCCCCCATGCCCATACGGTGCCGTCGGAACGCACGGCCAGAGCATGGGATTCCCCGGCCACCACTTGCAGCGTGCTGAGTGTTTCAGCCGCCTCCGAGCTGGCAATCAGACAAAACCCCAGCAGCGCGCCCAGCGTGCTGCGCAGACACTTCAATGTTTTCATAACTCTCCTTGGAATCCCCTATCGACTTTACTGAAACACGACCCCGTTGGTCGGACTGTCCACCGTGATGGTCAGTTGACCAAAATTTGTGCTGTTCGGATTGGCGTCCCGGTAATTTTGAACGCCATCGCCGTCCCAGTCATTGCCAACTCCCACGAAGAAAAATCCCGCCATGGTGGGTCCGCCATCCACGCTGAAGTTGGTCTGTCCCTGCGTGCCTATGACGAGCAGCATCCACGGGTAGGCCGCATCCGCCACCACGGGCGTGTGATACAGCTCGTAATACGCCGTGTTGGTTCCGTTGGTGATGACAACGCTGTATTGGTTGGCCCCGGTTTTCGAGATGGTGAGCACCGGCTCGTTGGCGGCCAGAGCCGTCCAGATCACGGCCAGCGAAAGCAGGCTGCCAACGCCCGTCGCGGCCAGCCACGTCCGCTTTTTCTTGTTGGGAATTACCATAATTTCCTCCTTGCTGGGTTGCTGTTCAGCTTGTGATTCACGCACTCTTTCCAAGAGATGTTCACCTGCCATTCGTGTGCGTCTGCATTGATGCGCTAGTGCTCCAGAATTGGCAAGCGATTAAATTTCGGGTATATCCGATGGTTCAACCAGACCCTTCCTGCTTGGCTCATCATGAGTGCTACCCGTCCCGAAACATCGCCGAATTTTGGGCGAAAACATCCGCACGCTCCGCAGGCAGGCGCGCATGAGCCAGGAGAAACTTGCGGAAAAAGCGGACCTCAACCCCACGTATGTGAGTGATGTGGAACGAGGCAAAGAAAATGTTTCGCTGGATGTCCTAGTCAGGGTTACCGCCGCGTTGAAATCTTCGCTGGCCGACCTCATTCGCGGCATCTGATCGGTTTCCGTCCTGGCGCTCGTTTGCCGATGAGGAGCGAATTATCGGGAGCCATGACCGTGCCGGTGAGGATGCCCTCGGAGGACTGGAGTGCTTCTCCGTAACGACTGTCCCCCGCGCCAGGACTCGATTTAAGCCCTCGCTGTTGATCCGATTTCCGCGTTTCGGGCAGTCCAAAACGCCCTCTTTCGGTCACCTTTCAATACCGCTGGACGTTGATGACACCGATGAACGCTTGTGAAGCAGCTTCAACGGGGCCGCGCTCACGTGAGCGCGGATGGATCCTTCAGGCGGTGGACATCCTGAACTGGATTGACGTGCTTCAACGGGGCCGCGCTCACG
>JBEBFV010000032.1:0-23419 GCA_040081795.1 Limisphaerales bacterium | reverse complement strand
GTCTTCGGCCCGCCTGAAGGCCAGGTGCTCCTCGTGAGCTGGGGTTCGAGCAAAGGCCCTGTGCAGGAAGCCGTGAAGCAGGCGCGCGCCGCCGGCGACGCCGTTTCCGGACTGCACATCAAATACATCAACCCGCTGCCGAACGGACTGGAGAAGATTTTCGAGGCCTTCTCCCATGTGCTCGTCGTTGAACTCAACGACGAGGGCTTCTACGGCTACGGCCAGCTCGGCGCTGTGCTCCGGGCCCGCTATTGCGACCCGAAGATTCGCGGCCTCACCAAGGTGGACGGCCTCACTTGGAAGATTCGCGAAATCCTCGACCGCGTGAAGGCGATGACGAAGTAATTTCCTGTGCAGGCGAATGGACATACACCAACGACTCGCCGAGTTCTTCCGGCGACTGGAGGCCGAGCCACCAGCCGCGACGGCGGACGAGGCAATCGCCTTGCTTTGCCGGCTCATGGAGGAAGTGGAGGACGAGTTCTGTCCTGTGGCGCGCACCGAGCCGCCTCCGCTGGCATTCACAGGTCGGATGTATGCGCCGCGCGAGGACTACATTCATCGGCTGCCCGATGGCAGTCTCACCGCCAGCACCCGGCGGCATCGCATCGTCTGCCAGCGGGACGGAGCCATCACGGTGGTTCACATGACTGACAAGTGCGTTGTGTTCACAAAACCAGGACGCCACTGATGCAAACCCCGCTTCCCCTCCAAGACCTCGTCTCCGACATCGTGCATACGCACACCTCGGCACGGCTTGAGTTGGAACCATTACCATCCGGTGTCTGCTTCCTCTGGGTCTGGCTGGGCGGTCGCAACTTCGTCTTGGAGTTTGACCCCAAGCGCGGCGCAGGAGTTTCCGAAAACACAGCGGACAGCCCGGCGTTCACCGGGCACGACCGCGCGTTCGCTTCGCTCGAAGAGGCCTCGCGCGATTTCAAACACCTTCTCAATCAAACCAGTTCAACCCTTCACTCCTCCGCGCTCGCGGCCTGACCCTTTTACCCACCAAAATCCATGACCGCTCTCTCCTTCCCCTCCGAAACCCTCACACGCACGGGCAACCTGAACCTCGCGCCCGTCCCGCCGCTCACCGACGCCGACCGCAAAGGCCTCACCAAAAAGGAAGTCGCCGCCGACCATCCGACATGGTGCCCCGGCTGCGGTGACTTCTCCGTGCTCGCGCTCTACTTCAAGCTCATCGAGAAGCGTAAGATGCACCACGAGAAGATCACCACCGTGGCGGGCATCGGCTGCTCCAGCCGCTTCCCCTATTTCGTGCAGGCGCACGGCGCGCACTTCATCCACGGTCGCGCCCTGCCTTTCGCCAGCGGCGTTTCGCTCTCTCGTCCTGACCTCCACGTCTTCGTCTTCGGCGGCGACGGCGACGCCTTCTCCATCGGCGGCAACCACTTCAGCCACACCGCGCGCAAGAACGTGAAGCTGACCTATTGCGTGATGGACAACTGGGTTTATGGCCTGACCAAGAACCAGACCTCGCCCACCTCGCCCCTCGGCTACAAGTCCAAGACCGATTCCTGGGGCAGCGGCGACCGGCCCATCAACCCGATGAAGCAGGCCATCGCGGCGGGCGCGACCTTCGTGGCCCGCACCACGCACACGAACCCGAACCACGTCCTCCAGATGATGGAAGCCGCGATGGACCACAACGGCTTCAGCTTCATCGAGTGCCTGAGCGAGTGCGTTGAGTTTTATCCCGGTGCCTTCGACGGCGCGAACCCGCGCAAAGGCGGCCAGTTCCCGCTCGTGCCCGAGGACCACGACGTGACGGACGAATACGCCGCCTACAAGCTGGCTGAGGAGCTGATGCCCGGTAAGTTCGGCATCTTCTACAAGGTCAACCGCCCGACGAAGAACGAGAACGAGGCCAAGATTATCAGCACAAACCGCGAGAAGTTCGCCGCGTTGCCCGACTGGCAAATCCTCCAGAAGAACTTCGACCGGATGAAGTAGGCTGGACGGGTTTTTAACACGGCCACTTTCAGGCAACCGAGAGCCGGTGAGCCACACTTGAGCCCGGAGGGGCATTGTGCCATCCTCCGTCCGTGAACCCACGCAACCGACGTGCCCTCTGGTTGCTGGGCCTTGCGCTGGCGGTTCATTTCCTTTGGCAGTGGCACTCCAGCCGTTACGGCCACCCATCCAATGTCCGCCAAGTGGTTCTGGATATGCGCAGTCCGGATGAGTCGCGGCGGATGGAAGCCAAGAACGCTCTCACGGCGATGGGCACCAACGCGGTGCCTCACTTGTGGCGGCTCTACACCACGACGAATGCACCATCATGGGGAGCGCGGTTTGCCCGCTGGATGGGCATGCACAACCCGCGCCGGCGGGAGCCGGAAACCAAGGAGCGGCGCATCGGCTACGAAGGGTTAAGAGCCATGGGGCCGGAGGCGGTGTCAGTCAGCAGCAACCTGGTGGCGGAACTACAGCAGGACACCCGGTATTCAGGTCAGCCTTCGAGTTTGCTCATGAGCATAGGCCCGGGAGCTCTGCCCGCCATTGCACCTGTCCTGACCACCGGATCGCCCCAAGCCAAAGAGCAACTCCTCTATGTCATCAGCCACTATGGCTCGGCGGCGGGTTCGGCGGTGGTGGATGTCGTTGCCGCCATTCATGGCCCGGATGAAAAGGTCCGCCAAACCGCGGCGGCTACGCTGGCGCGGATTCAAGGGTTGCCGTCCCTCTCGGTTCCGGCGCTCATGACCTTGCTGGCTGACACCAACTCCGAGACACGCCAAGTGGCGATGCACGCGCTGACCGTCTTCGGCCCCAAGGCCAGCAAGGTGCTGGACCAAGTGCGGCAACTGGCATCAACCGCCCCACTGGATAGTCCCGAGCGGCCCGTGGCGGTGGCACTGCTGCTCTCCATGAAAGAGAAAAATCTGGCCCGTGCGGAAGTGCTCAACCTGCTTGAATCTGCCAACCCCACCAACCGGCTGTGGGCCTTGACCAACCTGACCGAGGTGCTGCTCACGTGGCCCGAGATCGGCCGCATCGCCATTCGGTTCTTATCGGACCCAGACTCTGCCGTCCAACTGCACAGCTCCTTGGAGCTTGGACGAGTCACCCGTGAAACTAGCTATCCGGAGGTCTTCATCAACGCCGGCCTTGGGGCCGCATCGGCAGAAGCGCGGCTGCTCTTTCTTAAGGCGGCTTGGAAATCGGATGCCGCCATCCTGCCACTGACTATTCGAGCGCTGGCCGACGCAGACGCGCGCGTCTGTCAGGCTGCGGCCCTGAGCCTGACCGGGCCGAGTTTCTCGACGAAGCCTGCGCAGCCCGCCCTTGCCGCCCTGCTCAACCACGCCGACCAATCCGTGAGGCGTGATGCCTTCCACGCCCTGCACAACTCCGATTTCAAGCTGTTCCCCATGCTTGTCCCGTGGCCACTCAATACACCGACGGAAAGAACCATCAACGCGCTGGTCCGTCTGCAAGTGCTCGGCAGTTCCGCCGTCGCTGACACGAACCAACTTCCGGCCGAAGCCGGCCGCTTGTCCCAACAGTTCGCGCCCTTGCTTGGAGTGATCACCGCCTCGGGCCGCTTGAATCTGATTCCCAGTCTGAAGACGATGTTAAGCAGTCAAAAGGAATTGGGGCCAACGGATGCCGCGGACACGCTCGTCGAGTTGAGTGTGAACCAAGCCGAGGCCAGAAACTCCATCCTCGAACTATTGCTCTCCACGCGCACGCCCGGCGTCTCCGTTGACGCGCTCCGGATGGCCTTGGGTTTCAACGCCTCATCCGTCATGTCCATCTGGTTGGAACTGGCAGAGCGAGCTGAACCGGATCTGCGCCGGGAAGCCCTCCTCCATATCGCCGGACCTCCCGGGGCCACTGCGGAACGGAGCATTCCTCTCCTATTGAACGCGGCACGGGATCCGGACGTGCGGGTCAGGGAACTCGCCACCGGCTTGCTCCGGCGCTATCCCGCCGACCTAGTTGACCGGCATCGTGCGGCCTCACCTCCGGCGCGGCGTTGAGCCGAACACCGGCTTGCTTCGTTGCGTTGAATTCTTCACTGTTGCGGCGGCGACATTTGTCCCGAATCAGCCTCCGATCAGTCAGAACGCCATGCCTATCTACGAATTCGCCTGCCCGAAGTGCCGGGTGATTTTCAACTTCCTCTCCCAGCGCATCAACCCGGACCGCAAGCCCGTCTGCCCCAAGTGCGGCAACAAGAAGATGCGCAAGCAGATGAGCCGCTTCGCCATGTCGAAGGGCTTGAAGGAACCCGCCGCTAAGACCGAGGGCGATGACGGCCCGCCCATGCCTGACATGGACGACCCGCGTGTTGAGCGCGCCATGCGCGACATGGAGCGCGACATGGAGCATCTCGACGAGAACAACCCCAGGCACATGGCCCACATGATGCGGAAGATGAAGGACATCATGCCGCCCGGCACCATGCCCAAGGAACTCGACATCGCCATCAAACGCCTCGAAGCCGGCGAAGACCCGGAGAAGATCGAGGCCGACATGGGCGACGTGCTCGGTGACCTCATGGGCGGCGAAGGCGGTCCCGGCGGCGCTGGCGGTTCCTACTCGCACGACAGCGGCCTCTACGATTACTGAGCGAGCCGAAGCCATTGCCCGCTTGCTCCCGCACCGCTGTGGGCTAGGCTCCCCGCGTGACTCTCCGATTAGCTCCCGTTCATCGTGCCCGCGCCGCCGTGGGTTTAAGCTGCTTGCTGGCAGGCGGCCTTTGCCTGCCTCTCACTGCTGCGGAGAAAGCCAAAGCCATTCCCACCGTGTCCACGAACTCGCCCGCCGCACACAAACACACCAACCGTCTCGCGCAGGAAAAATCGCCCTACCTGCGCCAGCACATGCACAACCCCGTGGACTGGTATCCGTGGGGCGAGGCGGCGTTCAAGAAGGCGCGCGACGAGGGGAAGCCCATCCTGCTCTCGATCGGCTACTCGACCTGCCACTGGTGCCACGTCATGGAACGCGAGTCGTTCGAGGACGAGGCGGTGGGCGAGTTTCTGAAGAAGCACTTCGTCGCCATCAAGCTCGACCGCGAGGAGCGTCCGGACGTGGACAAGATTTACATGACCGCCGTGCAGGCGATGGGACAGGGCGGGGGCTGGCCGTTGAACGTGTTTCTCACGCCGGACCTGAAACCGTTCTATGGCGGCACCTACTTCCCGCCGCAGCCGAAGTTTGGCCGGCCCAGCTTCATGCAGTTGCTCGGGCGCATCTCCGAGCTGTGGGTGGAGAAGCGCAAGGACCTCACCGAGAGCGCCGGGCAGATCGCCGATCAGCTCAAAAGCCTCGGCGAACACGAGCCGAACAAGGACGCCGTCCTCGCGCCGGTCGTCATCACGAATGCGCTCCAGCGGCTCGTGAAGGAATACGACCCGCGCCACGGCGGCTTCGGGCGCGCGCCAAAATTCCCACGGCCTTCGCAGCCCGCATTCATCCTGCGCGCGGCGGTGCGGGTGGGAGACCAGGAGGCGGTGAAGGCGGTGCTTCACACCTGCGAGCGCATGGCGGCGGGCGGGATGTATGACCAGCTCGGAGGCGGCTTCGCGCGCTACTCGGTGGATGAGAAGTGGCTCGTGCCGCACTTCGAGAAGATGCTCTACGACAACGCGCAGCTTCTCCACCTCTACCTCGACGCGCATCTCGTCAGCGGCGAGGCGCGCTTCGCGGAGGTGGCCCGCGACATTGTCCGCTACGTGCTGCGCGACATGACGCACCCGGAGGGCGGCTTCTACTCCGCCGAGGACGCCGACAGCGAAGGCCACGAGGGAAAGTTCTACTGCTGGACGAAGGAGGAGCTGACCAAGCTGTTGAGCGCGGACGAGTTCAAGGTGGCCGAGCGCTACTTCGGCATCACCGAGGAAGGAAACTTCGAGGACCACTCGCATCCCATGCCGCTCAAGAAGCTCAACGTCCTCAGCATCGTGGACCCGAAGATGTCCCCTGCGGAGGCGAAGCTTCTTGGCGCAGCCAAGTCGAAGATGTTTGCGGTCCAGCAGAAGCGCATCCGCCCGCACCTCGACGACAAGATCCTCGCGTCGTGGAACGGCCTGATGCTCGGGGCCATCGCGCGCACGGGCGTCGTGCTGGGCGAACCCTCCTACCTCGCCGCTGCCGAGAAGAACCTCGCCTTTCTTCAGGCCAAGCTCTGGGACGCGAAGACCAGGACGCTCTCCCACCGCTGGCGCGACGGCGGGCGGGATTCTGTCCAACTGCTCGACTCGCACGCCTACCTGCTCGAAGGCGTGCTGCATCTCTACGAAGCCACGCTCGATCCGAAGCACCTGGACTTCGCGCTCGCGCTGGAGTCGGCGATGACCGCGAAGTTTTACGACCCTGCGCAAGGCGGCTTCTACCAAAGCCCCGCCGGTTCCGCCGACCTGCTCTTCCGCGCGAAGGAGGACTACGATGGCGCGGAGCCGAGCGGCAACAACGTCGCCACCGTCGCGCTGCTCAAGCTCGCCGCCATCACGGACAACAAGGCCATGCGCGTTCGCGCCGAGAAGACGCTGCGCCTGTTCGCCGAGCGGATGCAGCGCCTCCCGCAAGCCGTGCCGAACCTGCTGCTCGGCCTGGACTTTTTCCTCCACGAACCGTTCCGCGTGGTGATTGCCTCACTGGCGAAGGCCGACTCGAAGGCAACGACCGCGCTGCTGCGCGCAGCGCACGGAGTCTATCAGCCGAACAAAGTCGTCCTCGGCAACACCGGGGCGGTCGAGCCGTTCGCCAGGACGCTGCCTGTGAAGGACGGCGCGCTGGTCTTCCTTTGCACTGGCACCGCGTGCCAGCCGCCGACGAACGACCCCGCGAAGGTGAAGGCAATGCTGACGGCGAAGGTGCCGTAGCGCACGCCCGCCTACTTCGCCGGGGTGAAGTGGAAGAGCTGCGCGCCGCGCGGGGGGAGCGCGAGGTAGAGGCCGCGTGCGAGCATCTCGCTGCCGTTGCGCCAGTATTTTTCCTCGCCCAGCAGGTCTTCCATCTTCCACTCGCGGCGCGCGAGGCCCGTGATGGTGGGCGTGACGTAGCACTGGCTGGGCTGCGCGGCGAGGTTCACCACGACGAGGTCGAAGGCGTCCGGCGCGGACTGCCATTGCACGACGACGAAGCAGTGGTCGGTCGAGTTCTCCGACCATGCCGAACGCGGGCGCAGAATTTCAAACTGGCCGTGGCCGACGGCGGTGGCGTTCAGCGCGGCGAGCAGCTCTTCGTAGAAGGAGGAAATTTGCGCGTCCTCGGATTCCACCGGTCGGCGTGAGAGATGCACGGGCAGCCGGACGCGCGCGCCTTCGAGCTGGCCTTCGTGCAGAAATCGCATTCCTGGCAGGCCGAACGTCAGCACTGCGGCGACGCGGTGCTCGTCGAGGATGAACCGCATGGCGGCGCGCTGCTCGTCGTGGTTTTCGAGGAAGTGGACGCTGCGGGCCAGGAATTCCGGCTCCACGTCGAGCAGATGGTTCTGCGTCTCGGCGTAGTTGTCGTAGGCCAAGTGGTCGTAGAGCCACTTGTCGTAGGTGTAATCGAAGCCGAGCCGCTGGAGGTTGCTCTCAAGGTCCCAGTAAACCTCCGCCAGGAACAGGAAGTCCGGGCGCTCGCGCTTCACCGAGGCGATGGCCTCGGTCCAGAACTCGCCGGGAGCCTGGGGCGCGGTCCTTGGAAATGTCGCCCACGTCTTGGCGAACACGTCGCGCAGGACGAGCATTGCCATGTCACAACGCACGCCGTCGCAGCGCGCGGCAACGCCACGGAGCATCTCCTGCATGATGGCCTGCGTGTCCGCCCGGCGGTAGTCGAGCTGCGCGGTGTCGGCCCAGCCGGGGAAGAAGGGGTCCTTGCCGTGCGCGATCCACGCGATGCCGGAGTTGGTCTCAGTCGCGAACGTGTCGCGCGCGCCGGGCGGGCCTTGCACGAACAGCTCCGGCCTCATCGCCACCCACGGATGACCGAGGCCGGTGTGGTTCGGCACAAAGTCCAGGATCAGCTTCAGCCCGTGACCGTGCAGCCGCTCGCGGAACTGGCGCAGGCCCTCCTCGCCACCGAGCGCGTCCGGCACACGATAGTCCGCGACCGCGTAGGGCGAGCCCGTCACGTCATCAGGCGTCCAGTCGGGCAGTGCCTTGCGGAAGAGTTCCAACAAAGAGCGGTCGTTCAAGGCGACTTCGCGGGCGCGAGAGCAGGCCGTCCATGTGCCCATGAGCCAGAGATGCGTAAAGCCCTGGCGTGTCCAGTCGGCAAACTCCTCCTCCGGCACATTGCCGAGGTGAACGAAGTGCCCGTGCTGCGCGGAGAGATCGTGCAGCCAGCAGCGGGTGTTCAGCTCGTAGAGGAGGGGGTGCATTGCGGACGCGTGATTCGTGATGCGTGAATTAGTTCGAGGGCATTCGGCGATGCTCACGCATCACGGATCACGCATCATACCCCCTCAGCTGTTCAGCACCTTCAACGCCTTCTGCGGGTTCTTCACGCGCAGGATGAGCAGGCCGCGCCGGGAGCCGGGGCTGGTGGCGCAGTAGCAATACTCGATGTTCACTTTCGCCGCGCCGAGCTTGTCGCAGATGCGCGCGAGCGAGCCGGGGCGGTTGTCGCCGTCAATCATCAGCACGTCGTCCTCGACGACCAGCGTGCCGTGCTCCTCGAAGACGAAGGTGGCCTTCTGCGGGTTGTCCACGACCATGCGGATGACGGTGTGGTCCACCGTGTCGCTGGCGGAGATGGCGTAGATGTTGACCTTCGCATCGGCGAGGGCGTGGCAGACGCGGGCGAGCATCCCGGGTTCGTTGTCGAGAAAGATGGCGAGCTGCTTGGTGATTTGCATGGTGTGTGTGGGACGGTGGGTTAGTTGCGCTGGCGCGCGTTCGTCACGCCGAAGGCTGGCACAGGAGGGACGGCAGTTCAACGCTGGACTCCGGTTGTCGCGAAAAAAATTTCGCGTGGCTTGTGTCAATTTCATTAGCACCGGGCTTCAGCCCGGTGAGCGGTCGCGTGTGACCGAGAGCCGTTTCAACGGCTTCTTCAACCGTGGCCGCTGCAAACCGTTGAAACGGTTCGCGCTCACCTCGCCGCCAACACCCGGCTGAAGCCGGGTGCTAATGAGAACGGAGCCGTTGCGCTCACCGCTTCTTCTCCGCCGCGAGCACGGCGCGGAGCTTCTCGAACTCCTGGCCGATGGCCTTGATGGTGAGCAACGCGTTGTCCCAGTCGGCGGCGAGGGTCTGATGCTCCAGCTCCGCGCAGATGCGGGCCAGCGGTTTGGCGCCGAGGTTTTTCGCGCTGCCCTTGAGCGAGTGCGCGGCGATCTTCAGCGCCTCGGTGTCGCGATGGTCGAGGGAGGTCTCCATCGCACGCAAGCGGTCGGGCGCGTCCTCCATGAAGAGGTCAATCAGCTCGACGACCGGGTCGGGCTGGCCCGGCTCGCTCAGGTCGCGCAAGGTGTTGAGCACGGAGAAATCCAGCGTGGCTTCGTCCGGGGACTGCGATGGGACCGCTTCCGCCAGCTCGGGTGAACCGGCCTCGGCTGCGCTGGCCGCCGTGTTCACGCGCTCCAACGCGGCGTTGAGCTCGGGCAGGTGCACGGGCTTCGAGATGAAGTCGTCCATGCCGGCGGTGAAGCAATGTTCCGCGTCGCCACGTCCGGCATCGGCGGTCATCGCGAGGATGCGCAGGCGCGGGCGGTTGTTCTGCCGCTCCCACTCGCGGATGCGCTGCGTGGCGGTGTAGCCGTCCATCACGGGCATGTGGCAATCCATGAGCACAACGTCGTAACCGTTGGCCTGGACGGCGGCGACGGCCTGTTCACCGTTCAGCGCGGTGTCAGGCTGGTAGCCGAGCTTCTTGAGCTGGAGCAACGCGACGCGCTGGTTCACCGAGTTGTCCTCGACAAGGAGGATGCGGAGCGGACGCGTCTCGCCGGGCGGGACCTTGCTGCGGTGGAGGAACGCAGTCTCCGACGGGCTGGGCATCGAGAGCGTGCGGTCGTCGTGCGTGAGGACTCGCAAGAGGCATTCCTCCAGGCGGGACAGGCGGACGGGCTTGAGCAGGCTGCCGGAAAGCCCGGCGAGCCGCATGATCTCCGCGTCGAGCCGCTGGCCCAGTGGAGTGAGAAGAATCAGTTTCGTGCCCGAGATGTCAGACTCGGCCTTCACGTTCTGCGCGAGCGTGAGGCCGTCCACGCCGGCGAGCTTGATGTCGAGAATGGCCGCATCGAACGGCGTGACACTTGCGGCCGCGTCGCGGAGCGCGTGGAGCGCCTCGTCGCCACTGCGCACGCCCGCGCAGCTCATGCCGAGAAAATTCGCCATGCTGGCGAAGGCGTGGCGCAGGTGCGCGTTCTCCGTGACGACGAGCAGCCGCGCACCCGCGAGGCGAGAACTCGCCGTCGCCCGTGCCGCGATGCCGGGCTGCTTTTCCAGCGTGACCGTGAACCAGAACGTCGAGCCTTCACCCAATGCGCTGCGCAGCTCAAGCTTGCCGCCCATCAGCTCGACGAGCTGCCGTGAGATCGAGAGGCCCAGCCCCGTGCCGCCGTATTTGCGCGTCGTGGAGCCGTCGGCCTGTGTGAAAGCCTGGAAGATTTTTGACTGCGCCTCGGCTGCGATGCCGATGCCGCTGTCCTCGACGGAGAATTTCACGGCGACGTGCGTCTCGGTCTCGGACTCCTTGACGACGCGGAGCACCACCTCGCCGTGCTCGGTGAATTTCACCGCGTTGCCGATGAGGTTGACGAGGATTTGCTGGACGCGCACTGGGTCGCCGCAGAGATGCGGCGCGACGTCCGGGGTCATCCACGAGACGAGCTCAAGGCTCTTGGCCTGCGCGCGATGGGCGAGCAGTTCGGCGCTGCGCTCCACGACTTCGCGCAGGTCGAAGTCCGTCGTCTCCAGCGTGAGCTTGCCGGCCTCGATCTTTGAGAAGTCGAGGATGTCGTTGATGATGTGCAGCAGCGCGTAGGCGCTGGAGTGGACGGTCTCGCCGAACTCGCGCTGCTGCGGCGCGAGATCAGTGTCCAGCAGCAGCTCGATCATGCCCACGACGCCGTTCATGGGCGTGCGAATCTCGTGGCTCATGGCCGCGAGGAACTGAGACTTGAGCCGCGTGGACTCGAGCGCGGCGTCTCGGGCCTGTTGGAGGTCGCGCTCGGCGCGCTTGATCTCCGTGATGTCGCGCGAGATGCCGACGATGCCGGTGATGAAGCCCGCGCGGTTGCGCAGCGGAACCTTGGTGACGGAGGCCCAGATGTCCGAGCCGTCCGCCGCGACTTGGCGCTCGACCTTGTTGATGATGGGCGTGCCGGTGAGGAGGATCTTCTGCTCGTCGGCGAAGAACTCGCGCGCCAGCTCCGCCGGGTGGAAATCGAAGTCCGTCTTGCCCACGACTTCGGCGGGGTCCTTGAGTCCGAGCCGCTTCGCCATCGCCATGCTGCATTGCAGGAAGCGCGACTCGGTGTCCTTGAAGTAGATGCGATCGGGCACGTTGTCGAGCAGCGCGCGGAGCAGGTCGCGCTCGGAGGCGAGCTGCTCCTCGATGCGCTTGCGCTCGGTCACGTCCCAAAAGATGCCCTGGATGCCCAGAGGGTTGCCGTCGCGGTCGAAGAGCGGCGTCTTGACCACCTGCACGTAGGTCTTGCCGCGCTCCGGCGTGAAGTGCGCCTCGACGGTCTCGAAGGACTTGCGCGACTCGATGATGCGCTGGTCGTCACGCTGGTATTTCTCAGCGAGGTTTGCGGGGAAGAGGTCGAAGTCCGTCTTGCCGATGAACTCATCGCGCGTCTTGCCCATCTCCTGGCAATAGCGCTGGTTCACAAACGTGACCTTCCCGGCCATGTCCTTGCGGAACATGTTTTGCGGCAGGTTGTCCACCAGCGAGTGGTAGAGAAATTCCGAGTCGCGCAGCGCGGCCTCGATCTGCTTGCGCGCCGTGAGGTCGTGGAAAACCGTCAACACCAGAGGCTCCTCGCCGGCGACCTCGACAAACGAGATGGACAGCTCGACATGAACCGACCGACCGTCGCGCAACGCCAGCCGGCGCTCCATGTGCTCTGCGATGCTGCGGTCGCGGTAGCCCGCGCGGAAGCGTTCGAGCCGCGCCTGCGCGTCCTCGCCCTGGTCGTAATGCTCGGTGTAGGGCCGGCCCAGCAGCTCCGTTTCCGTCAGCCCCACGAGCCGGCAGAAGGCCGGGTTCACGGCGCGCGTGATGCCGTCCTTGTCAATCAGCCGCATCCCATCGACGGACTTTTCCCAGATCGAGCGGAAGCGGCCCTCGGAGTTGCGCAGCATCTCCTCGGCGCGCCGGCTCTCCGTCACGTCATGGAAGATGCTCAGGATGAGCGGGTCCTGGCCGTCGTTTTCAACGAACGAGTTTGACAGCTCGAGGATCGCGCGACGGCCGTTGCGGAAGACGACGTTGCGTTCGAGATGCTCTGGGATAGTCCGGCTCTGGTAACTCTCCTTGTAGAGCGCATGCAACCGCTGCACCTCTTCGCAGTCCTGGTAGCTGACTGTGTAGCACTGCCCGATCAACTCCGCCTCGCTCATGCCCACGATGCGGCAGTAGGCCGCGTTCACCGCGCGGAGCGTGCCGTCCTTGTCGGTGAGCCGCATCCCGTCGGCAGAGCGCTCCCAGATGGAGCGGAAGCGCCGCTCGGCTTCGCGCACAGAGATTTCCGCGCGTTTGCGTTCGGTGATGTCCTCGACCGTGCCTTCGTAGTAGCGGAGTTTGCCTTCGGCATCCCGCACCGCGCGCGCGTTCTCGGCGATCCACATGATCTCGCCACGCGCGTTGAAGACCTGCGACTCGAAGTTCTGGATGATCTCCTTCTCCCGCATCAGCCGGACGAACTCCTCGCGCCGTGCAGGCTCCACGTAAAGCTGCCGCGACACATCGCTCAAAGCTGTCACCAGCTCCTCCGGCGTGGCGAAGCCGTAGATCTTCGCCAGCATCGGGTTTGCGGAAAGGAACTTGCCGTCCGGCGTCGTCTGGAAAATGCCGTCCGTCGCGTTCTCGTAAATCCCGCGGAACATCGCCTCCGTGAAGCGCAACGCGTCCTCCGTCTCCTGATGCTTCTTGATTTCGCGTTCGAGGTCCGCGACGTGCCGTCGAACCTCGAGCTGCGTCAGCACCTGCCGACTCAAGCGCTGCAATGCCACCGCCTGCTGCCCTGTCAGCCCGCGCGTCACGCGGTCCATCACGCACAGCGCGCCGACCGCGTGCCCCTCCGGCGTGATGAGCGGATGCCCCGCGTAGAAGCGCACCGGTGGCGAATCCTTCACCAGTGGATGCTCGCGAAACCGCTCGTCCGCGAGCGTGTCCCTCACCACGAGCGTGACGTTCAATTGCGCCGTGTGTGCCGCGAACGAAGCTTCGCGCGGCACCTCGACGGTCTGGACGCCCGTTCGCGCTTTGAACCACACGCGATTCTCGTCCAGCAGGCACACCGCCGCGATGGGCGTGTTGCAGAGCTGGGCGGCGAGCTGCACAAGGTCGTCGAACGCCGGCTCCGGCGGCGTGTCGAGGATGTGGTAACGCTGGAGCGCCTCGAGTCGTTTGGCTTCCGCGTCATTCATGGGTGGTGACCGCGCGGCTAAAATCCCGGCAGGCACGCCGCTTGGCAAGCGCCGACTTGGATCACGCCTCCCAAAGCGATTCCTTCGTTTTCAATCACCTCGCCCCGTGCTTCACTCCGCTCACAAAATTCTATGGCCAAAATCAAATTCGGAACCGACGGCTGGCGCGCTGTCATCGCTGAGGACTTCACCTTCGAGAACGTCAGCCGCGTGGCACAGGCCACAGCGACGTATTGGAATCGCAACTCGGTCGCTGGCGTCACCAACCACGCCGTCGTGGGCTACGACCGCCGCTTCCTCTCCGACCAGTTCGCGCAGCGCACCGCTGAGATCCTCGCGGCGAACGGCTTCATCGTCACCCTCACCGACCGCCCCACGCCCACGCCCGCCGTGTCGTGGACGGTGAAGCGTCAGAACGGCATCGGCGGCGTGATGCTCACGGCGAGCCACAATCCCGCCATCTTCAACGGCTTTAAGCTCAAGGCATGGTTCGGCGGCTCCGCTCCGCCGGAAGTGTGCAGCGCCGTCGAGGCATTGCTCGACGCCGAGCCGGTCAAGGCCATGCCCTTCGCTGACGCCGTGAAGTCCGGCCACATCACGGTGAAAGACATCTGCCCGCCTTACTACGCCGCCATCAAAAAGCTCGTGGACTTCAAGCTCATCGCGCAGTCAAAGCTCAAGTTCGCGCACGAGGCGCTCTTCGGCGTCGGTGCGGGCTGCTTTGACCGATTGCTGGCCGGCACCACTTGCAAGGTCACCACGCTCAACGCAGCGCACGACCCGTTCTTCGGTGGCATCAACCCCGAACCCATCGCGAAGAACTACGGCCGCAGCATGGCCTACCTCGCCAAGCACCCGCACGACCTCTGCCTCGTCACCGATGGCGACGCCGACCGCGTCGGCGGTATGGACGGGCGGGGCAATCCTCTCTCCACGCATCAGCTCATCTGCCTGCTGCTCCGGCATTACGCCGTCAACAAGCAGGGCAGGGGACGCGTGGTGAAGGCGCTCACGACGACCTCGATGGTGGACAAGATGTGCGCCGCGCTCGGCCTTGAACTCGTGGAGACAGGTGTGGGCTTCAAATACATCGCCAGCGAGATCATCAAGGGCGGCGTGCTCCTCGGCTTCGAGGAGAGCGGCGGCATCGGCTTCCCCGGCCACGTCCCGGAGCGCGACGGAATTCTCGCCGGCCTGATGCTGCTCGAAATGCTCGCCACCGAACGCAAGCCGTTGACCAAACTCCTCGCGCAACTTGAAAAGGACTACGGCCCGCACCGCTACGGCCGGATTGACACGCACTTCCCCCTGGAGAAACGCGCCGCCCTCATGGAGTTCTGCAAAGCCAACCCGCCCGCCAAGTTGCTCAAGTCCCCTCTCGCCGATGTGAAGTCCTACGACGGGGTGAAGTTCTGCGGTGCGGACGGCTCATGGCTCATGCTGCGCGGCTCCGGGACCGAGCCGATTCTGCGCATCTACGCCGAGGCGAAGTCCGACGCCGACGCGCAGAAGCTCCTGACGCTCGGAGTCAGCCTGACGAAGCGGGTGTGACCCGTGCCGGCGACTTGCAGTCGCCGTCGGTGGTAGGGCGCGTCTGTCCCCAGCGCGCCGGTTGGGCATCCGCACGGTTCAGCGGCGCGCTGAGGACAGGCGCGCCCTACCATCGCAGTTCATTGACCGACGACCTCCGTTCACCTCTGCACACGCGCGCTGCCGCCGCCCATGAGCGACTCGACTTCCCTTAGCGTCGCCATGCTCGTGTCGCCCGGTGTCGTCATCGCGAGTGCTCCATGCGCGGCTCCATAGTCCACTGCCTTCTGAGCGTCGTTGAACTGGAGGAAACCATAGATCAACCCGCTGGCGAAGCTGTCACCGCCGCCCACGCGATCCAGTATCCACAAGTCCCTCCGCAGCTCCGCCTCGTGGAACTGCCCGCCTGCCCACGCGATCGCGCCCCAATCGTTCACGCTCGCGGACTTCACCGTGCGCAGCGTCGTGGCCACCACCTTGAAGTTCGGGAACTCCCTCAGCGCCTCTGCGATCATCTGCTTGAAGGCCCCTGTCTCAAGGTTTGCCATCTTGTCATCCACGCCCTTCACCTCGAAGCCCAGGCAAGCCGTGAAATCCTCCTCGTTGCCGATCATCACATCTATGAACGGCGCAAGCGCGCGGTTCACCGATTGCGCCTTCTGCTGCCCGCCGATGGACTTCCACAGAGAAGGCCGGTAGTTCAGATCGTAACTGACAATCGTCCCGTGCCGCTTCGCCGCCTGCACCGCTTCCAGCACCACCGCCGCCGTCGTCTCAGAGAGTGCGGCGTAGATGCCGCCGGTGTGCAGCCATCGGACTCCCAAGGTGCCAAAGATGTGCTCCCAATCCACCTGGCCCGGACGCATCTTGCTTGCAGCCGAGTTCGCGCGGTCAGAGATGCCCACCGCGCCGCGCACACCGTAGCCGCGCTCCGTGAAGTTCAGCCCCACGCGCACATTGCGCCCGATGCCATCGAACGGCACCCACTGGATGAACCGCGTGTCCACGCCGCCTTGCAGGATGAAGTCCTCCGCCAGCCGGCCCACCTCATTCTCCGGGAACGCCGTGACCACCGCCGTGCGCAGGCCGAAGCACCGGCGCAACCCGCGCGCCACGTTGTATTCCCCGCCGCCCTCCCAGACCTTGAACTCGCGCGCCGTGCGCACGCGCCCCTCGCCAGGATCGAAGCGCAGCATGATCTCACCGAGGGAAACCTGGTCAAAGGCGCACTGGTCGGCGGGACGGAGTTGAAGCATCGGCATGGCGAAATCGGGTTACGGGCCGGGCGAGAGAGTTGGGGAGAAGGCCGACGGGAGACAACTGGAATTTGCTCGGGGTGCCCGCGACTACCGTCCGGAGGACGGGCATGCGCGCGTGATCCTGGAAATCCTCTCGCAGCTTCGTCGCTGGCCTGCGGACATCACCTCAAGCAGCAACAGCAGCATTCTCAATGCTCGTCATCAGCAGCACCGAGAGGAAATGCTGGCGTCCGCTGGGATCTTCAATGGTGACTTGTGGAACCTCGCTAGAAGCTGCCAGCACAAAATCCGGGTGTTCAATCCGGTAGGACTGACCGTCGGCCATGCGGATCACAAAGGGCTGGAACGGAGCCGCGTGGAGCAGTTCTCGAATGCGCGCTTTCATGTCCAGACTATGGCGCAGACCCAAAGCAAAAGTCCAGCCCCCGTGCATGTCGCCCGGACGCAGGCTGGACCACGGGACCGCTCCTTCGCGCGCTCCTCCAACAGACGGCTCAACAGCCCGCTGCCGGCGTGCCGCGCCTGCATTTCGCGAAGCTTGGCCTGCTGTTGCTCCCACGCGCGACGCCGCCCTTGCAGCAGCGTCATTCCGTCCAAAACCTCCCGCTGCTCCCCCGGCGGCAGGGTCTTGATCTGGTCCAGAATGGCGGCGGCGGTCGTGCTCACGGTTGGAAACTAGCGGAGGCAACTCGCTCGGACAAGCCTGTCCTGAATGGTAAAACTGCATGGCGAAATCGGTTTGCTGCTCCGGCGAGAGAGTTGGGGAGAAGGGTTATGGCAGACAACTGGAAACTGGTCGTGGCGTGTGCAGCCCTACCGAGGGCTGGCTACAGGAAACGAATCCGAAAGGTGTAGAGGATGTAAGCCGAGACAATCAGCAACCATCCCCATGCCAGCACGCGCACGGCAAGCGTCACCTTCGGGGAGAACCGGAAACTGGCTGACAGATGGTTGAGTAAGAGCACCATGCACATCGCGGGGTTAATGAAGCGCTCCCCTTTGTAATCCCGCATCTCATACACGTTGAGATAAATAAGGAAGCCAAGCAGAGCCAGACCAAAAGCCAGCATCCCGTAGCGCCAGACGGGAGAGCTTTCCGGCGGCTGTTCAGAGAGGACTTCGCGAAATCCAGCGCGCACAGTCTGAATTGAGATTGTGGATTGCGGAGCCGTGGGCCATTCGCGGATTGCGTCTCGGAGAGAGCCGATGAAATACGTGAGCATGAAGCCTAAGAACGTGATGCTGCCCAATTTCATCCCCGTGTTCATGGCCGAGAGCATCCAATCTGTCTCGACCATCGGCCGAGCCTTGACCGCGACGTAAACCGTGTAACTGGCAGCCCCAACACCGAAGGCCATGACGAGCACGATGAAGACCCGCAAGGCTCGGGTAGGTGTTGGTTTTGGTGTCATGGGCTGAAACAGCTTCCGAAGGATGCAGAAGGTTCAAGGTGCTCGCTTCGCTTGTTCTGGGATTACCATGCACACCGTAGCGGCGACGGCTCGTCGGTCAAGGTAGGAGTTGACGACAGGTAGGAGTTGACGACGGACCTCCTCGCAATTCCTGCTGCCGAGGAGGGCGTGAGTTCCTATGCTCGCGCTCGTGCGTCCGCGCTTTGCCATGCTCCAGCTCTACCGGCTCGGCGTCCTGCTGGCGGTGGCGTGGCTCGTGCGCGCGCATCACACGCGCTTGCGCGTGGAGGGGGATGCGCCGGTGCGCGTGGCGGAGGTCACGGGCTGGTTCACGAATGCGACGGAGCTGCGGCTGGACCTCGGCGCGCGCGGCGGGTTTCATGTTCTTGCCAAGGATGGCTCGGAGCTGGGCTACTTGATCCGCACGTTGCCACAGGCAGAGCGGATCATCGGCTATTGCGGCATCACGGACACGCTGGTGGCGCTGGATCGCGAGGGGCGCGTGCTGGGCTTCCGCATCCGCAAGTCCGAGGACACGAAGACTCATGTGGGCGATGTGATGGTGGACCGGCACTTCAAGAAGACTTGGACCGGCATGACGTGGGCGGAGGTCGCAGGGATGGACTTGAAGGCGGCCGGCGTGGAGGGCGTGTCCGGCGCGACGATGACGAGCTTGGCGGTGGCGGAGGGGATCGTGCATCGCTTCCGTGTGGCGCAGGGGGAGCTGCGTCCGCAGGCGGTGCGCGTGGGCGTGCGCGACTTCGGGCTGGCGGCGGTGTTGGCGCTGGGGGCGTGGCTGACGTTCACGAAGCGCGAGGGGCGCGAGCGCTGGCGGCGGTGGTTTCAGTGGGTGGTGATCGGCTACGTGGGGTTCCTCAACGGCGATCTGCTCGCGCAGTCCTTGCTTGCTGGCTGGGCGAAGTCGGGCATCGCGTGGCGAATGGCTCCCGGTCTCGTGCTGTTCGCCGCGGCAGCCTTCGCGGTGCCGTGGGCGGGGAAGAGGCCGTTGTATTGCCAGCAGCTTTGTCCACATGGCGCAGCGCAGGAGATCGTCACGCGCCTCGCGCCGGCGCGGTGGCGCGTGCATGTGCCGGCGACTCTGGATCGCGCGCTGCGCTGGCTGCCGGGGGCTTTGCTGCTGTTCGTGCTGGTCGTGGTGATGCTGCCGCTGGAGTTCGACCTGGCGGGGCTTGAGCCGTTCGATGCCTACGTGATCCGGTCGGCAGGCGTGGCGACGATAGCGGTGGCGGCCATTGGCCTGCTCGCCGCCGCGATGGTGCCGAAGGCGTATTGCAAATACGGGTGTCCGACGGGAGCGCTGCTGGAGTTCGTCCGCGCGCGAGGGCCGGGGGACAAGTTCGGGAAGCGGGATGTGGCGGCGATGGTGTTGCTCGGTGTTGCACTCGTGTTGCGCTGGCAGCACGCGGCCATACACGCCTTCATCTTCGTTCTGGCAACATGAGTGGAGGGTGATGCCAGCGTGCGGTGGATGCGCGCCTGGAGATTGTCCCACTGCTCGACCGACGCGTAGAACGCGTCCACGTCAAGGTGGAGAATGACCCGCATTGTCGCGCTCAACCGCAGCCCTCCGTCATGGCCGCAATCGTCACCAGCGCGTTTCCCTCCAGCCGGTTGTTGACGTAGATAAACGCCTGCTTTCCCTGTTGCCTTGCCCGGGCGATCAACTTTCGCCCGGCCGACCGAGCTTCTTCGTTGACCTCCTTCACCGCCTTGTAGGGGCTGAACTCCTTCACCGCCGCCTCGTAGTTGCGGCCGGGCTTCAGCAGGAACCGCGCGGCCACCAACGCGTCGCTGGTCTCGCCGCCCGGGACAACCATCTGCTCTCCCACCGTAGGCATGGCGGACCAGTTGTTGAAGATGTGAACCACCCCGTGCCGCCTGAGAATGGCGAAGTAGTCGGGTTGGAGCCAGTCTTTGTTCCGCTGCTCCACGCCGTAGTTCCAACCCCTCGGCAGCCGGGCGAGGAACGCATCGAGGTCCGCCGCGAAGTCCCGGCCATGCTGGTAGTCGGTGGCGTAGAACCGGCTGAACTCAAAAATCAGCAAGCCGACGTGTTTGCGGAACGGCTCGCAGGATTTCAGGAATGCCCGCTCGAAGAGGTCAGCGTTGAGGAAGTTGGGGTTCGGTTTCCCGGCCTTGATGCCGAAACGGGGCAGGTTGGGGAACTGCTTGAGCGTGATGTCGTCGGTCACTTTGAAGGTGAACAGAAAATCAGCGGGCACTTTCCCGACCAGGCCAGCGAGGTATTTCTCGGAGGGAAACTGGTAGTAGGCGGCGTCCACGCACACGGTCTTGAATACCTCCGCATACTCGGTGAGGCAGTCCCGCTCGAACCGCGTCTCGGCGAACTTTCTGCGATAGAGGTAGCGCTGCTCGTCGTAGCGCAGGCCTACCCACCCGGGGTATTTCCAGGATGACGTGCCGACGTAGATGCCCTTCGCAGCGAGGCTCCCCACGGCGGTTTGCAGCTTGTCTCTGAAACTTGTCCGCGGTTCAGGAAACAGGTCAGCCATCGGGCCATCTTTTACCAGCGACTCACACGCACCGCCATCCGGTTCTCCAGCTCCGGCTGCTTCGCCACTGGCGTCACGCACACCAGGTCTCCCCGAAAATCGTGGTAATCGTCGCAGCCTTGGGCCCGCACGGGGACCGTCCCGCATCTGCCCCGGATGACCGAGACGCGAGCGCTCGCTTTGAAACCCGTCGGCGTGGCCGGAGCGGCTACCAGTTCCCCGCGTTCACTCAGGACCCAAGCGCCGGGACCGCCAGCAACACGGCAGTTGTCATCGCGCTCAGGTTCCGGTAACACGCCACTCATCTATGAATCCCTCACGAACTCCGATTTGCGTTCGCTTCCGCCAACTTCTCTTGGTGTTGTTGGTTGCGAGCGCTCTCCATGCTGCTCCCGCCGCCGAGTCACTGCTCAAGCCGCTCTATCCAGGGTTGGTGCGGGTAAGCACCCCGGAAGCTCTCAAGAAGTTTTCGCTCCCCAACACCGCGATCGAGTCGGTGGTCGTGGATGAGCAGCTCAACACTTGCCTCGTGACCGCCATCGTCACGCATCCACCGGCGACCAATCGCATCAAGGTCTGGATCGGGCTGCCGCTGACGAACTGGAACGGGCGCTTCCAAGGCACGGGCGGCGGCGGCTTCGTCGGGGGGAATCCCGGCAGCGTGCGCGGACCGGTGGCCCGGGGATTCTCAGCCGGCGCGACGGACACCGGGCACGAAGGCGGCAGCGGCAGTTTCGCGCTCGATGCGAACGGCCGGCAGAACTGGCAGGGCATCATTGACAACGCCTATCTCGGCATCCACGAGATGACCGTGGTGGGCAAGGCGGTCACGCAGGCCTTCTACGGCAAGCCTCCTCGCTATTCCTACTTCGTCGGCGGCTCGACTGGCGGGCGTCAGGGACTGATGGAGGCGCAACGCTTCCCAGAGGACTACGATGGCATCCTCTCCGCCTGCCCCGCGATCAACTGGCATCGCTTCGTGCCTGCGGGCCTCTGGCCCGAGATGGTCATGCTCTCGATGTCCAACTTCGTCTCGAAGCCGAAGCTCGACGCGGCCACGGCTGCCGCCATCGCCGCCTGCGACGCAGACGACGGCGTGAAGGACGGCGTCATTGACGATCCGCTGCACTGCGCCTACGACCCGCAGGCGCTGGTTGGAACGAAGGTCGGCGGGGAGACGTTCACTGCCGCCGACGCCGAGGTGATCCGCAAAATCTGGCAAGGCCCGCGCCGGCAGGATGGGAGCTTCATGTGGCATGGGCTGGAGCGCGGCGCGGACATGTTTGCCTACGCCGGCACCACGGGTTCGCCGCTCAGAGGCAGGCCGTTCAGCATCTCGCTCGACTACTGGACCTACTATCTGGCGCAGGATGCCAAGTGGGACTGGACCACGCTGAACCACTCGGGCTTTGAGCAGCTCTGGACCAAGTCCGTGGAACAATACGGCGCTGTGATTGGCACCGACGACCCCGACCTCACCCGCTTCCGCGACCGAGGCGGCAAGGTCATCATCTACCACGGCCTCGCGGACCAGCTCATTCCGGCGGCGGGCAGCATTGATTACTATCGGCGGGTGCAGCAACGCATGGGCGGCGAGCAGAAGACCGCAGAGTTCGCGCGGCTCTTTCTGGTGCCCGGCGTGGACCATGGCTTCCGGGGCGCAGGTGCCACGCCCTCTGGCCTGAATGAAGCCATCCTCCGCTGGGTCGAGGAAGACCAGGCACCGAAGAAGCTCATGGCCGAGAAGCGTGACGCGAGTGGCAAGGTCCTCCGCACCCGTCCACTCTTCCCGTTTCCGCACGCGGCGAGATACAAGGGCAACGGCAACCCGGACGTCGCGGAGAATTTCATCAGCACGGTGCCACGCAAGTAAGGCAAGGATCGCCCGGCATGGGAAATCGGTGCGGCAGGCCGGCATGCACTATTGGCGCGACAAGGCCGGGCATGAGCTGGACTTCGTGCTCGTGCGCGGCCGGGACGCGGTGGACGCCATAGAGTGCAAATGGAATCCGGGCGAGTTCGACGCCGGCAATCTCCGCGTCTTACGCACGGCGTATCCGCACGGCAAAAACTACCTCGTCAGCCCGATCTCGACGCCGGCCCACCGGAGACGCTTCGGCGACCTGGAGGTCAAGGTCTGTGCGCCGGCGGGAGTGGCGGGGTGAGGATTCAGGGATTTCAATTCTTCATCTGGAAAGCATTCCATGATGGGTTGAACGGCAAGAGGCTGCGGGGGAGCGAAGCGGAACCAGCCAAGCACTCAGCCATGACTCCAATGACAGGCCTAATAAAATGAACCGAATCACAAAAACGTATTGACGTAACCTTTGTCTCGTATTAGAAGTCTATCGCATTCGAAGACCTGTATGAACCAGTCAATACAACAGACCAGACTGACAGTCGCCTTGGCGACACGTCATGAGTGGGCGCGTTGTGCTGACGCGTTCAGTCTGGGACGCCAGTTCGGTATGTCGGGGTATATCCCCGCCCTTAACCCGAAGCGGTCCCCAGTAAGCAGGTAACGAGAGAACCAGTTTTCGACTCACCCTGCTTACCGAAAGTAAGCAGGGTTTTTTGTTGGTCGGATGAAGTCAGCAGCCATGTGATCGAGTAGGACACATACAAACGAAAGTGAACGCACTGTGACCAGAAGTATTGTGACATCTATATGATGTCAGTCGCGCCAAGCAAATTTGTCCGGAGAAGAGACATGAATCTCAACCGGTGTGGTGTGCCCATCCGTCATGCGGATGGTCGCCAAGGCGACTCATACCCCCTTTTACAATCCAAGGGCTTCGCAAGAGGTGTGCCCTTAAACACCGAAACAGCCGCCGTGAATCCGCGGGCTGGGGTCGCATAGACCACCAGGCGGTGTTTGTTCTTTGTTGAAATGGCACGGGCCGGGGGCGCGCAGGCGCTCCCGGCCCTTCACTTTCCACAGGCTGCGCGTCAGCACGCGGCCGAGTCTCCAAAACTCAGCTCACTCCGGGCGGCACGGAGGCAGCCTTCCAATTTCACGGGGTCGTGGCAGACAAGCAATGCACCTGCTTTGCAAGCAGGTTGATGTGGGAGCGTTACCCACCGACTCCACCATTTCACTGCGGGGAGAATGAGAT
>JBEBFV010000031.1:0-23474 GCA_040081795.1 Limisphaerales bacterium | reverse complement strand
CCGCTACAGGGTGGCGTTGCGCGTTTCGCCTCCTGCGCGATGCGGGCGCGCAGGCATGCGGGGCAGAGGCAGTCGGCGGACGCGTCCGTCGGCATCGGGAGACGCGGCAGCTCCATGCACCAGCAGGTGTTCGCGGCGCAGTGCGCGAGGCACTCGAAGGCCGCGCCGCACTCGGGGCAGCGCTTGCTTTCGGCGTGGCGGCTCATGGGCGAAGGGTAGCCGCCGAGTTGGGGAGGCGGAAAGACTTCCGTGCCTCCGCCTCCTGACCTCGGCGGCTACAAGCTTGATTCAGAACGTCACGGTGACGCCGAGCTGGAAGTTGATTCCCGGCGCGGGGTTGTGGCGCAGCGCGGTGACGAACGCATTGTAGGTCGGGAACTGCTCGTAGAGCCGGTCGAGGAGGTTGTTCACCGACGCGTAGGTCGTGAGGTTCTTCCACTGGTAGCTCAACTTCGTGTTCACCACCGTGTAGGTGTTTTGCGAGACCGTGTTGGGCAGGTCGTTGAAGTGCCGCTGGCCGGTGACATAGACCGTCTCGACGCGCCACGTCCAGCCGGCGGCGGGGCGGAAATTCACGCCGCCGTTCAACTGCCAGTCCGGCACGAGCACCTGCTGCTGCCCGGCATACGCGCCGCTCGTGAAGTGCGCGTCCGACCACGTCGCGCTGAAGTCCAGGTCCATCCACTCGGCTGGCCGTGAGTTCAAGGCGAGTTCCACGCCCTGCCGGATGGCGTTGGCGTTGTTGTTACCAAACGTCGCCGGGTCGGAGAAAATGTCGTCGTCCACCCAGCTGTGATAGTAGGCGACGCTGCCGCCGAGGAGCGCGTGGCGCTGGCTGCGCATGCCGAACTCGACCGTGCGCGCGTTCACCGGCACGAGCGACGCGTTGCTTGCGAAGCGCGGGTCGCCGCTCACGATGTCGTTCGCGCTGGGCAGGCGGTAGGCCTGCGAGAGCGAGGCCCAAGCCGAGGACTTCTCCGCGAACTCGTAGCTCAGACTGACCTTCGGGCTCCACACATTGTTCTGCTTGGTCCCGGTGAACGGCGGCGGCGGCGGAAACAGGTTGGGAATGTCGAGAGACGAGCTGCGATGATCGAAGCGCACGCCGGCCGCGAGCGAGAGTTTGGGCAGCAGTTGCAGCGTGTCCTGCGCGAAGAAGCTCAGCGTGGTGGAGTCGAGCACAGTGGTCGTCGTGCCGAAGCCCTCGATCGTCTGAGCGAACTCCTGCCGCACCACCTCGCCGCCGAAGGTGAGCGTGTTGGCGCGCTGCCACGGCTCGGTCTTCCAGTCCACTTGCAGCGTGCCGCCGTGGCTGGGCTGCACCGTGGTGACCTTGGCGAATCCGGTGCCGAAGCCATTGTCCTTCGTCGCGAACGCCTTCGCGTTCACCGTCCATGCCTCCTCGAATGTCTTGTGGTAGTCCACCCAGCCGCGATGCAACTCCTGCTCGAAGGTGAACTGCGTCGCGCCGCGCTGGCGCGGGTTCGCGGCGAACTGCGCGGGCGTGAGCACGTCCGCGTTCTCGCTGTAGTCGTCGTGGAACTGGTAGCCGAAGGTGAAACGGCCCGCCGGAGTTTCGACCGAGGGCTTGGCGAGGATGTTCCAGCCCCGGTAATTCGCGCCGTCGCGCCAGCCAGCCCACTCGTTGCGGCTGCCGGTGACGACGTAGCTCAAGGCGTTCGTGCGACCGGTCAACGCGAAGTTGCCTTGGTAGAAGCCGAGGTTGCCGCCGCTCGCGCCCACGCTGCCGGAGAGCGGCTTGTTCGCCGCCTCCTTCGTGATGATGTTGATGACACCCGCCGCCGCGCCCTCACCGTAGATGGTCGAGGCACCGCCGCGAATGATCTCCACGCGCTCGATGGCCGCGAGCGGCACGGAGTTCCAGAGGAAGAAGCCGCCGCCCGCGTCGTTTGCGCGCACGCCATCCACGAGGATGAGCGTGCCGGATTTGTCCCCGAAGCCGCGCAGGCTGAACTGCGACTGCTGCCCCGCGAAGCCGACGGTGTCCAGCGACGTGAAGCCCACCTGCTGCCGCAGCAGCTCCGGCAGCGTGAAGGCCGGCGACTGCGCGATGGCCTCGCGTGTGATGACCGTGACGTTGGCCGGGACTTTCTCCAACGCGATGGTTTCCTCCGGCAGGCGCGTGGCCGTGATGACGAGCGGCGGGAGTTGGACCGGAGAGTTGGTTGGCTTCTCCTGCGCTACGGCTGCGGCCGAGAGGATAGCGAGCAGAGGATAGAAGATAGAACGAACGGCGTTTCTCCTACTGATTACTGAACACTGATTACGGATTACTTTTTTCATCTGGCCTTTCACTGCAAGCCCCGCGCGGGTTCCTGGGCGCGCGGAGCGGTTGGTGTTGGAGACCAGATGGGAGGCGAAAGCAAAAAACCTTCACCTCCGCAAATTGGAGAATGAAGGCATCTCAGAATCCCGACGAAAAACAGTTCGGCAGGCTGGCCTCATCCTTCTCTTTGTCGGAGAAGCGGGCGCGCGTGAGCGTGCCCTGACGAGCGCTGACAAGCCGGTATCCTGACTCCGGGCCTCAAACCTCGCTCCCGCCTTCCCGACCTTCAGTCAGTGGCATTGGGAGTCTGTAGCCCGTCACAGTGGCGCAACCGTCCCCGGTTCTCACGGGGTTCCCTGCACTTGTAAGCGGTGGTGGCGGAAGAACTCCGCCGTTGTTCAAAGAACCGGGCGCGGTTGTATGGGAACGCTCCGGCGCTGCCAAGGAAAAGGTTTTCCAACGAGCCACCGCGTGACTCACCGCGCCTCCGCCACCTGCCGCGCGATCTCCTCGCCGATGGCGAGCGAGGCCGTCGCGGCGGGGCTGGGCGCGTTGAGGACGTGCAATGCCCTGGGCCGCGCGACGAGGCAGAAGTCCTGCACGAGCGTGCCGTCGGGGGACATCGCCTGCGCGCGCACGCCGGCACCGCCGGGCGCAAGGTCGCTCTCGCGGATTTCCGGGACGAGCCGCTGGAGCGACTCGCAGAAGAGGCGCTTGCTGAAGCTACGTTTCATTTCCTCCCAGCTCATGCGCTTGTGCCGGCCGAGGAAGTTCCACAGACCCTTGAAGGTCACCGCGTCCCACAGGTCGCCGACGTTGATGTCGGCCTTCGTGTAACCCTCGCGGGAGAAGGCCAGCACGGCGTTCGGCCCGGCCTCGATGCCGCCGTGGATCATCCGCGTGTAATGCACGCCGAGGAACGGGAACTCCGGGTCGGGCACCGGGTAAATCAGATGACGCACGAGCGACTCGCGGTCCTTCTTGAGCTTATAGTATTCGCCCCGGAACGGGACGATCCGAACGTCGCGGCGCTCGCCAGCCAACTCGCTCACGCGGTCGCTGTGCAGGCCCGCGCAATTCACGATGAAGTCGCCCTCGAACGCGCCCGCCGTCGTCTCAGCCACCCAGCCAGTCGCGCTCTCGCGTAAGGCCGTGACGCGCGCGGAAGTGACGACACGGTTCCCGGCCTTGGTAATCAGCTCCAGCATCGCGGCGCAGACCCTCGCGTAGTCCACGATGCCTTCCTGCGGGACGTGCAGAGCCGCGACGCCTCCGACATGCGGCTCAATCTCGCGCATCTGCTCGCGGTTCAGCCAGCGCAGGCCGGCGAGTCCGTTCTGCGTGCCTCGCTCCTGCAAGTCCTTCAGCCGCGCGACCTCGGTGTCGTCCACGGCCACGACGAGCTTGCCGCAGACGTCGTGCGGGATGGCGTGCTCACGGCAGAACTGCGTCATCTCCGCGACGCCGCTGACTGCGAGGCGGGCTTTGAGCGAGCCGGGCTTGTAATAGAGGCCGCAGTGCAGCACGCCACTGTTGTGCGTGCTCTGGTGACGGCCGACGCCGGCTTCCTTTTCGAGGACTGTGATGCGCGCGTCGGGGAGCTTGCGCGCAAGCTTGATGGCCGTGGCCAAGCCCACGATGCCGCCGCCGATGATGAGGAAGTGCTTCTGCGCCACAACGGGCGGAGAGTGCGAACGCACGCCGAGGCTGGCAAGTCCGCTCCGAGCAGTCAGCGGCGCGCTGACCTACTTCGCCGGCCACCACGCGTCGAGCAGCCTGGTCAGGCGTTCAACCTTCGGCTGGTCCGTGGCCGCGAGGTTCTTCTCCTCGTGAGGGTCTTTGCCGAGGTCGTAAAGCTCCACCACGTCGTCGGGTTGGTTGCGCTTGCTGGGGACGATGAGCTTCGTGTCGCCCTCGATGACCCAGCGCCACTTGAGGCTGGCGGCGGGGTTTTGCATGTCCACGAAGTTGTGCGTGAAGCACTCGCCATAGACCGCTTTGCGCGCTGCGACAGCCTTCTCGTCGAGCAAGTTGAGGCCGGGCATCTGCGGCGTGGGCTTGAGGCCGGCGGCGGCCAGCAGTGTGGGCATGAGGTCGAGCGAACTCGCGAGATGCGGCGACTTCTGCGGCTTCACTTTGCCCGGCCAGCGCACCATGATCGGCGTGCGCAGGCCGCCGTCGTATTGGGATTGCTTGGACTTCTCGGCGTAACGGCCCGTGGTGGGATTGGTGATCCAGCCGTTGTCGGTGACATAAACGACGATCGTGTTCTCGGCGAGTTTCTGCTCGTCGAGATGCGCGAGGAGCTGACCGCAGGTCTCATCGAACCAGTCCACCATCGCCCAATACTTCGCGACCTGAAGCGACGGGGTCTTGTCCTTGTATTTGTCGAGGAGGCGCTGCGGCGGCGTGTGCGGATCGTGCGGCATCATCGGCGCATACCAGACGAAGAATGGTTTCTTCTCCTGCTTGGCGGTGGCGATGAAGTCGTAGATGGGCTGCAAGGTCTTGCGGCCGATGTCCAAGCCGGCATCGCCGTGCCGCCCGCCCTGGGTCATGCCGTGCGTGAAACCGCCGCGGCTGTAATGCTTTTGCCACCACTTGCCGGTCTGGAGACTAAGATAACCCTGCTTCGCCAGCTCGCGCGGCAGCGTGGGAACGGCCTCGATGAACTTCGACATCAGCTCGCGCCCGTCTGCGAAGTGCTTCGACTTCTGGAACTCCGCGCCCTTCAAGCCCGGCACCGGCGGCGGGTCGTTGCTCGTGACCTTGTGCTGGTGCGGATACAGCCCGGTGATCATGGATGCGAGGCTCGGACAGCACAGGCTCGAGGGCACATAGCCGCGCGTGAAGGTGAGGCTCTGCGCCGCGAGCTTGTCCAAGTGCGGGGTCTTGAGATGCGGATGCCCCATGAAGCCGTAGTCGCCCCAGTGATGGTCGTCCGAGACAATCATCACGATGTTCGGCGGGGCTGCGGACAGGCGGAACGCTACGAGGAGGAAAGCGGCGGCGAGGGCGGCGAGGCGGATCAAGTTCATTGCGCAGTTAAGGCTGGGAGAACGTGCGTTGTCAAACCTGCCCGCCGGCTCCAGACGCGCCGTGGTTTCCATCGTTCACGTCCCGCTCACACCGTCAACTGCCGCTCGCGCGCCGTGACCTTCCAACGCTCCCCCGCCTTGCCGTCGCTGCTGACTGTGGTCACGAACGAATGCAGCGCGACCGTCGGGCAGATGTGGCGCGGGATGCCGTAGAGCACGTCGCCCACGGCGAACTCACTCGCGCGCATCGTCTCCACCACGAGATGCTCCTCGCTCTGCATCACCGCCTCCGCGCCGATGAGGTTTAGGAACTTCACGCGCGGGTGCGGGTTCTCCGCCGCGACCGCCTTGTGGCCGAGGTCGAGGCACAGACGGTTCTCGCCCGGCTTGCTGATGACGCGCGTGAGCAACACTGCGGCGGGCAGGAAATCCATGTCCGGCAGCATCGTGCCGTAGCCGAAATCCCACAGCACGCAGGTGCCGGGGCTGCATTCCACATCGGCGCGCTTCGCATGAATCGGAAACGTCGGTGTGCCGCCCGCAACGATGTTTGGCACCGGCAGTTGCGCCGCCTTCAAGTCTGCGTGCAACTGCTCGACCGCCGCCCACTCGCGCTCGCATTGCTCCGTGCGCTGGGCCAGGTCCGTGATGTGGTTGTGCCCGTCGTAGCAGTGCAGGCCCGCCGCCTTCAGGCCCGGCGTGCCGGTAATGAGCCGGCAGAGTTCCACCGCCTTCGGCCCCGGCACGACGCCCGTGCGGTGCATGCCCATGTCCACATCGAGGTAAAGGTCCAGCGTGCGTCCCGCCGCCGCGAAGGCCGCGCCCAGCGCGCGGATGGCGTCCGCGTCGTCCGCCACGGCGGAGAACTTCGTGCCCGGAAATTTCTGCGCGAGCGCGAGCAGCCGGCCCACGTTTGGCCCGACCGGCTGATACGCCAGCAACGCGTCTGGCGCGCCGCAGCCTGCGGTCATCTCCGTCTCCGCGATGGTGGCGCACTTGAACTTCGTGATGCCCAGCCCGAGCTGAAGCCGGATGATGTCCGGCATCTTGTGCGTCTTCATGTGCGGTCGCAGCCGCGCCGCGCCGCCTGCCACGGCAATCATCCGCCGCACGTTCTCCGCCACGCGGTCGGGATACACGAGCAGCGAGGGCGAGGGCACTTCGGCGACATTGGCTACGCGATACCAATCAGGATTCATAGGCGGAGATTCTAGGAAAAATCCTGAAGCCGAAAGGACAAAGCACTTTGACAATCGGCCCTAACCGGTCTGCTACTTACTGAAATGCCATTTAATGAGATCAGTTAGGAGATTGGCTGCGATAGGTAAGCCCCCCAAGACCAGTGCAGCTTGAAGCCGCTGCCTCTTGCTTTTCTCCATCTTTAGGTGGTCGAGCCCAATATCCAGTTCAACCTTTGGCCACGCGGCTAACAACCACTTGTGGACGGAATACGCCCCAAAGCAACTACCCAGCATCCAGCGCCAGAGCCATCCCATCAGGTAAAAGAACGGGTATGCCGACGCAATCACCCGCCGCCACGGTGAATCCTGTGGAAGCGGTCTGACAACTTCTGAAAGGTCCACTGCACGGAAAAGAAGCGTCAGTGCCCCGTCAAAAAACGCTTCTGCAATACACCCAATACCTACCGCTATCAGATGAAAGAGAATCGTCGGATGCTTTCGAAGCCAACAGGTTTGTGGGCGAACAACATCAAGAGCCTCCTTCATAGCCAGGAAGTTTTCACCCAGCCAAGCCGGCTCCTCAGCACTTAATTCGGCCGCGTTGGTGAACGACGACGACGAATCGCCATGGTCCAGAGACAGCGAAATCGAACGCTTCAACTTGTAATTGTTGAACGACATTCGTATCGCCACCGGCCGAGCGGAATACACCAGAGATTCATCGTCGAAGATTTGAGAAGAATCACCTTCAAGCGTTGTGTCGTCGGAATACCTGACAACGAAGTTTAGGGATGAATGGTGGTCAGATTTCTTTGCAAGAGCAGCCTGTTTATCGAAGATCTCAGCTATCCGACTGAGGTCTTTTCCTGAAAAGACTCGCTCCGAGATGAGGATTCTTCGGGTTTGGTGCATATCGTTAGAGAGGATGCGACGTCTCGGGTTCGCATGGTGAGCTCACTTCTCTATAATCTCAAACACCGCCTCGACCTCCACCGCCACGTTGCTGGGCAGGGAGGCGACGCCCACGGCGCTGCGCGCGCCGAGGCCGCGCTCGCGGCCGAACACGTCGAGCATCAGTTCGCTGAAGCCGTTGACGACCTGCGGCTGGTCCTTGAAGCCGGGCGGGCAGTTCACCATGCCCAGCACCTTCACCACGCGGCGCACGCGGTCGAGCGTGCCGAGTTCCTGTCGCAGCGACGCGAGGATGGCGAGGCCGCACTGGCGCGCGGCGTCCTTGCCCTGCGCGACGGTGAGTTCCTCGTCCACGCGGCCCGTGATGAGCTTGCCGTCCGCCGCGCGCGAGATGTGGCCGGAGACGAACGCGAGGTTCCCGCTGACGACGACGGAGGTGATCGTGGCGGTTGGGCCGGGTTTGCTGGCGGTCGGCAGCGTGAGCTTCAACTCCGCGACGCGGCGCTCGATGGTGTCGGGCAGCGGGGTGACGGTGGTGGTGACTTGAATCTGCGGCGGTGGCGGCGGCGGGGATTGGCAGGCGGTGAGCGCGAGAAGCAGGCAGAGCGAGGCAAGCGTTTGCAGCGAGTTCATGAGAAGAAGGATTTCGGCTTCTGTTCCTGCGAGGTCGGCAGAGCCACGCGATCCAGCAAGACAATTAGCAGCGTCGCGATGGGACCGAACGGGATGGACAGGAGAAACCAGCCCAACCCGCTGCGACCTTTGCCTTGGGCTAGGCCGGCGTTGACCAACGCGAGCGTGCCCCATCCCGCATAGTATTCTGTCGATTGGTCGGTCATAAAGATTGCAATGTCGCCCCCGAGGTGAGGAGGCGGAGAGGAGCAGGATTAAGATTAGGATTACGAGCAGGAGTGGGAACGGCGGCGACGGACGGTTTTTGCTTCGTGCTCATCATAATCGTAATCCTAATCCTGCTCCCGCCTTTCACCTCAGCTCAAAAATGCACTCCACTTCCACCGCGATGTTCCCTGGCAGCGGGCCCATGCCCACGGCGCTGCGCGCGCCCACGCCCGCGTCGTCGCCGAATACTTCGCGCATCAGCTCACTGAAGCCGTTGATGACCTTCGGGTGGTCGTAGAAGTCGGCGGCGGTGTTGACCATGCCCAGCGTTTTCACGAGGCGCTTCACGCGGTCGAGGCTGCCCAGCTCGTTGCGCACGGTGGCGAGGATGGCGAGGCCGACCTGCCGCGCGGCGGCCTGGCCCTGCTCGAGGTTCAAGTCCTTCCCCAAGACGCCAGTGATCATGGTCTTGTCGGCCTTGAGCGGGCCGTGACCGGAGACGTAGCACATGTTCCCGGCAATGACGACGGGCTTGTAAACGTGCGCGGGCTTCGGGGCGGCAGGGAGTTCGAGGTTGAGTTCGGCTAAGCGGGCTTCGGCGCTCATGGGCAATGTAGTTTTGTCAGTGGATTGGTTGAGACGGGCGCGAGCTTCCGGCGGGCGAGAAAGTGCGGCAAGGAGTTTTTCCAACGAACCGTTCGCGTAATCCGTGCCTTGCCAAACGGCCCTAAATCTCCCACGCTCCGCCCCACGCATGAAGACAACCTCGGCGCTCCTCGGAATGGCAGTGACGCTTGCAGCCGTGACCGCGCACGCGGATTACTGGCACGTGCCGCCCCGCGGCAACACCGTCCAGCTCGAATACGAGGCTGGCGCCGCGTTCCTTTCCGGCTCCCGGCTTTCACTCGGCTCCGTGCGGCTCGGCAGCGTTGACTCCACGCACATGCACATGGTCGGCGGCGTTGCGGTGCGCGCCACGGACGATTTCACCTTCCGCGTCGCCGCCGAGTATCGGCGCAACGACTTCGACGTCGGCCCCGGCGTGCCCATCCCGAACGTCCTGGGCAACGCCGGCCTGCAGCTCACCGGCAACTGGGCGCTGCGCAACAACCTCTCCCTCTGGGTCAACGCCCGCCCAGGCATCTACAGCGACTTCCGCGACTTCGGCTGGGGTGACATGAACGTCCCGTTCAACGTCGTGCTCGCCTGGCAGGCCAACGACGACCTCATGTGGCTCCTCGGCATGTATGTGGACCTGCGCTCTGAGTTTCCCGTCTATGGCGGCCCCGGTGTGCGCTGGCGCTTCGCGGAATACTGGACGCTCAACCTCATCATGCCCCGCCCGCGCATCGAGTTTCAGGCCAGCGATGACCTGCTCCTCTACACCGGTGCGGAATGGCGCCAGGTCGCCTATCGGGTTGCCACCGACCTCGGCACGAAGTCCGGCTTCCCGACGCTGAACAACCAGATGCTCGACTACCGCGAACTGCGCCTGGCAACTGGCCTCAACTACAGCTTCAGCCGGCACCTGAACCTCGGCCTCGAAGGCGGCTACGCCCTTGAGCGCCGTTTTCACTACTACAGCCAGCGCACGCAGCTCACCGACAATGGCGCGGGCTACGTCGGCCTCACCGTCAACGGCAAATTCTAGGCCGCCCGGCGGATTCCACCCCGGTCGTCACCTGTCTCGACGGGGCGTTGTGGGTTTCCGTGTCGGAGACCGCGACACAGCTTCCCAAGCAATACGGTGGAACTTCGCTTTGGGCGAAACCCCACCTCCAAGACAGCCACACAGAGGAACCGGTTGGAGCGCGGCGTTCATGCCGCAGCAGGCCCGGCTGCAATCCGAGGTTCTCCGCACCTCGCGTCCGTCTTGCGGCATGAATGCCGCGCCACCAGCTCCATTACCGCGCGATGTGCTGGTGGGTGTGGGTGCCGTGGACGGTGTGGTAGCTGTGGCAGGTGGAGCAGCTTTGGGAGACGCCTCCTTGCGGGCTGTGGCATTCGGTGCAGCTCTTCTTTGTGGGAAGGAGAATGTCCTCGGTGCGGCGGCTCAACTCCACGGCGTGGCATTCCTTGCAGGAGACAATCGCGTGTTTGGCGTGGTTGAACTCACCGCGGATCAGCCAGCGGTCAGGCGTTGTGACACGGGAGATCTTCGGCAAGCCGTCCGCGCCGCCGGGCTTCACGTCGTGGCAGTAGGCGCAGCCGGCGAAACGCGCGCGCGCGGTTACGCTGCCGGGGCTTGCGCCGACGGCGAGCTGCTTCGATGGATCGCTGGCAAAGAAGACTTGCTGCTCCAGGTTCTCCCCGTTGAAGGCGCGCTCGCGGAGCTGGCGCATCTGCTCGGCGACGAACTTCTCCGTCTCGGCCTGTGCGGTCACGCCCGACCGACGTGCAAGGTCGGCATATTGCGTCGGCAGGCTGCGGAGGTAGGAGCGGACGTTGGCCGGTTCGCCGTGCGGGACGCGCATCTGCGGATTGCCCGCGTCGAACTGGAGCGCGTGGCAGGTCTGGCAGTTCTTCGCGTAGGTCACGGGCTGGAAGTGCGCGGCGCCGGCGTCGGGCTGGTGGCAGTCGGCGCAGGCGAGGGGCTGGCCGTTGCGCTTCACGAGGTCGGAAAGGTGGAGTGCGTGGTTGAACGCGAGCGTGTTGGTGTCCTTCAACCGCTGTGAGTGGACCTGAAACTCCGGGTGATCGCCAGCGAAGGACTTGAAGACCATCGTGTAGCCTTGGTCCGGACGCGGCACTTGGAAGAGCACGCGTCCCTCGGCCTGCCGGAAGTTGAACGCGGAGCGCGGGAGCTTCTCGCCCTGCTTGAGCGAGGCCTCCATCACGGTCGCGTTGCCGTGGCAGGAGAGGCATTCGGTGTCCGCCGGCGCGGGCATCCGGCCGCGGCCCTGGTGCTCGCGATGACAGGCGGAGCACGAGTGGTCGCGGCTGACATTGGGCTGGTGGAACTTGTGGCCGGGATGGCAGGCGAGGCAGTTGCGGTCTATCTCCGACATGTCCCCAGCGGTGACGGTGTGGAGGCGGTGCGGCTCCAGCGGGCCGGGCCGGGCAAGGAACGCGGCGCGCACCCACTCGCGGAGGTCGCCATGCGCGGCGGTGTGGCACGCGCCGCAGCCGTCGCTGCCGGGCCACGCATGTTTCATCTGCGAGAAGACTACGCCATGGTGGTGCGAGGAGACGGGCCCCGCCGAGATGAAGCGCCATTGCCAAGGGCCGAAGAAGCCGACGAGCAGAACGGCGAATGTGACGGCGGTCACGGCGATGCAGAGCTGTCCGCGCATGTTGCGGAGCGTGCGGCGCGGCTGGCAGGTCGGGATGGGGCACGCGCAACTGCCGTCAGCCAGCGGGCCGTCAGCACAGGGCCCGCCGTGCTCTTTGGGCCGGGTGCAGCGCCAGCGGCCCTTGTCCTCGCCGTCCTTCTTTTCCAGCACTGGCCGGCACTCGGCGCTGGCGCGGCATGCGCCGGAGGGCGAGGGGCCGATGCGGCAGGGGCAGCCGTCGCACGTCCAGCCGCATTCCCAATCCTGATTGGGCCGCTCATAGCGGCTGCGGTCGAAGTCGGGCGATGGGAGCTGGTCCTTCAAGGCAATTATGAATGATGAATGATGAATGATGAATGGGCAGCTTCGGCTCGTCGCGCGAGGCCTTCGTTCATCCGGAACGATGCAGTTGAAATCCGATGGCTCCACTTTAACGCAGAGGCGCAGAGGGGCGCAGAGAAGTCATCGGCGAAGCCCACCAAATGGTGAACGCAAACTGCCTGGCTCAAACTCTGCGTTCCTCTGCGTCCTCTGCGTCTCTGCGTTGAAGGGAGCGCGTCTCCAACTGCATCGTTCCGGTTCATACTTCTTTGTTCATCGTTCATCATTTGAGTTATCTCGCTCCGGCGGAGAAGCCATAAACCAGCACGATGTGAGCGATGGCCCAGAGCATGAGGCTGTAGGTGAGGGGGATGTGGACGAAGAGCCAGAGGCGCAGCGTGAGCTGGAGCGCGCGCTGGTAGTCGAGGCCGTCCTTCTGGCGGACGAGCGTGACGAGCTGCGCGGTGACCTTGCGCTCCTGCTCGTTGAGGAAGCGGTTGAGGTCGCCCAGTTCGTTGAGCAGCGCGTTGAGCGGCAGGCGGACCTCGACGAGGTGTGAGAGAAAGTTCTGGGGCCCGGCGAAGAAGTCGTGAAGCCGGCGCGTGTAGAACTCGGCGATGGTCGCGGACTTCGCCTCGGCAACAGAGTTAAGGGCGAGCGCCTCGGCCTGCTCGCGGAGCTGGCGGCGGATGACGGGGATGCGGTCGTAAGGCACCTCGCCGCCGCGCGCGGTGAGGCGCTTGGGCCAGCCGCGCGAGATGATGATGCCCAGCACGCCGCTGACCATGACGATGGCGTAGAGCACGGTCAGGACGATCTCGAACCAGCCGGTGGGCCAGCGCAGGCGGACGTGCAGGAGGAAGAGCACGCCGGTGAAGAGGCCCGCGTAGATGTGGAATTCCAGCCACACCTCGGAGCGGCCCAGCGGCAGGTAGGGGATTTTCTTGAACCAGTTGTAGCCGGTGAGCAGCACCATCACGGCGAAGAGCAGCCAGCCGCTAAGGTAGGCTGCGCGGGTGGTCGCGCCCGCCCAGACGACATACACGGACGCGACCGCTACGCTGGCCGCGACCAGCAGGCTGCCCCAGAGCAGGCGGCGTCGGAGAAATCCTCTCATCGGTTGAGCCAGCGCGCGAACGCGTCGAGGTTGTTCATGTCCAGTCGGCGGAGAGCACCGTGCGGGCAGGAGCGTTCGCAGGCCGGGCCACCGATCTGGTCGGAGCACTTGTCGCACTTGGTCGCCTTGACGATGGGCTTCATGTCCTTGTCCACCATGAAGGCGCCGTCCTCCTCGCGGATCTCCACCATGCGGATGGCCTCGTAGGGACAGTTGTTCGAGCAGATGCTGCACCCGATGCAGGTGGCCTGGTTGACGATCACCTCGCCGCCGACCTGGCCGCGGTGGATCGCGCCGGTCGGGCAGCCGATGAGGCAGACCGGGTCGGCACAGTGCATGCAGGAGTTCGCCACCATGATGCGGCCGCTGATCTGGCCGTGTCGGAGGAAACGCGGGTTGCCCTCGTTGGTCGTCGCACAGGCGCGCACGCAGTCGTCGCAGCGCGTGCAGCGCTCCATGTCTATGACCATCGTGGAGGTGCCGTTGAAGTAGCGGTTCTCCGTGAGGAACTCCATCAGCTCCGGGCCGATCTTCGCGCCGGCGTCGAGCTTGCGCTGGGTTTCCGATTGCTCCGTGCCCGCCAGCTCCTCGGCGGTGAAGCGCGACGGCAGCTCGTCCTCCGGCACGGTGGGCAGGACCACCTCCTCCATCACTGCGGTCGGCACGACGATGACGTGCGTGTAGCCGATGACGCGCAGCGTTTGCTGGAAGGGCACCGAGTCCGTGCGCTGAAGCCAGTTGTGCGCGATCTCGCGCAGGCCGAACTCGCAGCCGGCGCTGAGGTAGTTGAGCGTGCGGTGGCCGTGGCCGAACTTCTGGCTCAGGCGCGCGAAGCCGGAGCGGATGAGCACAACGCCGTTCGGGTAGTCGCCCTCCTGCGCGATGATGGTCTCCTTCTCGGGCGAGCGCGTGCCTTCCTTGGCGAGGCGCTTGTAGTCGCCGGACCAGTCGTAGTCGCCGTAGGTGCCGAACTGCGTCTGCTCGATGACGCGCTTGAGCTGCTCATCGTTGAGCCGTTCGAATATGGGGATCTCGCGCAGGTGCGTGGCGAGCGTGCGCTCGCGGTAGATGCGGTCAATGTGGTGGCGCAGATGGTCATCGAATCGCAGCAGGTCGCGCAGGCCCTGCCAGCGGACTTCGAGCAGCTCGGTCTGGTCACCGACGGCGAAAATGGTGGCGGTGCGGGGCGCGCGGCTCAACGCGGCGATCTCCCCGAAGAAATCGCCCGGTGCCATCGTGGCGGTCTTGTGCTCGTCGAGTATGCGCGGCACGTCCTGGAGGAACACGCCGCGCTGCTTGCCGCTGACTTTGACGCCGCTGTCCTGCTCCAGCTCGGCGGCGGTGCGGACCTCGGGATCGCGCGGGTTGGTCCAGAGCTGGGCGACGATTTGAAAGAACGATTTGTATTGGGACTTGCGCCGCCCGAGCATGGAGGCGGGCAGTCCAGGGTTCAGAACCACGCGCGCGTGTCCGGAGAGCACGAGGAAGGCTGAGGAGCCGTAGTCCCCCGCGCGCACGATGATCTCGCCGTTCTTGAAGCGCCGGATGCGCGCGTCGTTCCTGAGGATGCCCCGCAGCGGCGTGCGCTTGGAGAACTTGCTCACGTCCATCTCGCTGAACGGCCGGATCTCCATGAGGCGGTTCACGTCCGCCTCCGTCATGTCCGGGTCGAACGAGCTGTCCCACCGCTGGGGCTTGTCTATGACGAAGTGAACCGTGTCCATGCGCGTCAGGCGTCGAGGACGAGGTCGCCTTTCGGGCGGCAGATGCAGGTGAGGCAGGAGCCGCCCTCGGGCGGCGCATCAGGCTCCTTCACGTAGTCCACGGTGCCGGACTTGATGGCGACGGAGCACACACCGCAGCTTCCAGCGCGGCAGCCGGACTCGATGCGCAGGCCTTGCTCCAGCGCGAAGTCGAGCAGGTTGGAAGCGGTGGGGTTCCACTCCAGCTCCTTGCCGGACTTGGCGAAGATGACTTTGCACGCAGGGCCGGCGGCGGCTCCGGCCGCGGCGACGGGTGCAGCCTTTTTCTTCACCGTGGCAGGGCCGAAGGCCTCGTAGTGAATGTCCTTCTCCGGGACGCCCCAGGCTTCGAGACCGTCGTTGAGCGCCTTCATGAACGCGCCGTTGCCGCACATGAAGAACTCGTAGTTGTTCGAGGGCAGCATCTCCTTGAGGACATCAATGGTCACGCGGCCCTCGCGGTCGTAGTCCTCGCCCTTGGTTTCGCCCTTGGCAGGACGGCTGTAGCAGACGACGACGCGGATGTTCTCGAAGTTCCGCAGCTTGTTCAGGTCTTCGCGCAGCATGTGCTCGGCTCCGCTGCGACAGCCGAAGTAAAGCCACACTTCACGCCGCGACCCACTCTCGGCGACTGCCTTGGCCATGCTCAACATAGGCGTCAATCCCACGCCGCCGCCCAGCAGGCAGATGGGCGTGTTCTTCGTCATGTCGAGGTAGAAGTGCCCTGTCGGCGCCTTCACGTTGAGGAGGTCGCCTTCCTTGACGTGGTCGCTGAAGAAGCCGGACGCGACGCCGTGGGGCACGTCGGGCTTGTCCGGCGGAGCCTTCTCGCGCTTGATGGTGACGCGGTAAAAATCCGACCGCGCCGGGCTGTCCGAGAGCGAGTAGCAGCGCACGACCGGTTTGTCGCGGCCGGGGATGTCCAGGGTGAAGGTGAGATACTGGCCGGGCTTGTAAGGAGGGAGCGGCTTGCGGTCGTGCGGGACGAGGTAGAAGGAGTTCACGTCCTCGCACTCTGTGGACTTCTGGGTAACGGTGAACTTGCGGTAGCCGTTCCAGCCTTGGATGACTTCCTGCGCCTCCTTGAAGCGATACTTCGCGGCGAGCACCAAGGTCTCCAGCCGTTCGCGATCCAACCGCTGCTGCGTGCGCTCGTGGACCAGGCGCGTCACGGACGAGTAAGCCATCAGGACAAGGTGGCTTGAGAGCACTGCCAGCAGGATGTATCCGAGCGCCAGTCCCGCGTTGCCTCCCAGCGCCGTCTGAATCTGCTCAATGATGGCTAGCATGTCGGTGATTCTCGCGGCCCTGACCGGGCCGCCCGTTTCGGCTGACGGGGCCATTGTTCGCTTCTGCCGCCCGTTGCCAAGATTTTTTCGCGACTGGCTTGGGATGGCCAAATTGCCTCCGTCTCTCCACCATGCGTCGCCGACCGGGCGGACCCGTCAATGTCCGAGGTTGGCCAAACCAAACGCATGTCGTCACAGTTTCAGTCGGGTCAACGCTGGATGAGCGAGACGGAGCCGGAGCTGGGGCTTGGCGCGGTCCAGTCGGTCACGGACCGAGTGGTCACGCTGGCCTTCGCCGCCACGGGCGAGACGCGCGCCTACGCGCTGGACAACGCCCCGCTGCGGCGTGTGCGCTTCCGTCCGGGCGACCGCATCCAATGCCGCGCGCACCCGGCGTTCGTGGTGCAGTCGCTCACTGAACACGCGGGCTTGATCAGCTACCACGGCGCGGTTGGCCGCGTCTGCGAGACGGAGTTGAGCGACACGCTCACGTTCAACCGCCCGGAGGAGCGTCTGGTCAACGGTGTGGCGGAAGCACCTGCCGTCTTCGACCTTCGCTGCGCCGCGCTGCGTCACCAGCACCGTCGCCGGCAATCGCCCGTGCGCGGCTTCGTGGGCGGACGCATTGATCTTCTTCCCCATCAGCTTTACCTCGCCTCGGAAATCTCCGGACGCCTCGCGCCGCGCGTCCTGCTCGCCGATGAAGTCGGCCTGGGCAAGACCATCGAGGCGTGCCTGATTGTGCATCGGCTGCTTCAGACTGGGCGCGTTCGGCGCGCGTTGATCCTCGTGCCGGAGCCGCTCATTCACCAATGGTTCGTCGAGCTGCTGCGCCGCTTTAACCTGTGGTTTCACCTCTTCGATGAGGAGCGGTGCGCGTCCATCGAGGCGCATCAGCCGGATGCAAATCCCTTCCTCGACGACCAGTTGGTGCTGTGCAGCGTCGGGCTGCTCGCGGGCAACGAGCGCCGCCGCGCGCAGGCGCTGGCCGCCGGCTGGGACATCGTCGTGGTGGACGAGGCGCATCACCTCGGCTGGAGCCTGGAGTCCGTCAGTCCGGAATACGCGCTCGTCGAAGCACTGGGGCGGCAGACTCCCGGCCTGCTGCTGCTGACGGCGACGCCGGAGCAGCTCGGCATGGCCAGCCACTTCGCGCGGCTGCGGCTGCTGGACCCGGATCGCTACCACGATCTCGCGGCCTTCATCCGCGAGGCGGAGCAGTATCGCGCGGTGGCGGGCATTGCAGGAAAGCTGCTCGGCCAACAGCCGCTCGACTCGGACGAAGCGACGTTGCTCACCGCGATTCTCAGAGCCGACGCGCCGTCGGTGCAGGCGAAGCTCGGGCGCATCGCCGCCGGAGACGCTGCGCTGCGCGAACAACTCCTCGGCGACTTGATTGACCAGCACGGGCCGGGGCGCGTGATGTTCCGCAACACCCGCGCTGCGATGAAGGGCTTTCCGCTGCGCACAGTTCACTTGCAGCCGCTGACCGCACCGGCGGGTGCGACGCGCTTGTTCGATGCGCTGGCGGATGAATTCTCGGCTGACACGGGCGCGGGCGGCGCGTTCGAGCCGGACTACCGCCACGATCCGCGCGTGGCGTGGCTGGTGGAGCTGCTGCGCTCGCAGCCGAAGGAGAAGGTGCTGCTCATCTGCCGCACGCAGGCGAAGGTCCTCGCCATCGAGGCCGCGCTGCGGGAGCAGGTGAGCCTGCAAGTCGCGCTGTTCCATGAGGGGTTGCCGCTGGTGCAGCGCGACCGCAACGCCGCGTGGTTCGCGGAGGACGACGGCGCGCGACTTCTGCTCTGCTCGGAGATCGGCGGCGAGGGACGCAACTTCCAGTTCGCACATCAGCTCGTGCTCTTCGACCTGCCGTTTGACCCGGAGCTGCTAGAGCAACGCATCGGACGGCTGGACCGCATCGGGCAGGCTGCGGAGATTCACGTCCACGTCCCGTTCACGGTGGGCAGCTCGCAGGAGGTGTTGGCGCGCTGGTATGACGAGGGGCTGAACGCCTGCGCGCGAAACCTGCGCGGCGGACGCGAGCTGCTGGAGCGCTTCGGGCCGCGCGTGCATGACCTCGCGCAGGACTTCCACGAGACGCAGGCGACGGCTCGGGAAGAACTTCAGCGGCTCATCGCGGAGACGCAGCGAGCTGCCGCCGAACTCGCGACGCGGCTGGAGCAAGGCCGTGACCGTCTGCTCGAACTCAATTCATTCCGCCCTGCCGCCGCCGCTCCGATCGTCCAGGAAATCCGCCGGCAGGACGGCGACCGTTCGCTCGACACCTTCTTGCTCTCGGTCTTCGACCATTACAACCTGCACGTCGAGGAGCTGTGGCCTCGCACTTACAGGCTCGGCTCGGCGGGCGTGTTCGCCGATTCGTTTCCCGGGCTGCCCGCCGAGGGTTTGACCGTGACCGCCGACCGCTCGCGCGCGCTGGTGCGGGAGGACGTGCAATTCCTGAGCTGGGATCATCCGCTCGTGACGGCAGCGCTCGACCTGCTGCTCGGCTCCGAGCGGGGCAACAGCAGCGTCGCGCACTGGCCGGACGCGCAGGTCCGCGCGCTGTATCTGGAAGCGGTGTTCGTGCTGGAGTGCATCGCGCCGCCCGCGCTGCACGCGGATCGCTTCCTGCCGCCGACACCGGTCCGTGTCTTGATGGACCACGTGGGCAAGGACGAGAGCGCGACGTGGGACGCGGAGGCATTCGCCCGACGGCTGAAGCCCGGCGACCTGCACGCGCTGCTGGACCTGCCCGGCCTGCGCGAAAATTTGCTCCCGGAGCTGGTGAAACGGGCGGAGGCGATGGTGAACCAACGCGTGCCTGCACTCGTGGCGCGGGCGAGGCAGCAGATGGACGCCGGCCTCGGCCATGAAATCGCGCGGCTCACCGCATTGCAGCGGGTGAATCCAAACGTGCGGCCCGAGGAAGTGACGGCGCTGGTGCAGCAGCAGGCCGCGCTGGCGCAGCATTTCAGCGCCGCGCGCCTGCGACTCGACGCCGTGCGCTTGATTCGTCGCGGCCCGGCCTGACCCAGCGTCCACTCGCCTTCCTCCGCTTCTGATTTCAACCGAAGGGGGATTTGTCGCAGCGCTTCTCCACTTCACCCCGCCCCTGCCCCGTGCTACAACCGCCGCCATGCAATCTCACGAGCTGCTCCGCGAGGTCATCAAGGATTCCAGCGCCAAGCAAATCGCCGCCGACCTCCACCTCTCGCTCTCCATGATTTACAAGTGGGCCGAGCCACCGGAGAACGTCGAGGGCAGCGGCCTGGCCAACCCGCTCGACCGCATCGAGCAGCTCATCAAGAGCACCAGCGATCCCAGGCTCGCGCAGTGGATTTGCGAACGCGCCGGCGGCTTTTTCATCCACAACCCAAAGGCGCACTGGCCGCATCCCTATCAGGTCATCCCGGCCACGAACCAGATCGTGCAGGAGTTCGCGGACATGCTCGGCGTCATCGCCGCCGCGTCCGGGGACAGCCACATCACGAAGACCGAGGCCAAGGACATCCGCCGCCGCTGGGAAGACCTGAAGCGCGTGACGGAAGGCTTCGTGCACGGCTGTGAGGAAGGGAATTTCTCGGCCGTGAAGAAAAGTCTGGCATCACCGGTCAGCGCCCCCCTCCCCCGTCCCTCTGCGTGAACGCCGCGTCGGCCTCGCAGCGTGCCCGATTGCAATGCACTTTTTCGGCAACACCTCAATTGCCGGCCCGCCCAGCGCGTCCAAGCACGCGACGGTTCTCTGGATGAAACTTGTGAGCTGATGATTATGACACGCTTTCTAAAACTGTTTGGCGGCGCGGGATTGCTCCTATGCACCGGCTCGTTCGCCGCCGCCGCACCTGCGGCCAAGGCCATCGCCCCGCCGGATTTCCAGCGCGACATCCGCCCGATCCTTTCCGACAAATGCTTCACCTGCCACGGCCCGGACGCCGCCGAACGCAAGGGTGGAAAGAAGGGCGTGGGCCTGCGCCTGGACACAGCAGAGGGGCTTGGAGCAGACCTCGGCGATGGCCGACGCGCCATCGTCCCCGGCCAGCCGCAGAAAAGCCTGCTGCTCCACCGCGTCACGACGAAAGACTCCGCCGACGTGATGCCGCCGCCCAAGTTCGGCAAGCAGCTCACGTCGCGCGAAGTCGAACTGCTCACCGCGTGGGTGCGGGCGGGCGCGAAGCACACCGGGCACTGGGCCTACGAGAAACCGAAGCGACCGACGGTGCCAGTGTTCAGCAGGTCAGTGTTCAGTGTTCAGTCAGGCAAGGCTCCGAGCGCCAAACTGAACACTGGCGCACTGAACACTGAACACTTGTCCCCGATCGACGCTTTCATCTATGCGCGGCTGGCTAAAGAGAAACTCACTCCCCAACCCGAGGCGGACCGTTACGCGCTGGCGCGTCGCGTCGCGCTGGACCTCACCGGCCTGCCGCCGAGCCTCGCCGAGGTGGACGCGTTCATCGCGGACAAGGAGCCGAAGGCCTACGAGCGCTTTGTGGACACGCAGTTGGCGAAGCCGAGCTACGGCGAACATTGGGCACGGCTGTGGCTGGACCTCGCGCGCTACGCGGACAGCGCCGGTTACGCGGACGACCCCTCGCGCGTGATCTGGGCTTTCCGCGACTACGTGATCAACGCCTTCAACAACAACCTGCCCTTCGACCAGTTCACGTTGGAGCAGCTCGCCGCCGACTTGATGGAGGGCGCAACCGAGGAGCAGCTCAAGGGCACCGCGTTTCATCGCAACACGATGACCAACTCCGAGGGCGGCACCAACGACGAGGAGTTCCGCACCGCCGCCATCGTGGATCGCGTCAACACCACCTTCGCCGTCTGGATGGGCACCTCGATGGCCTGCGCCCAATGCCACACGCACAAATACGACCCCATCGCGCACAAGGAGTATTACCAGCTCTACGCGTTCCTCAACAACACGGAGGACGCGGACAAGCGCGACGAGTCGCCGCTCCTCTCGTTCTTCAGTGATGACCAGAAGAAGCAGCGCGCGACGTGGGAGGCGGAACTTGCGGCGGTTGAGTCGAAGTTCAAGTCGCCGTCCGCCACGGTCCTCGCCGGCGCGGAGAAGTGGGCGCAGGCGTTTCCGGTGAAGCTGGACTGGACTTCGCCGCAGCCCAGCGCCGCCAAGTCCTCCTCCGGCGTGACGCTCGCTGCACAGGACGACGGCTCGGTCCTCGTCGCCAAGAACGAGGCGGCGAAGGACAACTTCACCATCGAGCTGACGATGGCCGACGCGCAGAAGCTGACCGCGCTGCGCCTGGAAGCGTTGCCAAACGACAAGCTGCCCGGCAAAGGCCCGGGGCAGGCAGGCGGCAACTTTGTTCTCACCCGCGTGCGCGCGAGCATCCTGCCGCCCGCCGAAAGCAAGGGGCCGGTTGCGCGCTTCGTGCGCATCGAGCTGCCGGTGAAGAACCAGGTTCTCCAACTCGCCGAGGTCCAAGTCTTCAGCGGTGGCGAGAACGTCGCGCTCAAGGGCGAGGCGAAGCAGAGCAGCACTTATCTGAACGCAGTCGCGTCGCGCGCGAACGACGGCCGGACGGACGGCGAGTATGACAACGGCTCCGTGGCGCACACCGATGCGCAGGACAACGCGTGGTGGGAGGTGGACCTCAAGGAAGCCCGCGCGTTGGAGCGCATTGTCGTGTGGAATCGCGCCGAAGTCGGAGAGCGGCTCAAGGGTTTCCGCGTCGTGGCGCTCGACGCGCAACGAAACGTCGTCTGGGACAAGTCCGGCAACGACGCGCCGGCGAAGGACGTGGCCTTCGCGATGAACGGCGCGCGCGAGGTGAAGTTCACCGCCGCCATCGCGGACTTCACTCAAGCCAGTTACGACGCGGAGAACGTCATCAACGACACCGCGCCCGCCAAGGACCGCACGCGCGGCTGGGCCGTCGGCGGTTCCACGGGCAAGGCGCACTCGCTTACGCTCATTGCCGAGAAGCCGGTGGAGATTCCCGCCGGCTCGCGGCTGTCGGTCACGCTCGAACAGCAGTCCGCCACCGCGAAGGCGACGCTCGGCCACTTCCGCCTCGGCGTGACTGCGGACACGAAGGCTGCCGAGTTCGCGCGCACTCCCGCCGCAGTGGTTTCCACGCTGGCGAGCAGTCGCTCACTGAACACTGAAAACTGGACACTGAACACCCTTCCTCCAGTGGACCGCACGAAAGTCACCGACTACTATGCCCGCACGCTTGCGCCGGAGCTGAAGGCCGAACGCACGCAGTTCGCGTCGCTCACCAAATCGCTCGCCGACCTGAAGCCCAGCACCGTTCCCATCCAGCGCGAGCTGGCCGCGGATAAGCGGCGCAAGACGGCCATCCAGCTACGCGGCAACTGGCAGGTGCTCGGCGACGAAGTCACCGAAGCTGTCCCCGCCGCGTGGCATCCGTTGCCGAAGGACGCGCCGCGCAACCGCCTCACGCTGGCGAAGTGGCTCGTGGACGAGAACAACCCGCTCACCGCGCGCGTGGTGGCGAACCGCCACTGGGAAGCCATCTTCGGCACAGGCCTCGTGCGGACGAGCGAGGAGTTCGGCGCGCAGGGCGAGCTGCCGACGCACCCGGAGTTGCTCGACTGGCTGGCGACGGAACTGGTCGCGATGAAGTGGGACAACAAGAAGTTCCTCCGCATGCTGGTCACGTCGCAGGCTTACCGTCAGTCCAGCAAGGTCACGCCTGATGCGTTGGAGAAGGATCCGGACAACCGCCTGCTCTCGCGCGGCCCTCGCCTGCGCCTGACCGCCGAGATGGTGCGCGACCAGTCGCTCGCCGTGAGCGGCCTGCTGAGTGGGAAGATGTTCGGCCCCAGCGTGCGCCCGACGCGTCCGAGCGCGGGCCTCAGCGCCGCGTTCGGCAGCGCGCTGGACTGGGCGACGAGCGCCGGTGAGGACCGCTACCGGCGCGGACTCTACACCGAGTGGCGGCGCACCAGCCCGTATCCCTCGATGGCGACGTTCGACGCGCCGAGCCGCGAGGTCTGCTCCGTCCGCCGCAACCGCACGAACACACCGCTGCAAGCCCTCGTGACGATGAATGACCCGGTTTATGTCGAGGCCGCGCAAGCCCTCGCCCGTCGCATGGCGAAGGACGGCGGCGCAACCGACGCCGACAAGGCCCGCCATGGCTTCCGGCTCGTGCTCGCCCGTCCGCCCTCGGACAACGAACTCGCCAAGCTCGTGAAGCTCCACGCGGACAGCGCTGCTGAGTTCGCCAAGGACAAGGCGAAGGCCACAACCCTCGCCACCGACCCGCTCGGTCCGCTGCCCGAAGGCGCGGACGCGGTGAACCTCGCCGCGTGGACGACGGTGGCAAATGTGCTGCTGAACCTCGACGAGACGCTGATGAAGCGGTGAGGGGGAAAGTAGTCAGTGTTCAGTCACACACGGTGTGGCCGTGACTGCGCCGACAACTGAATACTGGTTACTGAATACTGAACACTTCCCCGCCCGCTCTCAATCC
>JBEBFV010000361.1:0-6672 GCA_040081795.1 Limisphaerales bacterium | reverse complement strand
TTTGCCGACACCGCTCGCCTCATCTGCATCGCTTACCAAGTTCCAGCCGCCGTGATGATTCTGGAGTCGTGGATGAAGATGGCGGCTGAGGGGGAGAAACTGGACCCCGATGAACGTCCCTCAGAAGCGATAGACCGGCACGAGGTAGTCATGGTGATGGGAGAAGCTCCTGGGACAACTCAACGGAAGGTTTTCAAAATCATCCGAACCGATGCTGGCGGATTCTTTGGCCTGACCGAATGGGAAGGGCTGCCGATGGACCAGTTTCAAGGGCGTTTTGTGGACCTTCTGTCGCCAAAACCGCTGACGCCAGAGGTCATTGAGGTTGCCCGAGTGATGCTGGCGATGAAGGGCTTGAACGAGCAGAAGCTACGAGGGGGAGGGAAGCGGCGGTAATCGATCTGGAATCCTCGGAATTCGCTCCGAGCCGCATTTTTGGCTCGTCAAGCCAGCCTCGGACGATATGATGCCAGCGTGGTGAATTTTAGTTCTTCACCGACCAATCCCATGAAAACACAGGAAGCCAGAGTGCGAAGTGTGTTCGACGGCTTGGGCCTTTTTCTTGTCGTAGTGGCGATCTCCCTGCTTTTTCTGGGAGTGGTGTTTGGAGTTGTTTACTGGTTGGCCGGGAGATGCCTCGTTCTCAGCGGCCGTCGATTGGAGCAACCCGAAGTGGAGCGAGTGCGCGCGTTCATCGCCGGCACGGCCGTATCGCTGTTGCTCCTCGGTATTTGGCTGTCAGGAATGCATTAAATCAAAAACACTATGGGCACAATAACTGCGCAGATTCTGATCGGGACCGGGCATCCTTACCACGGGGGCATTATTCCGACCCATGTCCTTTGGCTCTCCGAAAACTCCAGGCCTGCTTGGCGCTGCCACCCCTTCGAATACCACGCTCATCCAGAAGAGCATTGGGAAGACCGGCAATGCGTGTGGATTCCGACGACTGAAAACATGCTGGAGGACGGACTGCTGCTCGCGACCCTGTTTTGGTCGACGATGCGCTACGATGTTCTGAATGGTTTGGGAAACGGTCATGGTCCAGGAAATGTTGCCGATGAAGGACACCAACTGCACCCAGAAGTAAATCTGGTCAACCTTGCCAATCAGGCCTTCGGAGCAACGCCGTGGCGGCGTAGGGCTGAGCTAGCGACCGAAATCGCCCCAGCAGAACTCAACGCGCTGCGGCATCTCGTCATGGGGCTTTCTGGTCGCGCGAAGGCGGTCGTAACGGTGCTGGGCGAATCGACTGTCCAAGCCCAATTGCCGGCCCTCGGGAATTATGCGATGCAATTCGAGGTCTGCCTCTCCGCTCACAATCCTCCTGATGAGAACTTCGGGGAGACGGTCTGACTGCCGATATGGGGATTTCCATCCAAGTTCTAGTCGCGGCGGATTTGCACGCCCAACGACGGCTCTACGCAGACCTGTGTCGTGCGGTGAAAGCTCACCAACCCGACGTCGTCGTGCTGAACGGCGATTTCCTCGACGCAGGCGAGCCAGACGCGGCGAAACTATCGCCAGCGGAATGCGCCGAAACCCTCGCCTCCCTCGCGTGTCCAAACATTGTGTTCACACTCGGAAACCACGAGCAGGACGCTTGGCTGCCGTTTCTGAGCGCCTGGTCGGAGGCTGGGCGTGTGCCTCAAGTGCTGGCCGGCGGAGCGCTCAGGTTCGGGCCCCTCGTGGTGGTTGGCTTCCCTTGCCTGATGGTCGAGCGGGAAGACCTCTTCGATCCGGTCCCTCGTCCAGCGATGAAATGGCTTTCAGCCCTCGCGAAACAGCACGGGCCAGCTTTTCGAACGCTCTGGCTCATGCATGAACCGCCTTGCGGCACGCCACTCAGCGCTCCGTCAGGACCGGTCGCCGGAAACGCTGAGTGGATGGATGTCGTTGAACACTACGCTCCTCGCCTGGTGCTGTTCGGACACGACCACGCCACGCCACTGCGGCGCGCACAGTGGCACCACCGTATGAGCGACGGGACGGTGTTCGTGAACGTCGGCCAAGGAGGTCGCGACGGTCTGCGTTACTCCATGGTCAGGGCGGGTTTCAAGGACTCGACACCCGGCTTGCCGCAGCAGTTGGCAGTCAAGGCGTTCCCCCTTCAGGAAGAAGAAATCGTCATCACACAACAAGCATGAAGCCCTCTATCGTTTACCTCGACCTGGAAAGCCAGAAGACCATCGCTCAGGCAGGCGGGGATTGGAGCAAGATTTACCGTATGAAACTCGCCGTGGCTGTGGCCTGGTGTGAACCGGCGGGTGAACTCCGGATCTTCACTGAACGGGACATCAAGGAGTTGGCGGCGTTGCTGCGCTCGGCTTCGCTTGTCATCGGCTACAACCTGCTGCGCTTCGACATCCCCATCATCAAGGGCTATCGCGGTGTGAATCTCAAAGGCGTCCGCTGCCGTGATCTGCTGGTCGATATTGCCGAGCAGACGGAGGAACGCCACTCGCTCGCCTCACTGCTAAAGACCAACTTCGGTCTGGAAGTGAAGGCCAGCGGACTTGATTGCATTCAATGGTGGCAAGACGGGCAAGTAGCCAAGGTTGTGGAGACGTGTGCGAATGATGTTCTGCACATCCGACGCTTGCATCTGCGCGGTGCCAATGAAGGGTTTATTTACGTGCCAGGAGCGGCTAAACGAAGGAAACGGTGTCCGGTCGACTGGCGCGCAGATAAACCTTCGCGCTGACAGCTCTGCAATTCACCACACGTCAATGCCTGTTCACAAAACAATATGTCCTCCATCGACCAGATCGAAGAAATTGGGAAATTACTCACAGAGGCGAAGCGCATTTCACGGCGCTACAAGCAGCTGACCGGCAAGCCGTTGGGGATCACCGGTGAAGTCGCCGAGTTCGAGGCAGCGCACCGGCTCGGATTGCAGTTGGTTGATGCCCGAACTCCTGGTTACGACGCCACCCGTGCGGAAGGAAGCACTACAGCGCGGGTTCAAGTGAAGGGCCGCTCGTATCCTCGATCTGCCCGTGAAACAGGTCAGAGGATTGGGAGTTTGGATTTTCGACAACCGTGGGATGAAGTTGTCTTGGTTTTGATGGATGAGGACTTCGAGGTAAGAGAGTTGCTCCGGGCGACACGTGCGCAGATCGAGGATAGGCTGAAGCGTTTGCCTCCGGGAAAAGATGGGAAGCAGACCCACACCCAGAAGGGAGCACTCACTGTTCCGCTCTTCCGTTCCATCGCGAAAGAGGGAATGCGACAATCGAATGGAGGAAAAACGTAGCGGATCGCTGCGTGGATTGACAGCGGGCGTAGGCATGTTGAGGAACTGGTAGAGCATTTTCAAATGCTGAGGGTTGCGGAGGTCTCAGGATGGGGCGGTCATGGTTCTCGCTCCCGTGCCAGTCGCGCCGACGGGTGGCTACAAACTGACCCCTGCCATTCCAGTCGGGTGAGACAGCCGTTGTCTCAGGGCTGGTGCGAGGATGTTGGCCATGAACATCGACCTGGCTTTGCAACGTGAAGAACTTGAGGGCTGCCTGCACCTCGGTATGGAGCGGGAAGCGCTGCGGTTGGCTGGACGGATACTTCGCGCTGCCAATCTCAACGCCACCATTTTCGACTCCGCTGTCAACGCCCTGCTTATCTGCGAAGACCGGCTAGGGCGTTGGCTAGGGCGTGTGGAGTCTGCTTTTGCTGGCTTGAGCCGACGAGAACAACGGAAGTCAGCGAAGATGATGTTCAACTTCTACGTGTCGCTCAACCATTGGACTGACGCAGCCCGGTTCCTGCCCCGACGACCTGCCACCGCTGAGGAGTTGCTGTTCTCGATGTGGACGCTGTTGAACCTACGCCGGATGGAGGAGGCTGAACTCATCTACAAAGCCAGTGTCCGCAAGTTCAAGCGGGTTGAGGATGAGTTTGAGCAAAGCTGTCTGCTCGAAGCGATTGGGTGCTACTGGGCTCAAAACCGGGATTGGGGAGCTGCTGAGTATGCGTGCGAAAGGGGAGCCGACTACTGGCCGTTTGCGCCGCAGGCCTGGCAACGATTGGTTAAGATTCAGGCCGCCCGAGGCTGGGAGTTGGCGACAGAGCTTTCCGCGCTGGTTGGCCAAGAGTGTTCAGAACTGGAAAAAGCCGGGTCGCCAACTTCCTGCAACCACGGCACCGCCGAAGATTTGGATGAGCAGAAAGCTCTACTGGACCGGCAGGCGTCTCGATTGGCGAAGGTTGTTCCAGCCAAGGAGCGCTGGCAGTTCGGGCTGTGACGACAGAAATCCGACTTCCTCTCCTCACCGCAACCGCTAACCTCACCCCAGCACCCAATGTGGCTCTTCACAACCATCGGCTTTTTCAGCGTCGTCAGGAAGGACGGCGAGCAACACCTGACCGTTCGCGCCCGTTCCTCCGCTGATCTCGACAGGCTGCGCACCAACTTCATGCCCGAGTTGTCAGCGACGATTTCCAAGGCAGGGACCGACTACCCCTTCCGCGCCACGATCAACCAGCAGGCGTTCGCGAAGGGTATGGCGTTGATCGGTGAGTCCATCGACTACCACAACTTCAAGGATGAGGTGGCGGCCAAAATGGGCAAGAAGCGGGCCGGCACCTACAGCAAGGTCTGGTCGGTGCTCAGGGAGATCGAAACGGAGAAGGCTGCTGCTACTCCAACCGACAAGCCGGCGGTCAACGGGGTCGCTTACGGAGGGGTTGTGTTCAGGGCGGATGGCCGTTTGCTGTTGAGGGAGCCGAAGAACCACTACGACGGCTACATGTGGACGTTTCCGAAAGGGAAGATGGAGCCGGGTGAATCCGAACAGCAGGCAGCTTTGAGGGAAGTTCGGGAAGAAGGCGGAGTGGAGGCCAAGATTGTGCGGAGGATTCCCGGGGAGTTTCAGGGTGGCACAAGCAAATGCATCTACTTCCTGATGAGCGTGGAACGAGAGGTCGGATTTGATGAAGACGAAACCCAGAGTGTTGCGTGGGTGACTGCTGAGGAGGCGGCGATGTTGATCCAGAAAACGCCCAACCTGATCGGTCGGAAGCGGGACTTGGCGGTGCTGAAAGCGGCAATGGAACTGGTGGGATGACCGATGGCCTCGCTCTCCAAATCCACCTACCTGATGGGGTTGCAGTGCCCGAAGCTGCTCTGGCACCGCTACAACGCCAAGGGGGAGGAGCTTCCCGAGGCAGATGAAGCCCAGCAGGCCATCTTCGACCAGGGGCATGAAGTGGGGGCGTGGGCGAAGCGATTGTATCCAGACGGCGTTGAAGTGGGCGAAGGCGTGGTTGAGCTGAAGGAGGTGGCGACGAGAACTCAACAGCAGATCTCCAGCCGAAAGCCGCTTTTCGAACCCGCGTTCCTGACCCCCACTTGCTACGCTCGTGCTGACATCCTCGTTCCGGTCGGGCGAAACCAGTGGGACGTGGTGGAGGTGAAGAGCTCGACCAAGCCGAAGGACATCAACTCCCACGACCTTGCCTTCCAGCGGCACGTCTTTGAAACGGCTGGGTTGAAGATTCGCAAGACGATGTTGATGCACCTCAACAACGAATACGTGCGGCAAGGAGCCATCGAGCCGGAGAAGCTGCTGACCACTACCGACCTCACCGATGAAGTGGTTGAACTCTGCGCTGATGTCCCGAGGAAAGTAGCGGAGATGTTGGGGGTGATTGCAGGAAAGCAGTTCCCGGCTGTGGCGATCGGAAAGCAGTGCGCTGATCCTTACGAGTGTCCGCTGATCGGAAAGTGCTGGGCCTTCCTGCCCGACCACAGCGTCATGGATCTCTACAGCGGCAAGCAGAAGGGCTTCGCTTTGATCAAACAGGGCATCGTTAGGCTGGCCGACATCCCTGCCGCAACGAAACTGACCGGCCGCCAATCCATTCAGCGCTCCGTCATCCAGAACGGCAAGCCCCACCTCGACCGTCAGGCAATCCGCTCATTCTTGGCCACCCTCCAGTATCCGTTGTCGTTCCTGGATTTCGAAACAATCAACCCCGCCATCCCGCTTTTCGACGACTCCAGCCCCTACCAGCAGATCCCGTTTCAGTTCTCCCTCCACGTTGTTGATGCTGAAGGGGCAGCTCCACAGCATTTCAAATTCCTCCACCCCAACTGCAGCGATCCCCGCCCGTCCTTCATGGAGCAGTTGAGGCGGGACTTGCCTTCAACCGGCTCCGTGGTCGTTTTCAACGCGTCCTTCGAGAAGTCCCGGCTGCGTGAGGGTGTGGAGCTGATGCCTCAGTTTCAAAGTTGGTGGCGGAAGGTGGAGCTGAGAATCGTTGATCTTCTGGACCCCTTCCGCGCGTTCGACTTCTACCATCCACAACAACGGGGTAGCGCGAGCATCAAAGCTGTGTTGCCGGTGATGACGGGCAGCGGTTACGAGCAACTGGCCATTCAGGATGGGGGAACGGCCAGCAGGACGTATTTGGCGGCGGTGTTTGGGAACATGGCTGAGGGGGAGCGGCGCAGGGTTTTCAGCCAGCTCGACGACTATTGCGGGCTGGATACGCGGGGGATGATCGGGATTGTGGAGGCGCTTCAGAACGGGTCAGCGCCGGGAAGACCGGGCTAACATTTTGTAGCCTCTTGATTCTTCAAGCGGCACACCAGCGAGATTCTAACGATGAAAAACTCATCCGACCAAGACAGCAGAAACGGTCCATCTCCCAGTTCAGCAACGGTTGACGCGC
>JBEBFV010000360.1:0-6692 GCA_040081795.1 Limisphaerales bacterium | reverse complement strand
CTCACGCACCTGGGCTGGGCGCTGGGCTTGAGCGTCCGCCAGCAGATTGCCGAATTGCAGAACGCACAATGAACGCACCCAAGAAAACCACCGCGACCTCGATTCTCGGCCTCGTGCTGGACGGCAGCCGGCTGGACATCGTCAGCGCCAAGCGGACGAACGGCTCGGTGGAAATCCGCAAGTCCGCAACGGCCACGCTTTCGCTCGACCCGCTCACGAACGACCCTGACCTGGTCGGCGCGGAAATCCGCACGCACCTGGACAAGGCCGGCGTGCGCGACAGGCGCTGCGTCGTCGGCGTGCCGCTGAACTGGGCGCTCACGCTCGCGGTGAAAGTTCCCGCCGGCCTGCCGCCGGAGGACGTGCAGGCGCTGCTGCTGATGGAGGCTGAGCGCGGTTTCCCCTACGCGCCGGAGGCGCTGATGCTGGGGCAGTCGCTCGTCGGCGCGCCCGATGGCGACCGCATGGCGACGCTCGTGGCGGTTCCGCGCGACCACGTCACGCGATTGCAGGAGGCGCTGGAATCCATCCAACTGCGCCCGCTGAGTTTCACCCTCGGCATCGCGGCGCTTCAGCCGGTGGCGGAATCGGAAACCGCCGGCGGTGTCGTTGCGCTGGTGGCTGGCGAAAAGGGCGTCAGCCTGCAAGTCACCGCGCAGGGCGGCATCGCGGCGCTGCGATTGCTGGAAGGCGCCATCGAGCAGGACGGCTCCGAGCGCCGTGTGCAGGTGGACAGCCTTTCGCGCGAACTGCGCATCACGCTGGGCCAGTTGCCGGACGACGCGCGCGGCGCGGTGCGCAACCTGAAAGTTTTCGGACAAGGCGATCTGGTCGAGGAGCTTTTTGAGCAGGTCCGCCCACGCGCCGAGGCGCTGGGGATGCGCGCGCAGCTCGTGAAGGAGTTCGCGCCGCTGGAGTTCGGTGTCGCGCTGCCGACGGGCACCGCCGCGAGCGCCGCGCTGTGCCTCGCGGTGCGGCACTTGACTGGCAAGCCGGCGGCCTTCGAGTTCCTGCCGCCGTATGTCAGCAAGTGGAAGCAGTTCACCGAGCAGCATGCGTCCAAGAAGCTCGTCTATGCCGCCGTCGCGCTCGGCGTGGCCGCGCTGGCGGTGGCCGGGATGTTTGGCTGGCAGCAAGTGCAGCTCACCAAGCTCAACGGCCAGTGGGACGGCATGAAGGTGCGCGTCACGCAGGTGAAGGACATGGAGGCCAAGATCCGGAAGTTCCGGCCGTGGTTTGACGAGTCGTTCCGCGCGTTGAGCATCCTGAAGAAAGTCACCGAGGCGTTCCCGGAGGACGGCGGGGTCGCCGCGAAGTCCGTCGAGATCCGCGACCGCTCCGGCGTGACATGCAGCGGCACGGCGCGGAACAACGCGGCGTTGCTCAAGATGCTCGACCAGCTCCGCGCCTCGAAGCAGGTCACGGACGTGAAAGTCGAGCACGTCAAGGGCGGCCAGAACGGACAGCCGCTGGAGTTCACCTTTAACTTTCACTGGGCCGAGGGCGCCCAAGCCAGCCGATGAACAACAAGAGCCGCGAACAATTGCTGGGCATTTTGGCCGTCACCGCCGTGCTGCTGATGGTGGGCGACAAGTTCGTCCTCCAGCCGCTCACCGACAGTTGGAAGGCGCGCACCAAGCGCATCGCCGAGCTGGAGAAGCAGGTGGACGAGGGCGCAAAGAAACTGGAGCGCGACCGCGCGGTGCGGGACAAGTGGGCTTCCATGAAGGCCAACACGCTCACAAACGACGTGTCCGCCGCCGAGGGCCAGGCATTGCGGGCGTTCGAGCGGTGGGGCCGCGAAGCGAACGTGACCGTCAGCGGCCTCAAGCCGGCGTGGAAGCGCGCGGCCAGCGGCGAGGAGCATCAGACGTTGGAGTGCCGCGCGGACGCGACCGGCAGCCTGTCGAGCCTCGCGCGGTTTTTGTATCAGGTGGAGAAAGACCCGCTGGCCATGAAGGTGGACGTGGTGGACCTGACCACGCGTGACACCGAGGGCCGCAACCTCACATTGTCGCTGCAACTCAGCGGCCTGGTGCTAACCCCGAAGCGAAATGAAAACTCCGCGAAATAACTCCGGCCAGCACGGCATCATCGCGCTGGCAGCAGGTGGCAAAGCGTGCGACTGTCCGGCCATGAAACCCGCGTTCTCCTTCGCGTCCGCCGTGTGCGCCGCGCTGCTGCTCGCCGCCTTCAGCGGCTCCGCGCAGTCGTCGCGCACGAACGGCCCCGCGCCGCCGAGTTCGCCCAAGTCCTCCTCGAAGCAATCCACGGCCAAGGCCGCGCCGCCCGCGCCAACCGGCACGTTCGACGACTTCAAGAACATTCCCGACCGCAACATCTTCAACACGCGCCGCTACGCAGGACGGACGGATGCCCTGCCGCAGCCGGTGCGCCGCGACCCGGTGATCGAGTCCTTCTCGCTGCTGGGCACTCTGGATTATCCGAAGGGTTCCGTGGCGTTCTTCGAGGGCAGCAGCTCCAGCCATCGCAAGGCGGTGAAGGTGGACGAGTCCATCGGCGACTGCAAAGTCACGGGCATCGAGCCGAACCTGGTGCGCCTGGAGGCGGCGGGCAAACCTGTCGAGCTGAAGGTCGGCTACATGCTCCGGCGTGAAGATCAGGGCGAATGGAAGATGCGCGAGGCGGAACGCGCGGTGGAATACAGCTCCAGCTTCTCGTCAAGCTCGGGTTCAAGTTTTGGTTCCAGCTCGCAATTTGGCTCCAGCCGCGACTCCCGGTTTGGCAGCTCCTCCAGCAGCCGGGACTCGCGCAGCGGCAGTTCCTCGTTCAACAGCCGTGATCCGCGTTCCGGAAGCTCCAGCAGCTTCAACCGTGACCCGCGATCCAGCTCGCCCTTCGGCGGCGGCAGCAACCCGGCGGAAACCGCGCAGCAGCGCATCCGCGAGCAGGACCGCAACGGCGACGGCAGGATTTCCCGCGAGGAGGCGGACAGCCGGTTGCGCGACAACTTCCGGACCATTGACCGCAATGGCGACGGCTCCGTGGACACGGAGGAATACACCTCCTACTACGTGACGCGGTTTGGCGGCGGCTCGTCCAGCTCCGGGAGTTCCTTCAACCAGGGCGGCACCTTCAACAACTCCGGCACGCAGGGCAGCAGCTCCAGCGGCTTCAACACAGGAAACAACAGTTCAAGCGCCCCGTCCTCCGGCTCGACCAGCTCGGGCGGCGCGGGTGAAAGCGACCTTCTCAGAAGACTCATGGAACAACGTTCACGGGAGAACAGATAATATGAAAACCAACCTCGCCCTCATCCTCTCAGTCAGCCTCGCCGGCTCCGCGTTGGCCCAAACGCCACCTGCGCCCGCACCCGCACCGGCCCCCGCCGCGCCCGCCGCGCCCGCCGCGCCCAAGACTGACGACGAGCGCCCGGCCGGCCTTGCCGCCGCGCTCGCGGCGGAAGCTGCCGCGAAGGCCGCTGAAGCGGCTCGCCCGCCCACGCCCGCCGTGCCGAAGGAGCCGGTCAAGCGCATCACCAGCGACACCGAGAAGGGCATGCGCCTGAACTTCCGCGGCGTGCCGCTCGAGCAGGTGCTGAACTACTTCGGCGAGGTCACCGGCTACATCATCGTGCCCAAGGTCAGCGACATTCGCGGCCGCGTTGACGTCTGGAGCGAGGATCCGCTCACGAAGGACGAGGCCATTTCCGTCCTGAACAACGCGCTCTCCCGCAATGGCTACGCCGCCTTTCTGAGCGGGCGCTCGCTCAACGTCGTGAACAAGGACGAGATGAGTCGTCAGCCCCTTCCGGTCAAGCCCGGCAGCGACCCGGAGCAGATTCCCGCCACGGAAAACATGGTCACGCAGATCATCCCCATCAAGTTCATCAGCGCCGAACAGGTGATCAAGAACTTCGACTCTCTCCTGCCCACCTCCTCGATCATGACCGCGAACGCCGGTGCCAACGCGCTGGTGATCACCGACACGCAGATCAACATCAAGCGTGTGGCTGAGATCATCAAGGCGCTGGACACGCCCGTGGCCAGTGTCTCCGCCATCCGCGTGTTCACGCTCAAGTATGCCGATGCCAAGGCGCTGGCGACAGTGGTGAAGGATCTCTTCGCCACCGACTCGCGCGGCGGCACCGGCGGCCAGCAGGGCGGCGTGGACCCACGCCAGCAGTTGTTCCAGCGCTTCGGCGGTGGTGGTGGCAGCCCGTTTGGCGGCGGCGGAACCAGTGGCGGGCGGGGCGGCAGCGCCGCCAGCGGTGGCCGCGTGACCACGCCCAAGGTCGTCGCGTCGGCGGATGAGTTGAGCAACTCGCTCATCGTCAGCGCGCCGGAGGATTCCATGACGATGATCGAGGAGGTGGTCAAGCAGGTGGATGTGCCGGTCGAGGACGTGACGGAGATCAAGGTCTTCCGCCTCAAATACGCCAGCGCCGACGACACCGCAACGATGCTCAAGAATCTTTTCCCGGACACGAGCACGCAGGGCAATCGCGGCGGCGGCAACCGCACCGGCAGCTTCTTTGGCGGCTTCCGCCCGCCTGGTTCCACGGGCGGCGGCACTTCCGCCGGGGCTGGCCAGAGCGAGCGAGCGCTCAAGCAGAACAAGGTCGTCGCCGTGGCCGACAATCGCACGACCTCCGTCATCGTCACCGCCTCGCCGACGCTCATGGAGCAGATCACCGGCATGATCGCGCAGCTCGACTCCGATCCCTCGAAGCAGCAGAAGGTCTTCGTCATCCCCGTCGAGAACGCCGACCCCGCGCAGATGCAGCAGATCCTCCAAGCCCTCTTCCCGACGCAGAGCGGGCGGACCGCGCAGTCGTCCGGCACGCGGACCGGCACCGGCGGTTTCGGCACCGGCACCACCACCCGCAACAACGGTGGCCAGAGCGGCACCAGCGGCCGGACCGGCAGCAGCACCGGCTTCGGCGGCGGCGGGAACAGCAGCGGTTTCGGCGGCAGTGGCGGGAGCAGCGGCGGCGGCTTCGGTGGCGGTCGCTAATTCACCTCGGCATTTGGGAAAGAACACTTGAAAGGCATGATGATGAAATATGGTTCGTTGAGAATGGTCGGCGTGGGATGTCTGCTGGCCAGCGCGCTGGCGGGGACTGCGCACGCGCAGTTTAACTTCGGCGGCGGTGGCTTCGGCGGGGGCGGAATTGGCGGCGGTGGTGGCACGGCCAACCGCGCCCAGGCCGGCGGCGGCCAGCCGCTCGGTGGCGCGGACATCTCCTTCGACCCGGAGACGCGCAACATGATCGTCGTCACCGACGACAAGACGCTGGCTGAGATCAAGAAGGTGATCTCCGGCCTGGACCGGCCCTCGCCGCAGGTGCTCATCAAGGTCATCTTCCTGGAGGCCACCTATCGCAAGGACTCCGACATCGGCTTCGCAGGCGGCTACAACCACAACCCCAACCCCGGCGGCAACAGCGGCGTCGCGGCGCAGGGATTTGGCACAGCCCCCATCAAGGATCTCGCGAGCGTCGCCGCCTTGGCCGCGCCTGGAGCGGGCATTTACTCCATCCTCGGCAACGACTTCCAGGCGACGCTCCGGGCCATCGCCACGGCGGGCAAGACCGAGGTGCTCTCCCGCCCGTCCATCCTCGCGCGCAACAACCAGGCCGCCACCATCAGCCTGGGCCAGCAGGTGCCGCTCATCAGCGGCACCCGCTTCGACAACTTTGGCAACCAGATCAACACGATCACCTACCAGAGCGTCGGCGTGAACCTGAGCGTCACCCCGTTCATCTCCTCCGACGGAAACGTGGAGATGGTCGTCACGCCTGAGATTTCCTCGCTTGCCGACCGTTCGCAGTGGGTCGCCATCTCCGGCGGCACCAACGCCGTCTCCGCCCCGGTCATCAACTCCCGCGTCGCCACCACCACGGTCGTCGTCCCCGACGGCCAGACGGTGGTCATCGGCGGGCTGATGGAGAACACGCAGAACGACTCGGAGAGCAAGGTGCCGCTCCTCGGCGACATTCCGCTGCTGGGCAACCTCTTCAAGCGCCGGGTCAAGGACAACGTGAAGCGCGAGCTGATGATCTTTCTCACGCCGACCATTGTGAAAGCCCCGTCGCAACTGGCGGACATGACCACGGACGAAAAGCTCAACAAGAAGATCGCGCCGAAGGCATTTCCGCAGGAGGACCTCGACCGCTTCCTCGAGAGCCTGCCGCTGAAGGATCCGCTGCCGGCAAAGCCCGCGCCCGCTGTTCCCGCGCCGGCGAGGCCCACGCCCAAATAGCGCCGCGCTCCCCGCCGCATGATCCGTCATCCACGCCTCGCCTTCATCCTGCTGCTGGCCGCGTGGTCAGCGATGGCGGTCTGGCAGGTGATCGAGCACAGCCGGGTGGAGACCGCCGCTCGCGAGGCGTTGATCCGCCGCTCGCGCGACATCACCGGCACGCTGGGCAAGTTCATCGAGTCGCAGCGGCGCTTCGGCGTCGTGTCGCAGGAGCGCATGGAAGTGGCCTTGCAATCCGTCATCACCTTCGGCGGCTTGCAGTCGCTCGCGCTCCTGAACCGCGCTGGCGAGACCGTCGCCTCGGCCGGCGTGCCCGTGGACCTAGAAGCCAAGGGATTGCTTCAGAGCGGTGTTCACTGGGGCGAAAAAGTCCTCACCGTGGTCAACCCGATGGACCTCGGCACCAACGTCGTCGTCGTCCTGCCGCCGCGCGACACGAACGCGCCGCCGCGTGAGGATTTCCGCCC
>JBEBFV010000647.1:0-1668 GCA_040081795.1 Limisphaerales bacterium | reverse complement strand
GCCGAGCATGAACGCGATGGTCGAATATCTCTCTCGCAACAGCCGTAGCACCGCGCCGGCGAGCGTTTGGATGCCGTGCAATCCTGGCTGGGGCCAGAAAATCACCCGGCCCGGCCCCTTCGCCGGCTGGCTCGGACGCAAATGGGACCCGCTCGTGACCGATGTGGAACTGCGTGACACCTACGAGCCGAAGACGTTCTACGACGTGCAACGCCAGGCCGCCGGAAACATCCTTGTCCCCGGCACGAAACTTCCTGCCGACATCACACTCGACCGATTCGCCCGCCGCCGTTCGCTGGCCGAGCAACTCCACGTGCAAGCTGACCGCGTGGGCAACTCCGAGGCTTACGAGCGTTACGACGCCTACCAGAAGCGCGCCCTCGACATCCTCGCGGACAACAGCTCGACCGACAGCGCGTGGCGCGCGTTCGACCTCGACGACGAGAAGCCCGCGCTCCGCGACCGCTATGGGCGCTATCTCTTCGGCGAATGCGCGCTCACGGCCCGCCGCCTCGTCGAGCGCGGCACTCGCTTCGTGACCGTGTATTGGGAATCTTACGACAAGACCGGCGGCGACCCGACCGCGTGGGACACGCACGCCGACCATTTCAACATCTGCAAGTATCACCGCCTGCCGCCACTGGACCAGACCTACACCGCGCTCTGCGAAGACCTGCAAGCGCGCGGCCTGCTGGACGAAACGCTCGTCATCGTGATGGGCGAGATGGGCCGCTCGCCGAAGGTGAACCGCAGCGCCGGCCGCGACCACTGGTCCATGGTTCACAACATCCTGCTGACCGGCGCGGGCGTGAAGCGCGGCTACGTCCACGGCGCGTCGGATGCGAAAGCCGAGCGTGTTACGGACAAGCCCGTCAGCCCGGCGGACTTCATCGCGACCGTCTATGCCGCGATGGGCGTTGACCCGGACAGTTTTGTGGAGGACGCGAGCGGGCGGCTCCGGCCCATGACGCCGGGCGGGAGCGTGGCGAGGGAAGTGCTGGCGTGAAGCAGTGTTTAGTGATTAGTGATTAGTCGCCTCGGCCACATCGCAACGCCACCTCACTAAGCACTAATTACTAATCACTTCGCCTCTGGCGGCTTCACCCCGCGAATCCACTCGCCCAGCATCTTCACCGCCGGCTCGTCCACGAGTGACTTTGCCAGCGGCGGCATTCCGCCCTGGCCCAGACGCAGCACGCGCTGCATGAGGATGCTGCGCTCCGGCGCGCCGGGCGCGACCAGCAGCGCGTCATTGAGACCGAACTTGTCGTGCAAGGGCGCGACGCCGATGAGCCGCATCTTGTCCGGCGCGGTGTTCCAGTTCAGCGTGATGGCGGAGTTGCCGCCGCCGGCTTCGACGTGGCAGTGCGCGCAGTTGGCGTGCAGGTAGGAGCGGGCGCGGAGATTCAGGTCGGCGGACTCGTCGTAGGGATTCGTCAGGCTCGCCATTTTCTCCGGCGGCTTCGGCAGCTTCACCACCTCGGCCTTGTCGGGCTTGAGGTTGAACGCACCGATGTGTGCGAGGGTGCGGAGCTGGTTCGCTTTCACGCCGGCGTAGTTGTGCTCGCGATTCATCTGCGGCGTGCTCACCCCCAGCACGTATTGCGCGGCGCGGCTGTGGCAGGTCATGCACTCGGCGCGGCTGGGATAATGCCACGTCTGCTTGCG
>JBEBFV010000030.1:0-23742 GCA_040081795.1 Limisphaerales bacterium | reverse complement strand
ACTTCGACTGGCCCACGTCTCGACGCACGCTTCCCCAATTCGTGCCTCGCCTCTCCCCATCTTTGTCAGTCCCAAATCTTTGGGCCTTTCTCCTCTTCCTCGCCCTCCCGCTCCACGCCCAAACCTACCGCGACCCCGCTGACCAGTCGTTCCGCCGCGCTCCGATGTCTGTCGCCGCGCGCAGCGTGGTCTTCCCGCTCGCCACAAACGTCCACCTCGCGTTCGACACCGAGACGCTCCGCACGCACACGGCATGGCGCGGGCCATCGCTGAACTTGCGCGGAGCGCCCTACGACGGCGCGGCGGGCAAGTTCCTCGCGGACTTCACGGGCGACTTCCTCTTCACCAACCCGCCGCTCTTCCCGTGGGCCGGCGGCAAACCCGCGAAGAACATACTCACCGACTTCCCGTCGAAGCCGCGCTTCCTCGGCCTCAGCACGCGCGGCGGCGTCCGCACGCTGATGTATGAGTTGCCGCTCGACGCCGAGGAGACGGTGCGCGTCCACGAGTCGCCGTCAGTCCAGTGGGTGGACGGCACGCCGGTCGTGGTCCGGCGCTTCGAGATTTCGGCGAGCTATCTCGACTTGGAGTTCACCGCGCACATGGAGGCCGGGCGCACGACGACCATTGGCCAGAGCTTCGCCGCGATGGGCATCCTGCGCGCGAAGGACGTGCTGCTCGTCGCGTTCCGGGGTCGGCCTTTGCTCGGCTGGAAACCCGCGACGGCGCAGGCGGATTACGTGGTCGAGCTGCACCGCGAGAAGAACGGCGAGAGCGAAGTCATCCCGCGTCACGTCACGGGCGACGAGACGCACGCCGTCGTTCACATCCCGGCGCATCGCGGGGAAATCTCGTTTGAAGTGCTCTCCGTGGTCTGCGCCGACAAGGCCGAGGCCGAGCGATTGTTGCCCAAGTTGATTCCCGCGAAGGTCGCGCCACCGGAGCTGGTGCGCGTCTCCGAGCCGCCCGCTGCTCCTGTGGTGCGGACACTCCTTCCCACCGAAACGAACAGCACACCGCCGAAGGCGGTCATCAACGACGGCTTCCGCATCGAGCAACTCCAAACCCCAAACTCCAAACTCGAAACCTCTCTCATCACCGGTCTGGACTTCCTACCCAACGGCGACCTCGTCTTCTGCACCGCACGCGGCGACGTCTTCATCCGCAGCGAGCCGGCGGACGCGCCCGGCACGAACGCCCTCCGCCGCTTCGCGCGCGGCTTGATGGAGCCGGCGGGACTGCGCGTGTTGAGCGGCGAAATCTTTGTCGCGCAGAAGTGCGAGCTGACACGCCTACGCGACACGGACGGCGATGGCGAGGCGGACCTCTTCGAGTGCGTGAGTCAGGCGTGGGGGTTCACCGGCGGCGCGCGGCAATTCGCCACCGGCCCCGTCGCGGACAAGGAAGGCCGGCTGCACGTTTTCCTCGATGGCCGCGGTGCGCGCTGGGAAGTCCCGTTCCGTGGCTGGGACGCGCGCTTCAGCCGAGCGGGAAAGGATTTCGAGGGCTGGGCAAACGGCTTCCACGCACCCGGCGGTGCGCTCGCTGTGAACGGCGATGTCTTCGTCACGGATAACGCGGGACCGTGGGTGCCCGCCGCTAAACTCATCCACGTGCAGGAATCCAAGTTCCAAGGCCACCCGTCCGCGCAACCCGCGCCACAGGAGCAGTTCAAGGAGCCGAAGGAGTTCGCCCCACCCGTCGTTTGGTTTCCCGCCAAGCTCGCGAAACAAGTGGCGGGCTTCGCCGTCGCGCCGGAGAACTGGGGCGCGTTCGCCGGTCAAGTCATCGTGGCGGATGGCGAAGGTGGTTTGCTGCGCGTCAGCTTGGAGCAGGTGAACGGTGAGTGGCAGGGCACCGCGTGGCCGTTGCTCGACGTAGCCGCCGAGGTCAGGAGGCGAACGGCCTCGACCTCACCCAGCGCGCCGCCTCCTCACCTCGGCGGCTACACACGGGTGGCGTTCGCGGCGGACGGACAGCTTTGGTTGGGTGGAGCGGCAGGGCTTGCTCGCATTCGTCCGGTTAGCCCCAGCGCCTTCGCTGTGAAGTCCGTGAAAACCCTCGCCGACGGCTACGAACTGACCTTTACCGAGCCCGTGAACCCGGCCAGCGCATCCAAGCCCGCGAGCTACGAAATCGCCCAGTTCAACTACCACCACACTGTCGCGCCGGGCGCGGAACACGACTTCGAGGGGACGGCCGGTCGCAGTTCCGCGCTGAAGGTCAGCGCAGCGAACGTAGCGGCGGATGGCTTGAGCGCGCGGCTCACCGTGCCCGGCCTGCGGGCGGGCTTCGTCACGAGCGTCCGCGCAGCCGGCGTGCGCAGCGCCACTGCCCAACCGCTGCGGAGCGACACGTTCTTCCACACGCTGAACCAGGTGCCGAAGTGATTTTGGCTTGGGCAGCGCAGTTTTGGCCACGGATGGAACACGGACCAAACACGGATTGGGAGCAGCTCCTCTCGTTCCAGTCTCCGTGTTTCATCTGTGTTCCATCCGTGGCTAAAACATCGAGCGCGCACTTGCCCGTTGTCACCGGCGCGGACTCCGCTAACCTCTCACCCCATGAAGCCACTAGCTTTGCTCCTGCTCGGCTCCGCACTCGCGGTGCTACCGGCTCAAGCTGATTTGAAGTCTGACATCGCCGCCATCCGCCAAGTCGGTGGGGAAGGCAAAGGCAACGTCCCCGCCGCCGCCGCGTGGCAATCGCTCGCCAAGGGCGGCGCGCAAACCCTCGTGCCGCTGCTCGCCGCGATGGATGACGCGAATGACTTCGCCGCGAATTACCTCCGCTCCGCCGTGGACGCCATTGCCGACCGCGAGGTGGCCGTCGGACGCAAGCTGCCGCAGGCCGAGCTGGAGAGGTTCCTCGCCGACACGAAGCACAATCCCCGCGCGCGCCGGCTGGCTTACGAGCTGATTGCCCGCGTGTCGCCCGCGACCGGCGAGAAGCTGCTGCCCACGTTCCTCAACGACCCGAGCGTCGAGCTGCGGCGGGACGCCGTGCAGCAGCTCATTGACGCGGCGGACAAGGCGCTCGCGGCGCAGGACAAGGCCGCTGCCACGAAGGAGTTTTCCAACGCGCTGACCTACGCGCGCGACGAGGCGCAAATCAAGAAGGTCGCGGGCGAGCTGCGGAAGCTCGGGCAGGAGGTGGACTTGCCGAAGCACTTCGGCTTCCTCACGCACTGGAAGCTCATCGGCTCGTTCGACAACACCAAGCTCGTCGGCTTCGACACCGCGTATCCGCCGGAGAAGGCGGTGGACCTCGCGGCGATTTACGACGGCAAGCTGGAGAAGGCGCGCTGGGTGGACGTGGCGACGCCGAACGACTACGGGATGGTGGATTTCAACAAGCCTTTCGGCGACCTCAAGGGCGTGACCGGCTACGCCTACACGGAGTTCAACGCGGCGGCGGCGGGTCCGGCGGAGTTGCGGCTGGGCTGCAAGAACGGCTGGAAAATCTGGTTCAACGGCAAGCTGCTCTTCGGCCGCGACGAGTATCATCGCGGCGCGCGCATTGACCAGTATCGGCTGCCGGTCGAGCTGAAGGCGGGCAAGAACACCATCCTCGTGAAAGTCTGCCAGAACGAAGATGTGAAGGACTGGACGAAGGAATGGGAATTCCAGCTCCGCGTGTGCGACGCGACGGGAACGGCGATTCTGGCGAAGGATAGGCCGGCGACGCCGAAGGGACCGGTGAACGCGAAGAAGGCGGAAGCGAAGGCTAAGTGAGAGGTAAGCAGTCATTCGCACGCCATGAAGAACATTATCATTTTTAGCATCGTAGCGGTTGGACTCATTGTTGTATTTGCCGTCCCGCGCTGGAAGCAGGCTCAGAGAGCCAAGAAGTTCGACGCCTATTTTGAGAAGCAATATGGCGCGCTGGGTAAGTCTACCGAGGAGATTTTGGGCCACGAGAACGCCACGAACGCATTCACAGTTGTCGGCGCACTTCGTTACCGTATTGGCCAGAAGCCTGAGTCGCGGCTCACGGACACCGAGCGCAGGCTGCTCGCAGCATATTGGGTCGAGGCGGAGGCCAATAACGGAGGCTTTGACCAGTATTTCTTCAACTCGGCCGGCGACAACGCAGAGGTGGCATTGGTGGGCCTCAAAGACATGGGCGCTGCTGGCCCAGCGGGATTGTTGGAGCGGGCGATGGCAGTCTTTCCGGGTGGCAAGCCGCCCGCAGACCGATTCAAGAGACAGGAAGTGATGCAGCAGATTTCGACGCAGTCCAAGCCGGTTTGGGAGAAGTGCGACAGTGAGTTTTACAAGCTCACAGAGCGCATCAGTGATTTGTCGCTCGCCTACGCCAAGAAGAAGAGAGCAGAGATTGTTTTGCCATGACCATGACGGCTCCTGCACTGCACCAACCCAAGCTCACGCCCGAGGCTACTGGCTGTCGGCCCTCCGGGCCTGCGGTAAAACTGCGCCGCTGGCTCCACGTCTGAACTCGATTTCCCATGAAACCTAACATCACCTCCACCCTCGCCGCCGCCCTGTTCGCCTCGGCGGCACTCACCTCCGCTGCCGACTGGCTCCAGTTCCGTGGCCCCGGCGGCACGGGGATTTCGCCTGAGGCCAACTTGCCCGTGCAACTCGGCGAGAAGTCCGTCGCGTGGAAGGCCGCGTTGACCGGGCGCGGGTTGTCCAGCCCCGTCATCGTCGGCGACCGCGTGTTCCTCACGGCGTGCAGCAGCACGGAGCAGGACCGGTTGCACGTCATTTGCCTCAGCGCGAAGGACGGCAAGAAACTTTGGGAACGCCAGTTCTGGGCCACGGGCCGCACGATGGCGCATCCCAAGACGAGCGTCGCCGCGAACACGCCGTGCAGCGACGGCAAGCGGCTCTTCTGCCTCTTCTCCTCGAACGACGTGCTCTGCCTCGACCTTGATGGCAACGTGCTTTGGCTGCGCGGCCTCGGGCGCGATTACCCGAACGCGAGCAACAGCCTCGGCATGGCCGCATCGCCCATCGTGGTGGGCGACACGCTCGTGGTGCCGGTGGAGAACGACAGCGAGTCCTTCAGCGCCGGCCTCGACGTGGCGACGGGCGCGAACCGCTGGAAGCGCGACCGGCCCAAGCTCGCTTGCTGGGCCACGCCCGTGCTCGTGCCCGACGCGAAGTCCGGTCAGCCGCTCGTTGTGTTGCAGTCCGGCCCCGGCCTGAGCGTCGTGGACGCGCGCACGGGGCAGGAGGCTTGGTATTTCACCGACGGCGCTTCGACGATGTCGTCGAGCGTGTTTGCCAACGGCGTCTTGTATGTGCCGTCGAAAGGCATGGCCGCGATGAAGCCCGGCGCGGCAGGCGTGCATCCGGAAACGGTCTGGCACAACAACCAGCTCACGCCCGCCACCGCCAGCCCGGTTGTGTTGGGTGACAAGCTGTTCACGCTGAACTCCGCCGGCATCCTGACCGCTGCGGACATCAAGGACGGCAAGCGTCTCTGGCAGCTCCGCACCACCGGGCCGCACAGCGCCACGCCCGTCGGCTTCGGCAAGCACCTCTACCTCGTGAACGAAAAGGGCCTCGTTCAGGTCGTGGACACCAGCGCGCCGGAAGGTGTGGTGGTGAGCACGCTGGACTTGAAGGACACCATCATCGGCACGCCGAGCATCGCGGGCGGCGCGGTGTATGTGCGCAGCGACAAGGCGCTGGTGAAAATCGGCGGCTGATTTGCTACCGTCCCTGCGATGGACCACACGTTCCAAGATGAGGTCAGTTTGGAAATCGCCCGGCGGGTGGCGGCGCGGCTGGCTGCGTCGCCGGAGCCGCTGACGGTGGCGCTGGACAACTTGAACCGCTGGTCACAGCAGAACGCAACCGCTCCCGCCTTGCTCCGCTGCTATGCCGAGTGGCGCGAGATTCTGGCCCAGCCCTTTGAGCAGGTCTGCGCGCGACTGTGCGAGAAGTCAGACGCGGGGCAGCGGCTGCGGCAGAATTCACCCTTCGCTGGTGTGCTGCCGGCCGCCGAGGTTTGGGAAATCAAACGCCACCTTCGCCATGCAGCGATTCCAGCTTGAGCACATCATTCGCGCCGCAGCTGGGATAACGGGTGCGCCCGAGCTGGTCGTAGTGGGCAGCCAAGCCGTGCTAGGACAGTTTCCGAACGCGCCGGACGAGTTGCTTGTGTCCATTGAGGCGGACGTGTTTTCGCTGCGCTCTCCGGAGGACAGCGACCTGATTGACGGCTCCATCGGCGAGGGGTCGCCGTTTCACCAGACTTTCGGCTACTACGCTCATGGCGTGGGCGCGGAGACGGCGGTGCTGCCCGCCGGCTGGCGCGAGCGGGTGGTCCCCGTGAGGAATGAAAACACCGGCAGCGGCACGGGCTTGTGCTTGGAAGTCCATGACCTTGCGGTCTCGAAACTCGTCGCCGGGAGGGAAAAGGATTTGAGTTTCGTCAGCGGGCTGCTGCGTCATCAGATGGCTGAAATGACATGCGTGGAGCAACGCCTGACAGCCACGCCAATCACAGCGGAGAGACGTGAACTTTGTCTGGCGCGGCTGCATCGTCTGGCCAAGCAAAAATGAATCCCCTCCTCGAACACCAAGCCCTCCTCACCCGCCGCCAGCTTTTCGGGCGCGGCGCGACGGGCCTGGGCGTCGCAGCCCTTGCGTCGCTCTTGAAGCAAGACGCGTCCGCTGCAGATGCGCGCAACCCGCAATCCACGATCCGGAATCCGCAATTTCCCAACTTCGCTCCCAAGGCCAAGCGCATCATCTACCTCTTCCAGAACGGCGCGCCGACGCACGTGGATCTCTGGGACTACAAGCCCAAGCTCCACGAGTTGCACGGCAAGCCCGTCCCCGAGGAATACGTCGCGGGCAAGCGCTTCAGCACGATGACCGGCGCGCCCAGCGGCAAGTTGATGCTGGAGCCAGTCGAGCCGTTCGCGCAGCACGGGCAGAGCGGCGCGTGGGTGAGCCGCTTCATGCCGCACACCGCCGCCATCGCGGACAAGCTCTGCTTCATCAAGTCCATGCACACCGAGGCCGTGAACCACGCGCCCGGCATCAACCTCTTCCTCAGCGGCTCGGAGATGCCCGGCCGCCCCACCCTCGGCGCGTGGATGAGCTACGGCCTCGGCGTCGAGACGCAGGAGCTGCCCGGCTTCGTCGTGATGACCTCCATCAGCAAGGACACGAGCTGCGGGCAAATCTTCTACGACTTCTACTGGAGCAGCGGCTTCCTCCCGACGCGCTACAGCGGCGTCAAGTTCCGTGGCAGCGGCGAACCGGTGCTTTACCTGAGCAACCCCGACGGCATGTCCGCCCAAGTCCGGCGCGGCCTGCTCGACGACCTTGCGCAACTCAACGAACTCAAGCTCCGCGAGTTTGGCGACCCGGAAATCGCCACGCGCATCGCGCAATACGAGATGGCCTACCGGATGCAGACCAGCGTCCCCGAACTCACCGACTTCTCGAACGAAACCCCCGCCACCCTCGCCCTCTACGGCCCCAACGCGAAGCAGCAGGGCACCTTCGCCTACAACTGCCTCATGGCCCGCCGGCTCATCGAGCGCGGCGTGCGCTGCGTGCAAGTCATGCACGCGGGCTGGGACCAGCACAACTCCCTGACCACCGAGCTTTACAGCCAGTGCCGCGACACCGACCAGCCCAGCGCCGGCCTCGTGCTCGACCTCGCGCAGCGCGGCCTGCTGGACGACACCCTCGTCATCTGGGGCGGCGAGTTCGGGCGCACGCCCTTCATCCAGGGCGACATCAAGGAGCGCAAGCGCTGGGGCCGCGACCACCATCCCTACGCGTTCACCCTCTGGCTCGCGGGCGGCGGCACCCGGCCCGGCCTCACCTACGGCGAGTCCGACGACCTCGCGATGAACGTGGCCAAAGACCCCGTTCATGTGCATGATCTCCAGGCCACGCTGCTGCACCTGCTGGGCATTGACCACGAGCGCCTGACCTTCAAGTTCCAAGGCCGCAACTTCCGCCTCACCGACGTGCATGGGCAGGTGGTGAAGGGGATTCTTGCGTAGCTCACGGATCCCAGAGCCAGCGCGGGTCGGGGTTTGCGAGGCTGGAGGTTCCGTTGGTCCAAAACTGCAAGCCCACCTTGCTCGCCTTCATGCTCTCCGCGTGTCCATCCACGAAGACGGTCATGGCCTGGCCGCCGTGGCGGTTCATGATGCGCGTCTCGTCGTTGGGCGCCATGTAGAGCGTGTCGTTGGGGGTGCGGAAGTGAACCCACGACGCGGCGCGGCCAATCCACTGGTCGGGGTCAGTCTGGGTTGGGTTCGTGATGTGCTGGGAGTCCGCGAAATGGATGGTGCCAGCCGGCTGCGCCACCTTGGCGTAGCGCATGGTGTTGAACGCGAGGTTCAGGTTGATGCCGATGTTCAGCCGCAACGTAGGAGCGTTGCCCGGACAGTCGTAAAGGTTGGTTGCCATCGTGTAGCGCAGCATGAGGTCCGGCCAGCCCTTGCTGCCGTTGCCATTGACGCCGCCCACCACCACCGGGCCGGTCACGACCGGGCTGTAGAGGATGCCGTAGGGCAGCATCTGGTCGTCCCAGTCGTCGGAATACAGTCGGGCCGCGAGGCTGATTTGTTTGACCTGGTTGATGCACTTGGTCCCCTTGGCCTTTGCTTTGGCCTTGCTGAGTGCGGGGAGGAGCATGCCCGCCAGAATCGCAATGATCGCGATGACGACGAGCAGTTCAATCAGCGTGAACGCACGGCGCGCACGGAAGCCAGCGAGATGAAACGAGTGACTCATGGCCGATCGGCTTGTGGATGCTGCGGCAAGGTAGGGGGTGCGGAAGGCATTGGCAACGGTCACTTCGGCTGTCCGCCGGGCTGAAGCGATACCAAACCGGACTGGCGGTCCAGCGCGTAGGCGAAGCCCGGCGGCGGCGGTGGAATCCGCGCAATGACCTTCTCCGTCACCAGCTCATTGAGGTCGCTGGGCAACCGGTTCCTGGTCTGGCGGAAATTGCGGATGCCCTCGTTGAGGTAGCCAAGGTTGTTCTCCGAGCTGCCGAACTCGGGTGGCTGCGGCGGGCCGGCGGCTGCGGCTGACTCCTTCTTCCTGCACGCGGGCAGGAGCAGCAGCGTGGCCAGAACGACAAGCAGTGGGCGGACTTTCATGATTCTCACGCACTCTTAAGGACGCGGCAGATGACGGTCCGGTTCAATGTCTCCGCTTGAATGGCCTGCCGCCGCGCGCGTCGGTTTTTCATGCTTCTCGTCCAGAATGGCCGCTCGTCATTCACCTGCCAGGGTGTGTCGCGGCGGTCGGCGTTGAAGGCGGGGTTTCTCGGCGCGCTGGGCTTGAGTTCGGCGGACTTGCTGCGGCTGCGGGCGCAGGGCGCGGCGAAGCGGAGCAACAAGTCGGTCATCCTCCTCTGGCTCGATGGCGGGCCGAGTCATCTGGAGACTTACGACCCCAAGCCCGAGGCGAGCAGCGCGTATCGCGGGCCGTGGGGCGCGATGGAGACGAACGTCTCCGGCATCCGCATCTCGGAGCAGCTCCCGCTGCACGCGAAGCACGCGGACAAGATGGTTTTCCTCCGCTCGGTGCATCACAAGAACGGCGACCACTTCGCCGCCGGGCATTGGATGCTCACGGGGCGCTACGGGTCGCACTCCACGGACAAGGAGCAGAAGTTCCCGTCGGTCGGGGCGTATGTGTCGCGCGTGCGCGGGGCGAACGCGCCGGGCGTGCCGGCTTACGTGGGCTTGCCGGCGGCGCAGAGCATTTACCTGTTCCCCGGCTATCAAGGCGCGGCGTATCTGGGGCCGGCGTTCAATCCGTTCGATGTGAACACGGCGCAGAAGTATCTCGCGGCGAGCCACACGGGGCCGGTGCAGAAGCCGCAGTGCCTGGAGAACTTCACGGGCGACGCGGCGCGCACGCAGTCGCGCGTGGACCTGCTCACGCAGCTCGACGGCTTCCGGCGCGGTCTGGACCGGGGGCGGTTGATGGATGCGATGGACCTGTATCAGCAGCAGGCGGTGGACATGGTCACGGGCAACCGCGCGCGCGAGGCCTTCGACATCGAGAAGGAGGACGCGAAGACGCGCGACCGCTACGGGCGCGGGCCGTGGGGGCATTACACGTTGCTGGCGCGTCGGCTCGTCGAGTCCGGCGTGAGCTTTGTGACGGTGGACATGCCGCACTGGGATGATCATTCGAGCATCGCGAAGGGCCACGGCTACAAATTGCCGGTGCTCGACCGCGCGGTGGCGTCGCTGCTGGAGGACTTGGGCGAGCGCGGAATGCTCAACGACGTGATGGTGATGGTGATGGGCGAGTTCGGACGCACGCCGAAAATCAACGAGGGCCAGCCGGGCATCCCCGTGCCGGGTCGCGACCATTGGGGCGATGTGTTCTCGGTGATGCTGGCGGGCGGCGGGTTGAAGACGGGGCAGGTCATCGGCGCATCGAGCGTGAACGGGGAGTTCCCTGTTGAGCGGCCGCTCTCACCCGGCGATGTGCTCGCGACGGTGTATCACTTCCTCGGCATTGACCCGGAGCACACGTTCAACGACTTCGCTGGCCGGCCCGTCCCCATCCTCGATGGCGGGCAGGCGATTCGGGAGATCATTTGAACCGGCGTAGGAGACGAGAGCGGCCCCGCCTTCATCCTTGCGATGAAGGCTTTTTGTTTGCCGGGGCTCCCGCGCCTCTCTAGCGTCGCCGTCGCTGCTGGGCGGCATTTCCAACCCCGGTCTCCCCGTGGCACCGCTGCGTTATGAACCACAAACCGCTGACGACCGCTGAACTCGCTGACCTGACTGCCGGATTGCACCGCCTTTCGCGGAACCTCTGGTGGACTTGGAACCAGGAGCCGCAGGAGATTTTCCACGACCTCTCGCCGCGCGGCTGGACGAATCTTTACCACAACGCCGTCGCCATTCTGCACGAGGTCTCCGACTACGAGCTGCGGATGCGATTGCAGGAACCGGAATTCGCCGACCGCGTGCGCACGGTGCTGAAGAATTTCGACGCTTACCTGAAAAGCACGGACACGTGGGGCGCGCAGAACGCGCCGGAGCTGCTGAAGAATCCCGTCGCCTACTTCAGCGCGGAGTTCGGCTTCCACGAGACGTTGCCCATCGCGGCGGGTGGCCTCGGGATGCTCGCCGGCGACCACGCGAAGGCGGCGAGCGATCTCGGTCTCGGCTTCGTCGGCATCACGCTCTTTTACCGCGAAGGCTACTTCCAGCAGACCGTCAACGCGGACAACTGGCAGACGGAATTTTACTCGCAGCTCAAGCCGCAGAACCTGCCCATCGAGCCGGTGCTCAACGCGAACGGCGACCCGCTCGTCTGCTCGGTGAAGGTTTCCACCAGCACCGTGAGCTTCCGCGCCTGGCGCGCGAATGTCGGCCGCTGCCCGGTGTATCTGCTCGACGCGAACCTGCCCGAGAACGAGCCGCACCAGCGCGACCTCACGCTCCGCGTCTATGGCGGCGACACGACCACGCGTGTCATGCAGGAGATTTTGCTCGGCGTCGGCGGCGTGCGGCTGCTCCGCGAGCTGGGCCTGCAACCCTCGACCTTCCACATGAACGAGGGCCACGCGGCCTTCCTCACGCTCGAACTCGCGCGCGAGAAAATGGCCGAGGGCAAAGGCTTCGCGCAGGCTTGGGCGGAGACGAAGCAGCAATGCCTCTTCACCACGCACACGCCGGTCGAGGCCGGCCACGACCGTTTCAGCAGCGACCTGATGAGTTTCGCGGCGAACAAGTTTGCCTCGAACCTCAAGCTCACGCATCAAGACCTGATGGGCCTGGGCCGTGTGAACCCGAACGACGAACGCGAGCCGTTCTGCATGACGGTGCTGGCGCTGAAAGGTTCCCGCGCCGCCAACGGCGTGAGCGAACTCCACGGCGCAGTCAGTCGCGAGATGTGGCAGTGCCTCTTCCCCGGCAAGACTGTTGACCAGGTCCCCATCGGCCACGTCACCAACGGCATTCACGTCGCCGGCTGGATGAAGGGCACCGTGCGCCGCTTCTGGCGCAAGAAGCTCGATTCCGCGCACGCGAATCCCGACACCTCGACGACCGAGACGACACGGTTCTGGAAGAGCAAGCCCTCGATTGACTGGGAGCGCGAAATCAACTCGCAGGAGTTTTGGTCGCGCATGGCTGACCCCGCGTTCATCTCCGACGAGGAGCTGTGGTCGCTGCGCTACCGGCTGCGCCGCGAGCTGATTGAGTTCTCCCGCCGCCGCCTGCTGATCCAAGGCCAGCGCCTGTCGCAAGGCGACTTCATCACCTTCGACCACATGCTGAACCCCGACGCGCTGACCATCGGCTTCGCGCGCCGGTTCGCCACCTACAAGCGCGCGCCGCTGATCTTCCAGCAGTTCGAGCACATCGTGAAGCTGGCGCACGACAAGCAGCGGCCGGTGCAGTTCATCTTCGCCGGCAAGGCCCACCCGCGCGACGACGAGGGCAAGAAGTTCATCCAGCACATCATCCATCTCAGCAAGTTCAGCGACCTCAAGGGCCACCTGTTCTTCATCGAGAACTACGACGTGCATGTCGCCCGGCAGATGGTTTCCGGCTGCGACATTTGGCTCAACAACCCGCGCCGCCCGCTCGAAGCCTCCGGCACCAGCGGCATGAAATGCGGCTGCCACGGCTGCCTGAACATGAGCATCATGGACGGCTGGTGGCGCGAGGGCTACGACGGCACCAACGGCTTCTCCATCGGCGACGACACGCATCCCGCGAGCATCGAGGAGCAGGACCGCCGCGACAGCGCGAACACCTTCAAAGTGCTCACCGAGGAAGTCATCCCGTGCTTCTACAACCGCGACGCCACCGGCATCCCGCGCCAGTGGCTCGGCAAGGTCCGCCGCGCGATGACCACGCTGGTGCCGCAGTTCAGCACCTGGCGCATGGTGCAGGAATACACGAAGAAGTTTTACCAGACGAAGTAGGCGTCGGCTCTTACTCGTAGTCCTAATCCTAATCTTAATCCTGCTCCTCCTCAGCGAACGGGCGGAGAGAGATTAGGAGCAAGAGAATCCGCGAAGCTCCAAGCGGCTTGCAGACACTCCCGCATCCGGCAATGTCCCGGCATGAAATGCCCCGTTGACGACACACCCTTGCGCGAAGTGGAGCGCGGGGGATTCAAGCTGGCGTGTTGTTCGCAGTGCACCGGGCTTTGGCTCACCCGCGACACGCTCAAGCAGGCCTTCGCCTCCCGCCACCGGCCCGAGAAGTTCGATGAAGCTGAAATCCAGCCGCCATTGCTCAAGCTCGAACCTGCGCGCCAGCGGCTGTGTCCGTGCTGCAATTACCAGCTCGCGCCTCGCTGGCTGCACGGCATCGAGATTGATGTCTGCGAGAAGTGCCAGGGCCTCTGGCTCGATGCCGGCGAACTGCGGCAGATCGTGGTGAACTATCAGGCCCGCGACAAGTTGGTCGCGGGCAACCGCGAATCAAAGTGGCATGACGGGTTTGATTTCCCGTGTGACGCCGACTTCTTCTCCATCATCGGGAACGGGCTGGGTGAACTCGCCAGCAGCGGGGTGGACGTGGCAAAACCGGTCGTCGAGTTCCTCGGCGAGGCGTTGTCATTGCTGGACTGGTGAGTCACGCTGCCCGCAGTGACTGACATCAAATCCCTGACGCGCGAGGAACTCGAAGCCTGCTTGCAAGAGTGGGGCGCGCCGGCGTATCGCGCCGGGCAGGTGCTCGACTGGCTCTACAAGCGCCGCGCCGCGAGTTGGGACGCAATGACGAATCTGCCCAAGCCACTCCGCGCGAAACTTGCGGAGAGCTTCTCCCTGCACGTCCTCGAACTTGTCCGCAAGCAAGGTGCTCGCGACACCACGCAGAAGTTCCTCTGGCGGCTGCCCGACGGCGCGCTCATCGAGAGCGTGCTCATCCCCGCCAATCCCGCGCTCTATGGCGAGGCCAGCGACCGTCACACGCTCTGCGTCTCCACACAGGTCGGCTGCGCCTATGGCTGCAAGTTCTGCGCAAGCGGCCTTGATGGCTGGAAGCGGAATCTGGGGCCGGAGGAGATCGTGGAGCAGGTCTTGGCGGTGGAGAGATGGCACGAGGCGAACGCGGAGCGCGGAGCGCGGAACGCGGAAACCGGATCATCGGCCACGGACACCATTGGTGCCGCTGTTCCGCCTTCCGCGCTCCGCGCTCCGCGTTTGATTAACAATTTGGTCATCATGGGCATGGGCGAGCCGCTGGCGAACTACGACAACTTGCTCAAGGCCCTCCGCCTCCTGAACGCCCCGTGGGGCGGCGGCATCGGCGCGCGGAAGATCACCATCTCCACCAGCGGCCTCGCGCCGCAGATTCGCAAGCTCGCGGCCGAGCCGGAGCAGTTCCGCCTCGCCCTCTCGCTGCACGGTGCCACCGACGAGGTCCGCGCCCGCATCATGCCGGTGAACCGCAAGCATCCGCTCGCCGAGTTGACCGGCGCGCTGGAAGCCTACCAACGGCGGAAGGACCAGCTCATCACCTTCGAATACATCCTCATCGCCGGAGTGAACGACGGACTCGACCAGACCAAGCCCCTCGCCGCTCTCGCCACCCGCCTGCACGCGAAGGTGAACTTGATTCCATACAACACCGTGGAGGGACTCGAATGGTCGCGCCCCGAGGAGCCAGTGTGCGAAGCATTCCTCGCCGCGCTGGAGCGACTCGGCGTCACCGCCACCCTCCGCCGCGAGAAGGGCGGGGACATTGATGCCGCATGCGGACAACTGCGCCTGAAGACAGAAAGAGAGCTTGCAAGCACGGCGAGCTGAGATTGGCGGGAAATCCGTGTCCATCCGAGTTCATCCGTGGTTAATCTTTTCCCGTGATTGCTCTGCTCGACTACGGCTCCGGCAACCTGCGCAGCGTGGAGAAAGCCTTGCGCAAGGTCGGCGCGGACCTGCTCGTCACCACGCGGCCTGAGCCGCTGCGCGAGGCGCGTGCCGTGGTGCTCCCCGGCGTCGGCGCGTTCGATGATTGCATCTCCGCGATGCAGCGGCAGGAGCTGCTCGGCGCGGTGAAAGACTTCATCAAGACCGGCCGGCCCTTCCTCGGCATCTGCGTGGGCTATCAGGCGCTGTTCGAGAAGAGCGAGGAGTTCAACAGTTGCGCGGCGGGACTCGGCATCTTCCGTGGCAAGGTCGTGCGCTTTACTCAGCGGCCTGGGCTGAAGATTCCGCAGATCGGCTGGAACCAGCTTGAAATCACGCGCCCCGACTGCCCGCTCTATGCCGGGATTCCTGAGGGCAGCCACGTCTATTTCGTCCACAGCTTCCACCCGCAGCCGTCGGACCCGAGCATCGTCGCCACGCGCACGGACTATGGCGATCACTTCGCCTCTTCCGTCTGGCGTGACAACGTGTTCGCGACGCAGTTTCACCCGGAGAAAAGTCAGGCCATCGGCCTGCGGCTGCTGCAAAACTTCGTCAAGCTCGGCAAGTGAACCGAGCTTAAATCGGCTGGTTCGGCTGCGCGCGTGTCGTGCTGACCTGCCTGCTTCCCAGCCGGACCAAAAACAAACCAATGCCTGCCATGAGGAGCAACGCAAGGTTCAGTCCAGTCTGGTAGTCTTCCCGCTCAACAAGCGGCATGCCCGCGGCAATCCAATCATCCCCGCGCGACAGCTTGCCCGGACCATCCTTGTGTTCGCCGAGCCAAAGCGCGAATTCCACCAACCCTTTCTGCACTGCCTCCCGCTCTTCTGACGGCACGCTTGCCATGTCAAACTCGGTGGGTTTGAAGTTGGAAAACCGGAGCCACCGCTTGGCATTGTAGCTTCGCTCTGGAAGCGTCTTCTTGACCGAGATGAGCCTCAGCAACGCCACTGTGTTGCTCGGTGTTAATGACGGCTGCAACTCAAGGCCGCTCTCCTTGAAGCCGTCGCGAACCCACTCGACTTGAGATTTGGTCTTGTTGGTCATCCACCAAGCAGCCCAGTCGGCATCCTTCGTCACTCGCTGATTGGAGATGTAGAGCGGGGCATCGGCGAGGTGAAATTGGCCTTCACCGCAGGTGGTCGGAGGCAAATCGGTCTTCAGGGTCCTGATCGTCCACTCCATCCATCGCTCGTCACCGTAATGGCCGATGTAGATGCTGGAATCGTGGTCCAGACCGAAGCGATGTATTCGCTTCTGGATCTCCACCCACTGGCCGCGCGGAGTGTGTTCAACCCACCATGCAAGGTTGTGCGCCCGTCGCCACGGCAGCAGCCAATAGTGCCAGAGGAAGGCTAGCGTGCAGGCCGTTGCCAGCATGGTGTAGCCAACACCCTTGAGAGTTGTTGGTGCGGCCTTCATCGCCAGCGAGTGTATTCCGGTGCGGGTTGAAGTCCATCGGGGATTGTTCGCACTCGGGCAATCACGTTCTTGTGCGGCCCCGCTGCGGCTGCTACTTTGCGCCCCGCTGTTTCAGTCAACAAACCCAAATCGAAAACACTATGGCCCACGAACTCCCCGCTCTCCCCTACGCCCACGACGCGCTCGAACCGCACATTGACAAGGCCACGATGGAAATTCACCACGGCAAGCACCACAACGCTTACGTGACCAACCTCAACAAGGCCCTCGCCGGCACGCCGCTTGAGTCCAAGTCCATCTGCGAGCTGGTGAAGGACATCGCCTCCGTGCCCGAGAACATCCGCGGCCCCGTGCGCAACAACGGCGGCGGTCATTGGAACCACTCCTTCTTCTGGAAGCTCATGGCCCCCAACGCCGGCGGCGCGCCCACGGGCGATCTCGCCGCAGCCATCAACGCCGCCTTCGGCACCTTCGCCGACTTCCAAGCGAAGTTCGAGGCCGGCGGCGTCGGCCGTTTCGGCTCAGGCTGGGTTTGGCTCGTCGTCAACGGCGGCAAGCTGGAAATCTGCTCCACCGCCAATCAGGACAATCCGCTCATGGGCAAAGCCGTCGCCGGCTGCGAAGGCACGCCCATCCTCGGGTGCGACGTCTGGGAGCACGCCTACTACCTCAAATATCAGAACAAGCGCGCCGACTACCTCAAGGCCTTCTGGAACGTGGTGAACTGGGCGACGGTCGCCGAGAAGTTCACGGCTGCGAAGTAATCTCCCTTCAACAATTCTTCTCCAACGCCCGCTGCCTTCCGGCAGCGGGCGTTATTGCTGTCTTCCGCCACCATCTCCTGTAGCGGCGCTCTATGAGCGCCGGACGGGCCGGTGGCATCGCCAACTCGGCGGTCATAGACCGCCGCTACAGCGCCGGGCTGCTAACTCAGCGCTCCCAATTTCACCAACCGCATCACCGGCTCCGCTTTCGCCCGCGACGCGGCCAGTTCCACCGTGAACTCTGCGACCCAGTCGTTGAGACTGTCGGGGTCCACGAGCATCTGCTGCACGCGCCAAGTGCACTTGTCTTCGGCGGGCGTGACGTAAGTGTGCCGGGCGTTGCGCGCCTCTGGGTCGAGGCAGAGGCGTTGGTGGCCGACGAGGAACGCATCCATCGCAAGGCGCAGGCGCTCCGCAGTCCACGCCTTGCCGTCCGTGTCCTCGGGTGAGTCGAGATTGCTGAGTGATGACTCTGCGTCGCCGTTCGCCCAGCCGCGCAGGAAGCTGAAGACTTGCGTGCGGATGGCGGCGGTGAAGGCCTTCGTGTCCCTCGTCACGTCGCGCGCCGCTTCTTCGGCTCCGGGCGGGCGGATATCCTTCGTCTCCGCGCGCTGGAAGGCCGGGTTGCGCATCCGCTCCCATTCGTCGAGCAGGCTGGAGTCCACCTGCCGCAGCATCGTGCCGAGGTAGAGTTCCATCTCGCGCAATGTGCCGTTCTTCGCCGCGTCGGGGACGGTCTGGGTAAGCACCTTGAAGACGCTGTTCAAGTGGCGCAGCAGCACGCCCTCGGCGCGTTGCAGCTCGTAGTCGCGGATGTAGTCGGAGAACGAGCGGAACGACTCGAACATCTCGCGAGCGATGGACTTGGGCCGGATGTTTTCCTGGCCGACCCACGGGTGGCGCGCGGCGAAGGCGTTGAAGGTCGAGTAGATGAACTCGCGGTTCGGCTTCGGGTATTCGAGCTTCTCCAATTCATCCATGCGCTGCTCGTAGGCGACGCCTTCCGCCTTCATCTCGGCCATCTTCTGGTCCTTCACGCGGTCGAGTTGCTTGCGAAGGATGATGTCCGGGTCCTCGACGATGGACTCGGCAAGCGTGAGCACAACCAGAGCGTGGTCCGCCGCCTGCGGATCCATCTGCGGCAGCGTCTCCAGCAGGTAGAGCGAGAGCGTCTGATCCATCGAGAAGTCGTCTTGGAGCGCGACGTTCACGCGCAGCTTCGCCCCGGTAGCAGCCGACGTGAGGAGGCTCTGACTGGTTTCCGCATTTGAAATTGGAGCCTCCTCACGTCGGCTGCTACCCGGCTTGATGAACTCGATGATCTTGTGCTCCACCAGCGCGCGGAACAACTGCCACGCGCGCTTTCGATGGGCCTGCTTCTGCTTCGGCGACTCATGGCAATCGCGGATGAGCTGACGCATCGCGGCGCAGCCGTCGCCGGGCCGGCTGAGGACGTTGAGCAGCATCGCGTGGGTCACTTGGAAGCGCGACATGAGCCGCTCCGGCGGCGCGGCCATCAGGCGGACGAAGGTGTTCTTGTCCCAGTTGACGAAGTTGCGCTCGGGCGGCTGTCGCTTCACGACCTTCTTGCCGTCGCGCGCGGACTTCTCGGCGAGTTTGAGATTCTCGATGACGTGCTCGGGTGCCTGCGCCACGACCCAGCCGAGGTTGTCGAAGCCCTTGCGTCCGGCGCGGCCGCCGATCTGGTGAAAGTCCCGCGCGCTCAGGATGCCGGTCTTCTGCCCGTCAAACTTGCAGAGCTTAGAGAAAAGCACCGTGCGGATGGGCACGTTGATGCCGACGCCCAATGTGTCCGTCCCGCAAATCACCTTGAGCAATCCGCGCTGCGCGAGCTGCTCGACAATCACGCGATACTTCGGCAACAGCCCGGCGTGGTGTAACCCAATGCCGTGCCGCAGCCACTTCTTGATCTCGGGGCCGTAGGGGCTGGTGAACTTGAAACCCTCAAGCGCCTGCGCCACCGCCGCCTTCTCGTCGCGTGTCGCGACGTTGATGCTCGTGAAGTCCTGCGCGCTCTGCGCTGCTTCGAGCTGCGTGAAGTGGACGACATAGACCGGGCCTTTGCCGTCGGCGAGCAGGCTGTCGAGCGTCTTGGCCAGCGGCAGTTCGGAGTAAGCGTGTTCCAACGGAACGGGCCGCACGGTGGACGCGACTGTGACGCTCGGGCGCGCGTTTAGCCGTGTGAGTTCCGTCTCGAAGAACGCCGTCTCGCCCAGAGTCGCGGACATGAGGAGGAAGCGCGCCTGCGGGAGGGTGAGCAGCGGCACCTGCCACGCAACGCCGCGCTCGCGGTCCGCGTAGTAGTGGAACTCGTCCATGACGACCTCGCGCACAGTGGCGTCGCGGCCTTCGCGCAGCGCGAGGTTGGCGAGGATCTCGGCGGTGCAGCAGAGGATGGGCGCGTCGCGGTTCACCGTCGCGTCGCCCGTGCTGAGGCCGACGTTGTCCGGGCCGAACTCGCGGCAGAGCGCGAGGAACTTTTCGTTCACCAGCGCCTTGATGGGGCAGGTGTAGATGGAGCGTTTGCCCTGGGCCAATGCCTTGAAGTGCAGCGCGGCAGCGACGAGGGATTTGCCCGAGCCGGTCGGTGTGTTGAGGATGACGTTCTTCTCCTCGAAGAGTTCGAGGATGGCCGTCTCCTGCGCCGGATACAGCTCCAGCCCACGTGCCGCGACGTAGTCGAGGAAGCGCCCGAACAACGAGTCGTTGCTCAAGGCCGCATCGCGCGGAAGGAAATCGTAGAGCGTGGCAGCCACGGCGGACGCGATGGTAGGCGCGGCGTGGCGCGGTGAGAAGTGTGATGCCGGTTTTAGCGGCTGACTGTAGCGGCGCTCTATGAGCGCCGGGCGGCGGTCACAGACCGCCGCTACAGGCTCATGTTTACGCAGGAGCGATGTCCACGGTGCGGACTGTGTAGCCGCCGGACTTTTCGTCGGCCTGGAGTTTCAGCAGCCCGCGCTTCTGGGCTTCGAGCAGGAGGTCGTTGAAGGAGCGGAAGCCGTGGGCGCGCTCGTTGAATCCGGGATGTCGGCGCTTGATCGCCTGCTTGATCATCGAGCCCCAGATGGGGTCGTCCGCGCCACGTTCCTCCGTGAGGGCCTCAAGCGTCTCGCCCACGAGGTCGAAGGCTTTCTCGAGTGACGGCCCCTCGCCGCTGGCTGCGGCCGGCTTGGCGGGGGACGCGCTGGAGCTGGTGCGGCGTCGCCGTTGCGCGGGTTGAGCTCGCACGAGGTCGTCGTAGTAGATGAACTCGTCGCAGTTGTTGATGAAGAGGTCGGAGGTGGAGTTCTTGACGCCGAAGCCGATGACGGTTTTGTCGTTCTCGCGCAGCTTGCTGACGAGCGGCGAGAAGTCCGAGTCGCCGCTCAAGATAACGAAGGTGTCCACGTGGCCCTTCGTGTAGCAGAGGTCGAGGGCGTCCACGACCATGCGGATGTCGGCGGAGTTCTTGCCGGACTGGCGGACGTGCGGGATCTCGATCAGCTCGAAGGCCGCCTCGTGCAGGCCGCGCTTGAAGTCCTTGTAGCGGTCGAAGTCGCAGTAAGCCTTCTTCACGACGATGTGGCCCTTGAGCAGCAGGCGTTCGAGAACCTTCTGGATGTCGAAGCTGGGGTAGTTCGCGTCGCGCGCGCCGAGGGCGATGTTTTCGAGGTCGAGGAACAGCGCCATGGTGGCGTTGGCCTCGCGGGCTTTTGAGGTGTCTGGGTTCATTTCAATTCAGCTTCGGTGGTGATGTTGGGCTTGTGCTGGCCGGCTGTTTTCCGCCGCCGCCGGATCTCCTTCACATGGCGGAAGCCGACGAGCTTCTTCATCTGCTCGTCCCAGAGCCGGAGGTTGAAGGACTTCAGGCTGGTGAGCAGCGTGACGGGCTTGACAGTTTGGAAGAGCGGGTCCGCCTCGTGGCAGCGCTGGAGGTTGTAGTTGGGAATGCGCGGGCTGAGGTGGTGGATGTGGTGAAAGCCGATGTTGCCGGAGAACCACTGGAGAACCTTCGGCAGCTTGTAGAAGGAGCTGCCTTGAAGCGCCGCCGCCGTGTAGTCCCAATTCTCGCCGCGCTCCCAGTAAACATCCTCGAACTGGTGCTGGATGTAGAACATCCAAACGCCCGCGCCGCCCGCCACCATCATCGCGGTCAACTGGATCACGAGGTAGGCCTTGAGGCCGAAGGTCCAGCTCAGGCCGATGGCCATGAGCAGGACCACCAGCGTCATGATGTGCACGGACTCGCGTTCGCGCGGGTTCGCCTTGGCGGCTGGAATGCGCTGCAAGACCACGAAAAGAAACAGCGGCGCGAGGCCGAACAGCACGAAGGGATTCCGCGCCAGCCGGTAGGCGAAGCGTTTCCAGCGTGAGGCCTCGATGTATTCCTGCACGGTCATTGTCCAGATGTCGCCCACGTTGCGGCGGTCGAGGTCGCCCGCCGTCGCATGGTGGATCGAGTGCTCCCAGCGCCAGTGATAGTAGGGTGTGAGTGTGAGCACGCCGCAGATGAACCCGAGCACGTCGTTGGCGGTCTTGGATTTGAAAAACGACCCGTGGCCGCAGTCGTGGAAGATGATGAACACGCGGACCAGGAACGCGCCCGCAAGCACGGCCAGCGGCACCGTGAGCCACCACGACACCTCCCGGCTGAGAAACATCAGATACCAGAGGAAGGCGTAGGAGCCGAACGTGTTGACGATCTGCCAGAGCGCCCGCCAGAGCGAGGGCTGCTGGAATTCGAGGACGACCTCCTTCCACTTCTGCGTGTCGGCCTGACGTTGGTCGGGCGACGGGTTTGAATCAGCAGTCATAGTTCACCAACAATTACCTGGGGCGCTGGACGGCCGCCAGCCGCGCGGCGCGCTCGTCCATCCGGGCCAGCGCGGACGCATCGTAACAGAGGAGATGGATTCTCATAGCGCCAATCAGGTTCATTTTTGCCGGGCTTGAAGCTGGCACCGCGTCCCGCAACGGGCTTGATCAGCGTTGCAATTCCTTCGCCGCTTTTTGTCGGCGAGCCGTGTGGGCAGGACAACTTGCGTGTGGCTTTCCAGAGGAACGGGTTGGCGACGTGTGCTGCCTCGCGCCAGCGTCGCGGCATGAAAACGACCACTCCAACCGTGTCCCACAAACTTGGGGCGAATCGCAATGAGCTGGCCGCTACCAAGCGGAAGCACGACCCGAACTTCAAGCAATCCCGCGACGTGCGCGAGGACCGTGGCCAGCGGCGCATGAAAACCACCGCCGCGCCGCGCTCGGTCCGTGCATGAGTCTTGCGCACGCGCGTGAGGCGATGCCTTTGCTTCTGCCATCTTGCCAGCTTCAGGGTTTGTTGCGAACAATGGACAAATGACACGCCGATCATGAAAGATGTCTGCATGACCAACGAAGTGGTGATCCTCATCGCGGACGATGACGCCGGCCATGTGCGGCTCATCGAGAAGAACCTGAACCGCGCCGGGCTGCACAACCCCATCCAGCGATTCGAGGACGGCCAGGCGATTCTGGATTTCCTCTTCCGCCGGGGCGAAGGGCCGAAGCGCAGCCCCCTTGCGCCCTACCTGCTGCTGCTGGACATCCGCATGCCCAAGGTGGATGGCGTCGAGGTGCTCCGCCAGATCAAGGCCGACGCGAGCCTGCGCAAGATGCCCGTCGTCATGCTCACCACCACCGACGATCCGCGCGAGGTCAGCCGCTGCCATGAGCTGGGGTGCAGCCACTACATCGTCAAGCCCGTGGACTACGACAAGTTCTCCGACACGATCAAGCAGATGGGCCTCTTCTTCGCCCTTGTGCAGGTGCCGCCCGTCAACGGAGAGCAGTGACGCCGCTTGGCAGTTCCTTTCCCGGCGTCACCGGCGTCAACTCTTTGCCTATTGCCGATCAGGGATTCGCCTAGTCACCGGTGGGAGTTCCCCCAATTGCTGCGCTGGCTGGACGGGCTTACCAATGGCCCATGACTGCCATGCCCAACCAAGCCACGCACACTCGTTCGAGCTCCCTGTTGCCGGAGGACTACAGCCTCGCCACAAAGACCGCGTTCAATGTCGTGGTCGCCTACGACGATGCTGCCATGGGCTTGCGCGCGAAGCATCTGCTCGGCTCCATCGCGCGCACGCTGGAGCCGGACTGCGACCTCGTCCTGGGCCTCTGGAAGTTCAGCATGCTCCAGCTCCCCGCGCTGGCCGACGGCGCGGCCGACGACGCGGCAGCGGCCAACCTCATCATCCTCGCGCTGCGTGAGGACAACGGCGTGCCGCCCGAGGTCAAGGCTTGGATCAAAACCTGGCTCGCGCGCAGGGCCGGCACGGAGGGTGCCCTCGTCCTGTTGCTGGATCCGGCCAGAGATCCTTCCACCATTGTCTCACCCACCCACTTCTATCTTCACGACGTGGCCCGCACTGGAAACCTGGAAGTCTTCGTGCTTCGCGACGAGGCGGACTGCGACACGCTCAACTGGCTTTACCGCGCGGGCGGGCGGCCCGCCGAGCCTGGCCTGCCGCACCATCCCTTGCTGGGCAACTCCACGGACCGGGCGCGCGGGGCAGGGCAGCAAGACCGGTCCTCCATCCGCGTCAGGGTCTGCGCGAGCGGGACCGGCCGCTCGCTTCAAGTCGCCTGACGACTTTCGAGGCCTGCCATTCCTGTTGGTTGGAAATCATCTTCCCGGCATGACCGCCTTCTGGGCTGGCCCATC
>JBEBFV010000029.1:0-23812 GCA_040081795.1 Limisphaerales bacterium | reverse complement strand
AGTGAGTAGTGGGCAACGACGTGACTACCCCCTGACTAATTACTTAGCACTAATTACTTCTGCTCCAACCGGCGCGTGACTACTTCCGCCACGCTCGCTGCCGAGATGCCGCGCAGACACGCGAGCGGCTCCGCCCAATGGCAGCGGCTCTTCATGCACGGTGCGCAGGGGAGCGGGTGGCGCAGGGCGAAGGCTTCCTGTCCGTAAGGGCCAGTCTGGTCGGGGCGCGTTGGACCGAAGAGGGAGACGACGGGCTTGCGCAGCGCGGCGGCGAGGTGCATGGGGCCGGTGTCGTTGGTGACGAGCAGCTCGCAGCGGCGGAGAAGTTCGACAAGCTCGGGAAGCGTGGTGCGGCCGGCGAAGTTCACGCAGCGGTTGGGCGCGGCGCGGAGGATGGTCTCGGCGAGTGACCAATCGCCCGAGCCGCCGAAGAGGGCGAAGCGGAAGCTCGCGTCGCGCGCGGCGAGCTGGCGCACGAGCTCGGCAAAGTGCCCGGCGGGCCAGCGCTTGTTGTCCCAGCGCGCGCCGGGGTTGATGCCGAGCCAGCGGGCGCCGTTGCGCGGCCACTTGGTCTCGGAGAGCGCGGCAGTTTCAGCGCGCGGCGGCAGCCAATCGAACTGGTCATGCACCGGGATGCCCAGCGCGCGGGCGACGGCGAGATACCAGTCCACGGCGTGCGGCTTGTCCTTCGGGCGCGGGACGGCGAGGTCGTAGGCGAGGTGCGCGCCTTCGCGTTCAAGTTCGAGGCCGACGGTGAACGCGCCGTCCGCGAGCCACGCAAAGAGGGCGCTGCGGGCGAGGCCTTGGAGGTCAATGACCCAGTCGTAGCGCGCAGCCCGCATAGCACGGATTTGGGCGAGGCCTTCGGGCCAGTAGGCAGGCGAGCGCCAGCGCTTGCGCTCGAAGGGAAGGATTTGGGCGAGGTCCGGATCCGCGTTCAAGAGCGGCAGCAACTCAGCAGCGAGCCACCAGTGGACTTCCGCGTCGGGGCGGTGCTGCTTGAGCAGGCGCAGGAGCGGGAGCGCCTGCACCACATCGCCAATGGAACTGGGTTTGAGGATGAGAACCTTCACCGCAATGAGGACGGCAGATTAGCCACAAAGAAGCTCAGGTGGCATAAAGAAATTGCCCTCGCCGAGTTCTACAAAAAGCGAAACGCGTCCGGTGGGGACGGACGCGTTCGATGGAATGACTCCTTGTGCCTTTTTGTGGCTCACTTGCCCAGCGCGAGGCGTTCCGCGAGCCGCTCGGGCAGGCCGGCGGCGCGAATCTTCGCCTGCGCGGTCGCAATGTCGTAATCCAGGCGGCGCAGCTCGATGGTCTGCTCGTCCATGTCGTAGATCACGTAGGCGCATTTGGGGTTCCCGTCGCGCGGCTGGCCGACGCTGCCGACGTTGACGAAGTATTTCTTGCCGGCCTCGACCTTGAACTTCGAGTAGGTGCCGCCGCGCACTGTGGCGTCGCGCACAAAGGCGACAGGGACGTGCGTGTGGCCGAAGAAGCATACGCCGGTATTCTGGTAGGTGAAGCTGGCTGCTGCGGCGAGCTTGTCGAAGACGTAGCCCCAGCGCTTGGGGCCGTCGAGCGTCGCATGGACGATGGTGAAATTGGCGACGAGGCGGATGTATCGCATCTCGCGCAACCAGAGGATGTCCTCCTCGACGAGCTGGGCGCGGGTCCAGTTGACGGCCTCGGCAGCGTGGGGGTTGAAGCCTTCGAGCGCTGAGTCCACGGAGCAGTATTCGTCGTGGTTGCCCTTGACCACCGGCATGCCCATTGAGCGGACCACGTCGAGGCACTCCTTGGGATTGGCGTTGTAACCGACGACGTCGCCGAGGCAGGCGTAGTGGGTGACCTTGTTGGCCTGAGCATCCGCCAGCACAACCTGGAGCCCCTCCCAGTTGGCGTGGATGTCGGCGATGATCGCGTATTTCATTGAACGTCGTTCTAACGGACTATTTCAAAACTGCGGAACTCACTTCGGGCTTCGGCCCACTGGGCGGCTTCGTGCCGGATGAACCCATCCAGTCCCGCGTCCCGGATGCCCTGCCGGAACGCTTCCAGCTCGTCGCGCGCGCCCTCGGCCACCAGTTCCACGCGGCCGTCGGGCAGGTTCCGCACTGTGCCCGTGACCGCGTAACCCGCCGCCACATGGCTCACCGTGTGGCGGAAGCCGACGCCCTGCACGCGCCCCGAATAAACCAACTGCACGCGGCACCGGCTCATTACTGTATTCGCAGACGGACGGGCATTCTTGCTTAAGTCCGCTGGCGAACGGACGGACTATCCGGCAAAGCCGCAAATCAAATCAAGCCCCAAGGCGGACGCGCCCGCTGCTCCCTGTTCCTGCCCGGACTGACGACCCGCCTGCTTCCGGCCAAGACTTTACGCTGCCGCGGCGTCTCCCTACGCTCGCAGCGAATGACGGCACCGCAGTTCCAAGCCCGCCGCGCGACGCTGGACGACCTTCCCGCGCTGCGTCCGCTCTGGGAGGCGGAGCGGCTTGACGCCGCGGCGCTGGAGAAGCGGCTGACGGAGTTTCAAGTCGTCTGCGACAGGGAGGGCAAGGTGGTCGGTGCCGTGGCGATGCAGCGACACCAGCAGCACGGGCTGCTGCACAGCGAGGTCTTCGAGGACTTCGCGCTGGCTGACACGCTGCGGCCGCTGCTCTGGGAGCGCGTGCGCAACGTGGGCCGCAATTACGCGCTGGCCCGGATGTGGACGCGCGAGACGTCGCAATTCTGGCGGGTGTTGGGCTTCGACCCGCCGGACGAGGAGCAGCTCGCGAAGTTTCCCGACATCTTCGGCGAGGCGGGCGATGGAACGCTCCTCACGCTCAAGGTGCGAGACGACCCGTTCGCGGACATGACGCCGGCGCAGGAGGAGGCGATGCTCAAGCAGCACCTGCGCGCGGAGACGGACAAGATGCTCAAGCAGGCGCGCACGCTCCGGCTGTTCGCCTACGTCGCCAGCGCGATCTTCATCATCGTGCTGGTGATTTGCGGGCGCTCCCTGCTGCGCTACTGGAACCGGCAGAGGCAGTCGCCGACGGACCCTTACCAGCGCCGGCGCTTTTGAATCGCGAGGGCAGCGGCAACTTCCCCGCGATCATTTCTTGAGCAACTCGCGGGCACGGGCAAGCGCGCCTTCCATGTCCGCGCAGACATTGTCGCGGCCCACGGCGTCCAGGAAACCGGCGTTGTCCAAGGCGAAGAGCGGTTGGGTGTGCGGGCCGCAGAGGATGAGGTGCTTGCCCTTCTTCTTCAGCTTCTCGTGCATGTCCTCCAGCGCGTTGATGCCGGTCGCGTCTATGGCGACGACTTCGCGCAGCCGCAGGATTAGCACCTCGGGAAGCTGGTTCGCGGACTTGAGCGCGGTCTCGAGCTTGTCCGCCGCGCCGAAGAAGAACGCGCCGAAGAGCCGGTAGATCATCACGCCCCTGGGCACTTCGCGACCGGTCTGGGACTGCGATTTCGCCTCCTCCTCGGACAGCTCGAAGGTCGCGTCCACCTTCGTCTGGTCCGCCATTCGCTTGACGAACATGAACGCGGCGAGCAGCAGGCCGAACTCGACGGCGACGGTCAGGTCAATGACGACGGTGAGGATGAACGCCGTGAGGAACACCGAGGCGTCGCTCTTGGGCCATTTGCGCAGACGCGCGAAGTGATGCCACTCACCCATGTTGATTGCCACGTTTACCAGCACGGCGCTCAGGACGGCGAGCGGGATGAACTTCGCCAGCGGCGCAGCGACGAGGATGATGAGCAGCAGCACGACCGCGTGGATGACACCCGCCATCGGCGTGCGCGCGCCGGTCTTCACATTCGTCGCGGTGCGCGCGATCGCGCCCGTGGCCGCGATGCCGCCCAGGAGCGGGCTGGCGACGTTCGCGATGCCTTGCGCGATGAGTTCCTGGTTCGAGTCGTGCCGGTCCTCGACCATGCCATCGGCGACGACGGCGCAGAGGAGCGATTCGATGGCCGCGAGCAGCGCGATGGTGAGCGCAGGGCGGAACAGGTTTGGCAGTTCGAGCCAGTGAATCTCCGGCAGCGTGAGCGCGGGCAGACCCTGAGGGATGCCATTGAACTGCGTGCCGATGGTCGCGACACCCCACTCGGTCTCGCCATGGAAAAACATCACCGCCACCGTGCCCGCGACCAGCGCGACAATCGAGCCGGGCACCACTCGCGCAAGCCGCGCGGGCCACCAGCGGACGATGACAAACGCGCCCGCCGCAAATGCGAGCGTGGCCCAGTGTGCGGTGCCCAGATGCTGCGCGAGGAAGACGAGCTTCTTCACGAACTCCGCCGGGACTTCGCCCGCGTCCGCCGGGATTTGCAGGCCGAGGAAGTCCTTCACCTGCGTGCTGAAGATGACGACCGCGATGCCGCTGGTGAAGCCCATCGTCACCGGGAAGGGGATGAACTTGATCATCGTGCCGAGTTTGGCCCAGCCCATCGCGATAAGCATCACGCCCGCCATCATGGTGCAGACGGCGGCGTTGGCCGCGCCGTATTGCTGGTAGATCCCGTAGAGAATGGCGATGAACGCGCCGGTTGGCCCGCCGATCGAAACCTTTGTCCCGCCGAGCGCGGAGATGAGGAAGCCCGCGACCACCGCCGTGTAAATGCCCGCCGCCGGGGTGACGCCGGATGCGATGCCGAAGGCCATGGCCAGCGGCAGCGCGACGATCCCCACGGTCACGCCCGCGACCAGGTCCGCACGGAAATCCGCCCGGGAGTAGGTCTTGAGGGAGTCAACCAACCGGGGACGGAACGCCAGGTTCACGTTCATCCGTCGCGGAGTGTGCGCCGATGACGCTCGGACGCAAGGGGAGTTTTGGACAGGCGAGGTCTGGACCGCGCAAACGGGGGCCAAAGTCGGAGCCACGGGATTGCGACGCGCGACGATGCTCCTCCGATATCGGGTTCTGGCTTCCCCATCTCCCTGAGGTGCCCGTCGCGTGCGGCCTGTGTTCGCGCCCTACTTGGCCTTCGCCGTCTCGGCGATCTTCTGTTCCAGCTCGGTCCACTTCGCCTGCGCTTCGGCGACGGGGCCACCCTTTTTCATGCCGGGCCGCAGGTGGCCGCACTCGGTGAGCCAGGCGTCCTTCAGCACCGACTGGCGCTGCGCGATGAGCTTGAGCAGCTCCGCGCCGCGCGGGTGAATGGAGGCGATGAAGCCCGCGCCGTCCTTGGCCTCGGCGAGCTTGTCCTCGGGCGCGTCGAACTGTCGGAGCACTTCGCGCGCGATGAGCCAGTGGCCGGTCGCGTTGGCGTGGACGCCATCGCCGGCGAGCTTGAAGGCCGGGTCGCGCGCGCGTTCGGTGGCCAGGAATTTCGCCATCGGAAAGTGCGTGTCCACCACGATCCAGCCCTGCGCGCGCTGGCTGACGAGCCATTCGGAATAGCGGCCGAGCACACTGTTGTAGCCCTCGAAGGGTTGCTTGTATTCGGGCAGGCCGGCGGGGAGCGTGCGGGCCTTGATGGGCACGGGGTCGAAGACGGGCGGGGTGAGGTGGACGACTTTCGCGCCGGCGGAAGCGGCCTTCTTGCGGAGCAGCTCGATGCCTTCGCGATACTTGGCGAAGCGCTCGTCACTGAGCGGGTAATACATCCCGCAGTTCATCCCGTAGCAGGCTACGATGAGGTCGGGCTTGGCCTTGGCGAGCACGCGGTCGAGGCGCTCGTGGACGGTGGGTCGGGGGAACTGCCCGCCCGCGTGGCCCGGCTCGCTCAGGCCGCTGACGGTCTCGCTGGGCAGTCCGATGTTGATGAACTCCACGGCGCGCCCGGGATTTCCGACGCGGAAGGCGGCTTCCAGAATGTCCACGTAACCGCCGGAGTAAGTGATGCTGTCGCCGAGGAAGACGATGCGCTTCACGCCGTCGAGCAGGGATTTGTCAGCGGCGAAGGCAGTTGAGGCGAAGACGAGAAACAGGGCGGTGAGCAATGGCAGTGGCTTCATGGTGAATCAGTGCCGGGAGCCTAAGCCGCAGTCCCTGCTTGCGGCAAGCCTCGGGCGGGGCCGTGTTGATTTCGACCTACTTGCTTCTCGGCAGCGTGGGCGCCCGAAGCGCGCGATAGAGCCAGTCACCGACCCAGCGGAGCGGTTGCAGGCGCTCGTAGAGCGGGGAGTAAACCAGCCGCAGCCGGACGGTGGAGAAGAACATGATGGCCGAGGAGCGGAAGAGTGAACTCGTGACCTTGCTGCCGAGCTTGTCGGTCCACTCGGTCGGAAGTTCGAGCACCTTGAAGCCTGCGTGCTTGAGCGAATAGAGCAGGTTCACATCGAATGCGAGGTCGGCGATTCGGAGCTGCGCGTGGATGGCCTCGATGGCGGTGCGGTGCGCGATCTTTGCGGGGCATTGCGTGTCGGCGATGGCCATCCAGAAAAGGCTTTCCACGATGGCGTGGAAGCAGCGGCTCGTGAAACGGCGGAACCACGGCTGCGCCTGATGCAGCACCGCCCCCTCCAGCCAGCGCGAGCCGATGACGCAGTCGGACCATTCAGTGTGGCCGATGAGTCGGTGGAAAGCGGACGGTGGCGTCGCGCCGTCGGCGTCCACGTAGCCGATGAGGTCAACCTTGGGAGCATGGCGCAGGCCTTGGATCAGCGCGCCGCCCTTGCCGATGGGTGCCGTGAAATTCTCGACCTGCACTTCGGGGAAATCCCCCGCGACGCGCTGCACGACGGCGAGGGTGTTGTCGCGGCAGCCGTTGAGAACGACGAGGATTTCAAAGCGCCCGGAATAGTTCTCCCGGAAATAAGCCGCATACTCGCGGAGGGTCGGCTCGATGCGCTCCTCCTCGTTGTAGGCGGGAATCAACAGCAGGACGCTGGGCATCGGGCTGGTCACGGCGGGTTGGGATAGCAGAGGGCGCGCGTGGCGCGAAGCGGAAAAACGCAACCGGCGGCTGCTTTCGCAGCCGCCGGTGTCGTTTTCGAAGAGCGAGAAGCAGGCGGGAACGCCCGGCTCGCGTCAGGGGGATGTTTGTGGACTGTCCGTCGCCGCGAGGAGGGCGGCGACTGATGGGCATGCCGCGTATCGCAGGGCGATTGGTAGCATGTTGAACATGACAGCCCTCTCAGCAGCGCGAATGCCGGAGTCAGGTCCACGCACAAAATCGTTCCGAAACTACGGGATAGTCCTGAGCTGGTCCGCGCGATCGGCGCAGTTTGCGCGCGCGAAGGCGGAAGTTTGCTCCCACCGCTGCGAATCCACCTGGCCAACGGCGTCGCTCTCGCAAACTTGCAAGCCGCGCCGGCACGGCCTAACAAACGCGTGTGCCGGACCCGAAACCAATTCCCATCCCACGCGAGTCGCAGAAAGAAGCCGCGCCGCCGGAGCAAGCGGCCGCCGAGGGCGAATACTGGCGTTGGTGTCCGCGCTGCGGGCATGAGCTGGAGAACGAGAAGTGTAAGTTTCGCTGCCCACGCTGCCACTACTTCATGAGCTGCTCGGATTTTGACTGAGCAGGACGCGGCGCTCCGCTCAAGCGAACGGATTCAACACTGAGTGCCTCCCGGCGCGAACGCTGCCCGCGATGGCACGCGTGATGAAGTCCTTGGCAAGTTGCACGGCGCTGGGGAGGTCGTGACCGAGGGCGATGTAGGCGGCGATGGCAGCGGAGTAGGTGCAACCGGTGCCGTGTGTCGAGACGCTGCGCACGAAGGGCGCGGAGAGGAGCAGCTCCGTCTTGCCGTCGAAGTAAACGTCCACTGCCTCCCGCGAATCGCGCAGGTGTCCGCCCTTCACCAGCACGGCGCAGCCCAATCCCGCGTGAATGGTTTGCGCGGCAGCCCGCAAGTCTCCGACTGACTTCAGCTTTGCGCCGACAAGGATTTCCGCCTCGTCCAAGTTCGGCGTGATGAGCGTGGCCAACGGTAGCAACTCCTGCTGCATTGCGCGCAGGGCGGCGGGTTTCAGCAAGCGCGCGCCGCTGGTGGCAACCATCACCGGATCAACGATGAGCGGCGGCTTCGGACCGCGCAGCTTGCCGAAGTAGGCTGCGACTTCGCGGATGATGGCCGTGTCGAACAGCATCCCGGTTTTCACGGCGGCGGGACGCAGTTCGGCGAAGACGGCTTCGAGTTGCGCGCGGACGATGGCTGGCTTCGCAGATTGGATGGCGCTGACGCCCCTGGGGTTCTGCGCCGTCAGGCACGTAATGGCGTTGGTGCCGTGGACGCCGAGCGCGGCGAAAGTCTTGAGGTCCGCCTGGACGCCCGCTCCGCCGCCGCTGTCGGAGCCGGCGATGGAGAGGGCGATGGGGAGCGAGGGCACGGGGCGTGATGCGTGATGCGTGATGCGTGATGCGTGAATCAGTCAGGACGCGTTCGGCCATAGTCACGCATCACGCATCACGTATCACCGCCGACGCTACTTGTATTTCGCATCGAGGATCTCCACGCCTGCCTCCGTCTTCACCTTCTCCAGATATGCGGGCAACTGCTTGTCCGCCTCCTCCTGCTGGAGGTTCTCGCGGATGCGGTCCTTGACCTTCTCCAACTCGACCTTCTTCGCGGGGATCCGCTCCAGCACCTTGATGACGTGGAAGCCGAACTTGGTCGTGACCACATCGCTGATCTGGCCGGCGCGCATCCCGAAGGCGGCGGTCTCGAACTCCATCGCCATCTGGCCGCGCGGGAAGGTGTATTCGCCGCCGCGCTCCTTCGAGCCGGGGTCCTGGGAAAACTCCTTCGCCAGCTTGCCGAAGTCCTCGCCGGCGCGGGCGCGCTTGAGCAAGGCATTCGCGAGATCGAGCTGTGCTTTCTGCTGCTCGGGCGTCAGCTCCGCGTTCGTGGCGAGGTTGCGGGTCGCCAGCAGAATGTGCGCGGCGCGCACCGTCTCCGGCTGCTCGAAGCGCTTGGGATTCTCGTCGTAGAACTTCTGCACCTGCTGCGGAGTGACCGGGATTTTCTCACGCACCTCGCGGTTCACGACCTCCTCCACGATGGCGCGTTCAGTGAACTGCGTGGTGAAAACCTCGGGCGTCATCCCCATCGCCTGCACCTGGCGCTTGAACGCGTCCTCGGAGCCGGCCTGCTTGACGAAGTCGGCGAGCATCTTGTCGGCAGTGGCCTTGCCCTTCGCCTTGTCCTCGGGGGCGGCCTTGCGCTTGAGCACTTCCACGACGATGAGCCGGTCGAGCAGCTTTTTCTCCGTCTCCAGTCGCTTGTCCTCGGGCGGTGGCGGCTGGTTGCGCGAGGCGGCAGCGGTGCGGAAGTTCAGGAACGCCTCGTCGAGTTGCTTGCTGTTGACCTCAAAACCCTTGCCGCGCGCCAGGATGGTCGGCGGGAAAAGATCGTCGGCCTTCACCGTGGCCTTGGGCAACGGCGGCGCGACGGGGGACTTGGAAGCTTTCGGGTCCGCAGCGAGGGCGGAGGAGGCGAGGGCGGCGACGAGCAGTGCGACGGCGGATTTCATGAGCGTATTTCGTGTTGCGTGTTGCGTGTTGGCCGTGGTGGGCGGTCGCCAAAGGCGAACACGCAACACGAGGCACGCTCTATAGTTTCACAACGCGGACATTGCTGAAGACGGAATCGCGGCGCAGTTCTTCGAGCAACTCCGCCGGCGGCTCGCTGTCCACATGGAAGACCGAGAGCGCGTGGCCGCCCGCGTGGTCGCGGCTCAGGCTCAGGTTCGCGATGTTGACGTTGTGCTTGCTCAACAGCGTGCCGACGTAGCCGACGATGCCGGGCCGGTCCGAGTTGTTGAACATGAGGAACGTGCCGTGGATGGGGATCTCCAGCGCGCTGCTGAAGACGCGGACAATTCGAGGATTGTTCGGCGAGCCGAAGAACGTGCCGCCCGCCGAGCCGACCTTCTCCTCGCCCTTGAAGAGTTGCACGTGCAGCCACTCGTTGAACGTGACCGGCTCGTTCGAGCGCTTCTCCTCGACCGCGATGCCCAGCGTGCCGGCGATGCCGCGCACGTTGATGTGGTTCAAGTCCTTCACCGCCGCACGCGCGAGGAAGCCCATCAGCACCGAGCGGGTGATGGGGTCAATGTTCGGCAGCTCCTGCGCCTTGCCGCCGTAGGTGATGTGCGCGCGGTCCACCTGCTGCGGCACGACCTGCGCGAGCAGCTTGCCCAGCGCCTCGCCGAGCGCCATGTAGGGCTTCACCTGCTCGAAGGTCCGCGCATCGAGGAACGGCAGGTTCACCGCGTTGCGCACTTCGCCGGTGAGCAGGTAGGACGTAATGACCTCGGCGACCTCGATGCCGCACTTCTCCTGCGCCTCCTCGGAGCTCGCGCCGAGGTGCGGAGTGAGGATGAGCGAGGGATGTTTGCGAAAGGGATGGTCCGCCGCCATCGGCTCGACGCAGAACACGTCGAGGGCGGCGGCGGCAACCTTCTTCGAGTCCAGCGCCGCGAGCAGGTCGTTCTCAGCGATGATCTCGCCGCGCGCGCAGTTCACGATGCGCACGCCGGGCTTCATCTTCGAGAAGGCCGCCGTGTTGAGCATCCCGCGCGTCTGCTCCGTGACCGGCAGATGGACGGTGATGAAGTCCGCATGTTCGTAGATCGCGTCCACGTCCGAGGCCAGCTCGAAGCCGAGCGCCTTGGCTCGGCCCTCGGTGAGGAACGGATCGTAGGCCAGCACCTTCATCCCGAAGGCCAGCGCGCGCTTGCCGACTTCGGTGCCGATGCGGCCCGCGCCGAGCACGCCGAGCGTTTTGCCGTGCAGCTCCACGCCCATGAAGAGCTTGCGGTCCCACTTGCCCGCGACCATCGAGCCGTGCGCCTGCGGGACTTTGCGGGCGAGGTTGAGAATCATCGCGAAGCTCAATTCCGCCGTGGTCAGGGTGTTGCCAGCCGGGGTGTTCATCACCACGACGCCGCGTTGCGTGGCGGCTTCGACATCCACGTTGTCCACGCCCACGCCGGCGCGGCCCACGACGCGCAGCTTGGTGGCGGCCTCAAGGACTTTCTTCGTCACCTTCGTCTCGGAGCGCACGACCATCGCCTCCACGTCCGCGACGAGTGGCAGCAGCTCCGCCTCGGACAGCCGCTTGTCCAGCACCGTGACCTGGAACTCGGGCCGCTGCCGGAACAGCTCGATGCCCTTTGGCGAAATCGGGTCGCAAATCAGAACCTTCATAATCAGGGCGCGGAGCTTAGGAGAGGGTGCGGGGCCGGTCAAATGTTCATGACCCAAGCCAAGGAAAAGTTTGCCTAAGCCAAGAAACGGGTTTCGCCCCGCCGGCCCTTTCGGCTCAACTCACCCGCACAAACAAACTATGAAACACATCGACGAACCCCGCCTCGAATCCGACCTCGGCTACCGCTTCCAGTATCTCACTGAGTTCATGGGCTTCACCGAGGAAGACATCAAAACCATCCACGGCGGCGCGGCGCTGCTCGCCCCTCTGGTGCCCGCGCTCGTGGACGCCGTCTATGCCAAGCTGAGTTCCTACGACGCCACCTGGCGACACTTCGTCCCGCGTCAGGACGGCTACACGGGCCAGACGCCCGCAGACCTCGCAGCCGTGACGATGGACCACCCGCAAATCCAGTTCCGCAAGCAACACCTCGCCCGCTACCTCGAGAAGCTCGTCACCGCGCCCTACGACGGGAAGATGGTCCAGTATCTCGACTTCGTCGGGAAGATGCACACGCCCAAGGCCGGCAACCCGCACATCAGCGTGCCGCTCGTCCAGATGAACGCCCTCATGGGCTTCGTCGCCGACGCCGTCAACGCCACCATCCTCGGCTCCTCGCTGCCCGCCGATGCGAAGACCAGCGCCGTCCGAGCCTTCAGCAAACTGCTCTGGCTCCAGAACGACCTCATCAACCGCCACTACGCCGCGTAACCGGCGAGTTGAATCTCGCCAACGCATGGGCATCGGGAAATGATTGTCGTCAGCCATGACGACAACTTCTCCGTCCGCCACGCCGACCTTCCAACTGAACAGCCCTGACGGCGCGCTCGCTGTCATCGCGCCTGAACTCGGCGGCTGGCTGCTGCGCTACGCGCGCCCGACGAGGCACGGCCTGGTGGACGCGCTGCACTTCAGCCAGGCGGTCGTGGACCGCTACCCGAAGGAGATGTGGGCCGGCAACCCGCTGCTCTTCCCGATGGTCAGCTTCAACCATCTGCCGGGCCGCGAGCATCACTACGCGTGGGGCGGGCGCGAGTTTCCGCTCGGGCAACACGGCTTCGGCCGCCGCTCGGTGTGGAGCGTCGTCGCGCGCGGCGAGTCCGCGCTGACGATGGAACTGGCCGACAGCGACGCGACGCGCGCGGTGTATCCCTTCGCCTTCCTGCATCGCGTGACCTACCGGCTGGACGGCGGGCGGCTGCACTTCGAGCAGACCGTGGAGAATCGCGGCGCGGAGCCGATGCCCTTCAGCACCGGCATCCACCCCTACTTCCAAGTGCCCCTCACGCCGCGCGGCGAGCGCAACCGTTGCTTCGTGAAAATCCCGGCGGCCCATCGCATTGCGACTGACTCGCGCTACGAGGTCTTCACCGCCACGCCCCAGGCCGCGTCCGAACTCAGTGTCGGCCAGGACGTGGCCCACACGGAGTTCCTCGGCGAACTCTCCCAACGCGAACTCACGCTCGTGGATCCGGCGAGCGAGCTGGAGATCGTCCTCAACTGGCAGGACTCGCCGCAGCACCGCTACTGCGCCATCTGGTCACGCGCCACTGACGCGCCGTTCTACTGCCTCGAACCATGGACCGCGCTGCCGAACTCCTTCACCCGCGCACAGCCCGGCGAAGTCATCGTGCTCGCGCCGGGCGAAGTCTTCCGCGCCGCGATGTGGATGGAACTGCGCGACGCGAAGTGAACCTCGCCTGTAGCGGCGCTCTGTGAGCGCCGGGCTGCGTTGGCGGCATGGCGAAGTGCATCCTTGGAATGGGTCCGCAACTCGGCGGTCACAGACCGCCGCTACATGACTGGTTGACAACCTTGGGCTTTGAGCTTCGTCGCGCGCTTGCTACCGTCCGCGCCATGCGAATCTTGACGGGCATCCAGCCTTCCGGCGCGCTGCACCTGGGCAACTACTTCGGCGCGATGCGCCCGGCCATCGAGCTGCAACAGCAGGGCGAGGCGTTCTATTTCATCGCGAACTACCACTCGATGACCTCGCTCACGGACCCGAAGCTCCGCCGCCAATACACACTCGACGTGGCGCTGGACTTCCTCGCCTGCGGCCTTGATCCCGCGCGCTGCGTCTTCTGGGTCCAGTCGGACGTGCCAGAAGTCGCCGAGCTGGCATGGCTCCTCTCCACCGTCACGCCGATGGGCCTGCTTGAACGCTGCCACAGCTTCAAGGACAAGGTCGCCAAGCTCGGCGATGGCGAGATCGGCTCCGTGAACCACGGCCTCTTCGCCTACCCAGTGCTCATGGCCGCCGACATTCTCGCGTTCGACTCGAACGTCGTCCCCGTTGGCAAGGACCAGAAGCAGCACCTCGAAGTCACGCGCGACATCGCGGGGAAGTTCAACCAGCAATACGGCCAGACCTTCGTCATCCCCGAGCCGCGCATCCGCGAGGAAGGGGCCGCCGTGCCCGGCCTCGACGGGCAGAAGATGAGCAAGAGCTACGGCAACACCATTGAGATATTCGGCGAGGAGAAAGCCACGCGGAAGAAGATCATGGGCATCGTCATGGACTCGCGCACGCCTGCCGAGTCGAAGCCCGACGCGGACAAGAACCTCGCCGTGCAACTCCTCAAGCTCGTCGCGCCCGCCGATGTTGCCACCGACTTCGAGGACCGCCTGCGCGCCGGCGGCCTCGGCTACGGCGACTTGAAGAAGGCCCTCTTCGAGCACTATTGGCAGCAATTCGCCGCCGCCCGCAGCAGGCGCGCTGAACTCGCCGCGAACCAAGACCACGTCCGCCAGATTCTTCGCGATGGAGCCGAGAAAGCCCGCGCCGTGGCAACGAAGGTCTTGCAGCGCGCGAAGTCCGCGAGCGGGCTGGACTGACCGAGGGTTTCCGTTGCATCCCGCCGCCGTCGCCGCAAAGTTCCCGCGCGCATGATTCGGAACATCATCTTCGACTGGTCGGGCACATTGGTGGATGACCTGCCCGCAGTCCTGCGCGCCACGAACCACGTCTTGGTCTGCGCCGGGAAGTCAGAGATGTCCCTCGACCAGTTCCGCGCGGAGTTCTCCCTGCCGTTCCAGCCTTTCTACGATCGCCACCTGCCCGGTGTGCCGATGGCGCAACTGGAGGCGTGGTTCCATGCGAAGTTCCGCGAAGTGCAGGATGTCGTCGAGCCGCTGCCGCACGCACGGGACTTCCTCGTCTTCTGCCGCGAGCGCGGGGTGCGGACGTTTCTCCTGAGCGCGGTGCATCCCAGCCACTGGGAAACCCAGGCGGTGAGCACGGACTTCGGCCAGTTCATTGACCGCGCCTACACCGGCATGTGGGACAAGCGCCAGGTCATCCAGCAACTCATAACCGAAAATGGCCTTGATCCGCTGGCCACGGTCTTCATCGGCGACATGACGCACGACATCGAGACGGCCAAGCACGGCGGCGTCCACTCCGTGGCCGTCCTCACTGGCTACAACCACCTCCCGCAACTCCGCGCCGCCGCGCCCGACCTCATCGTCGAGCACCTCGGCGAACTCCGCGACCTGATGACGCGGAACGGGATGCGTCTCCACGCGGATCGCGCATCAGGCATCACGGAGCAGTTTCCCATCTCCACAGTTGGCGGCCTCATCTTCGACGATGACCGCCGTGTGCTGATGATCCGCACGCAGAAGTGGTCGCACCTCTGGGGCATTCCCGGCGGCAAGATCAAGTGGGGCGAACGCTCCGAGGACGCGCTCCGCCGCGAGCTGAAGGAGGAAACCGGCCTCGACATCGCCGACATCCGTTTCGTGCTGGTGCAGGACTGCATCCACTCGAAGGAGTTTTACCGCGACGCGCATTTCCTCCTGCTCAACTACACCTGTCGCGCCGCCGGCTCCGCGCCGCCTGTCACGCTGAACGAGGAGGCGCAGGCCTTCTGCTGGGTGACGCTGGCAGAGGCGATGGGGATGGAGCTGAACCGGCCGACGCGCGTGCTGCTGGAGGAAGTGGGAGAGAGCGGAGTAATGGAGTGACGGAGCGGTGGAGTATTGGCTGGTCATCACTCCATCACTCCATTACTCCACCACTCCATGTCCACAATCACCCTCACCGACCTCGAAGTTCACTACCACGTCGGTGTGCCGGATGCGGAGCGCTCGCAACCACAGCGGCTGCTGCTGACTGTCGAGATGCGGCGCGACTTCACCCGCGCCGCCGCGAGCGACGACCTGCACGAGACGATTGACTACTACGCCGTGTCGCGCCGGCTCCTGAAATTCGGCGAGAGGCGAAGCTGGAAGCTGATCGAGAAGCTCGCGGCGGACATCGCGGCGATGGTGCTCGCAGACTTTGGAGCGGAGGCTGTGAGTGTGGAGGTGAAGAAGTTCATCATCCCGGAGGCGCGTTTCGTCAGCGTGCGGCTGACGCGGAAGAGAGAGTGATTAGTAATTGGTGATTAGTCCGCGCTGACCGAGGGACGGTTGCTGGCCCCGACCAAGCACTAATTACTAATCACTTTCCCCCTCCTCTACTTCTTCACCCCGAACGCCTCGACGAGTTTGCCCGTCAACGCCGTCGCGCTCGCGCCGGTGCTCGCCTGCATCCCCGCCGCCAGCCCGGAGATGTAAGCCGTCGAGGCCGAGGTGCCGCTGACCATGTAGGCCTTCCCGCCGAAGTAGATGATGCTCGAACCCGGCGCGACCACGTCCACGAAGTCTCCGCGGTTTGCATAGCTGGCCAGGCCGTTCTTGCCGCCGGCCGTCACCGCCAGCACCTCGGGATACGCGGCCGGATAATTTGGCAGGGTGTTCGGCTCGTTGCCGGCGGCGGCAATGAAGAGCGTGCCGCGCTCGGCACCCTTGATGATCACGTTGTGCAGCAACTGGCTGTCGCCCGGGCTGGCGAGGCTGAGGTTGATGATCTTCGCGCCCGCGTTGAGCGCCTCGACGATGCCGCGCGCGACATCGAACGTGCTCGTGCTCTCCGAGTTGCCATACACGTCCACTGGCAGCACGCGCACGGAAGTCGTCGCGTCCTTGTCCTGCGTGCTCGCCAGGCCGCGCAGCAGCGTCTCGAACATCGAGGTGCCGTGCGTCGGGCTCGCGGTGCCCGGCGTCGCATCGCCCGCGACGGATACGCCCGCGAGAAGGAACTCGCTGTAAGGCGAATTCCTCTGCACCGCCGCGTCAATCAGCCCGACGACCAATTGCCTCGCCGGCGCGCTCGCGTCGGGCTTGAGCGCGAGCGAAAGGGCCGAAGTGGCGGCCAGCGCCTCGGCACCCACCGGGCGCGGGACGGAGTAGTTGTGGTCCACGTCGAAGTCGGCGTTGCCGTTTAGCGACGCGAGCGCCTGTCGCGCGGCGTTCTCGTCCACGAACTTCAGCCGGTAAGCGCCGAACTCATCCACGCGCCCGGTGATCTTCGCCCCAAGCCGTTTGGCCAGCTCCTCCGCGCTCTCCTTGCTGCCGGCTTTGCGGAGCAGCACGAGTTCGTCCGCGATGGGCTTCGCCTTAGCCAGCTCGCGGCGCTGCACGCGCTGCGTGGCATCGCCCACCGACGTGCGGAAGACGAAGAGCTTGGCGGGGGCGTTGGCCTGCGGCAGCACGGCGAAACTGAGTTCCCCGAGCAGCCGGCCCAGCGCGTCGCTCGCCGTGAGGTTGCTGAACTTCACCGAGACAAGCTGCTTGAGCCGCGTGTCCGGCTCCACGAAGACCTGCCAGCCCGTGGCGTCGGCGAGGTGCTCGAGCAGTTGTGGCAGCGACCAGCCGTCAATGTCCGCGTCCACGCGCTCGCTGCCGCCGCGCCATGTCAGCTTGTCCGCCGCGCGCGCCGGTGCAGAGGCAAACGCCAACGACATCAGCGCCAGGCAGAAACCGGTTCGGAGCAGACGGTTCATCCCGGATTCATACATCTCGATCTGTGCGGCGGCGAGCCGTGATTCTGGAGCAAAGCCATCACTCGTCAGTTCAACGCCATTGAGATCAAATCGTTTCCCGGAGATCTTCCAGAAACCCGTTGAAATGAGGATTGCGCGGCATCTCATGGGGATGAACTATCCGACCCAGCGGTTCGGGACGTAGCTCAGCCTGGTAGAGCACTTGGTTTGGGACCAAGACGTCGCAGGTTCAAATCCTGTCGTCCCGACCACTCTTAAGTTCCCCTCAAATCCTCCGTGGTCCTCGGCCATGAGTTCAAGGGTTGCGGCCCGCGCGATGGTTGCTACTGTCCGCCCCCGACATCATGGACACCGCCAAACGCATCACGGTCCGCGCGCGATCTGCGCTCTTCGGCATGCAGGAGGGCGGCCTGCTCCTCGTCATCCTGCTGCTGGGCGCGGTGCTGACCTTCTGCGGCGGCGTGGTGAAGGCCCCGAAGTTTCAGGTGAACGAGAAGGGCGAGCGCGAGCGGGTGTTTGAGGTCGTGAAGGGCGAGCGCGTCCCGGTCTTCGAGGAGAAGAACAAGTTCCTCAACGCCGCCAACCTCACGCAGCTCGCCAAGGACACGAGCTTCATCGGCATCATGGCCGTGGGCGCGACGCTGGTCATCGTCGCCGGGCAGATTGACCTGAGCGTCGGCGCGATCTACGCGCTGGCCTCCGTGGTGGGCGCGATGGTCTTTCGCGCGTTCGGGCCGGGCGGCGCGCTGGCCGCGTCCCCGCCGCACGAGGCGCTGCTGCTCGGCATCACGACGTGCCTGGCCGTCGGGACGCTCTGCGGCGTGCTCAACGGCGCGATGGTCACGGCGCTCAAGGTGCATCCCTTCATCATCACGCTGGGCACGATGGCCATCTTCCGGGGCGAAGCCTTCGTCATGACCAGCGGGCAGTCCGTCGGCGATTTCCCCGAGGCGTTCCGCTATCTTATCCGCTGGGAAACCGGCGACGGCCTCAGCCTCGTGCCGCTGGGCGTGCTGCTGTTTGTGACAGTCGGTGGAACGATTTATTTGTCCTGTCTCGCGGCGGGCCGCCATGTCTATGCGGTCGGCGGCAACGAGCTGGCCGCGCAGTTCAGCGGCATCCGCGTGCGGCTGGTGAAGCTGAAAGTCTTCATCTACTCCGGCCTCACCGCAGGCGTGGCCGCGCTGCTGGCCATCGGCTACTACGGCAGCGCGACCAGCGGCGACGGTCAGGGCTACGAGCTGGATGTCATCGCGGCGGCGGTCGTGGGCGGCGCGAGCCTCTCCGGCGGCAAAGGCTCTGCGCTCGGCGCGCTGCTCGGCGCGCTCATCATCAAGATGATAGACAACGGCATCGTGATCCTCGGCATAGACCAGAACTACAGCCGCATCATCATCGGCGCGGCGGTGATCCTCGCGGTGGTGCTGGATCAGTTCAACGGCTGGTGGACGCGCCGGCGGATGGCAAGGGCCGCGTAGCACTGTAGCGGCGCTCTGTGAGCGCCGACGGTGGGATTCGGCGGTCACAGACCGCCGCTACAGGGTCAGTTCACACCCGCGCAAAACTCTCCGCCAGCGCCACGGCTTTCCGCATCGCCTTGGACTTGTTGATCGTCTCCTGAAACTCCGCCTCGGGGTCGCTGTCCGTCACCCAGCCGCCACCGGCTTGCACGAAGACCTTGCCGTCCTTTACCAGCGCGGTGCGGATGGTGATGGCGGTGTCGCAGTTGCCGTTGAAGCTGAAGTAGCCGACGCAGCCCGCGTAAGGCCCGCGCGTCGTTCCCTCCAGCTCGGAGATGAGCTGCATCGCGCGAATCTTCGGAGCGCCGCTCACCGTGCCGGCGGGGAACGTCGCGCGCATCAGGTCGTAGGGCGTCTTGCCTGCCGCGAGGTGTCCCTCGACCTGCGACACGATGTGCATCACGTGGCTGTAGCGCTCGATGACCATCAGCTCCTTCACCTGCACGGAACCGTAATCGCACACGCGCCCGATGTCGTTGCGCGCGAGGTCCACGAGCATCACATGCTCGGCGCGCTCCTTTGGGTCAGCGAGAAGTTCCTTCTCCATCGCCAAGTCTTCTTCATGCGTCGCCCCTCGCGGACGTGTGCCGGCGATGGGGCGGATCTCAATCAACTTGTCCTCGCAGCGGACGTGAATCTCTGGCGACGCCCCGACCAGCGCGAAGCCGTCCAGCTCCAGCAGGAACATGTAGGGCGACGGGTTGATGGTGCGCGCGGCGCGGTAGATGTCGAGCGGGCTGGCCTTCACCGGCGCGCTGAACCGCTGCGAGCCGACCACCTGGATGATGTCGCCGGCGGTGATGTGAGTCTTCGCCTCGAGCACGTTGGCGATGAACTTCTCCTTGGTCGTGTTCGACTCGAATGGCGCGGGTGCGACTTCCGACGGCAGCGTGGCGGGCAGATGCTCGCTCGGCTGTTCGAGCAGCGAGAGGAGCCGGTCAATTTCCGCAACGGCATTCTCGTAGGCTTCGGTCGGCGAGGCCGCATCGTCCAAAACCGCGTTCACCAGAATCGTGATGGTCTGCTGCGCGCGGTCGAAGATGAGCAGCTCGTCCGCGATGAGGAAATAAAGCGTCGGCGTGCCCAGCTCGTCCTTGGGCGGACGCGGCACAATCGGCTCCACGTCGTGGATGAACTCGTAGCCGATGAAGCCCACCGCGCCGCCTGTGAAGCGCGGCAGTCCCGGGACGTTCACGGGCCGGTAGCGCGCCAGCACGCGCTCGACGACTTCGAGACCGTCGCGCACGCATTGGTCGCACGGCTCCTTGCCGGGCGCGGGGATGGCGAACTTCTCTAGGACCTTGCCCTCCGCGATGACCTCGATGCGGTTGGTTGTCTGCTTGATGATGGCGCGCGGGTTGCAGCCCACAAACGAGTAGCGCCCGAGGTGTTCGCCGCCCTCGACCGACTCGAATAGGAACGACTCGCCCTGCCCGCGGATCTTTTTGTAAGCGGACAGCGGCGTCTCGAAATCCGCGAGGATGCGGCGCGTGACGGGGATGAGATTCCCCTGCGTCGCGAGCTTCAGAAAGTCATCAAGCTTCGGCGAATACATGTCGTGCCGGACACCTTACCCGAAGCCGGGCGCGCGGCGGAAGCCTCTAGAGGGAGTTCAGGCCGAACGCATCCGCCTTCCAGACGCGGGATCAACTCACCCTTGCCACGGGGTTTGGCTGTTCTCCGCGGCCCCACTCACGGGCAAAGCCGGTAGACCTTCACGCCGGGCCAGTCGGCGCGGAACGGGATGCCCAGCGTGCGGATGTAGGACAGATAGATGAGATCGCCGTGCAGCCAGAGGCCCCACGTCGCCTGCGTGTCCTCGACGGTTCCGATGATGCCGGACTGGCGCGGCCTGGCCGCGTCGGAGACGTTGATCGCCACAAGGTCGCTGCGGCCGGCGGACATCAGCACGGTCTTGCTGCGCGCGTCGAAGGCGATCTCGTTAGCGTGCCCGGGACTGGAGAACCACCGCAGGCCGTCGAGCTTCGGGTTCCACGGGTTCCACCACGAGACGAGCTTGATCGCGCGCGGGTTGGTGATGTCCAGCACCTCCATGCCGACATAGTCGGCGGCCACGTAGGCGAGCGAGCCGTCGAGCACGAGGTTGTTGTAGGCGCGCGGACGGCCGGTCATGGCGGGGTTGGAGTAGCGCCCGATCTCAACCGGCTTGCCGGGGTCCGCGACATCAAGCACGCGCACGCCGCCGGCATCGTAGCAGAGGAACAACAGGTTCTTCTGGAGCGCCAGTCCGCGCGCGTTGATCTTGGCGCGATCGGGCCGCTTGTCGGGGAACGCGAGTTCCGGCTGATGCCGCGCGCGGAGGCGGATCGCCTGCGGATTGCTGACGTCGAGCACGGCCAGGCCGGCGCCCATCGCGGCCAGATACGCCGTGCCGCCGCTGACCGCCACCGCGCCGCCGGCTCCGTTTGGCTCCGTGTCCTTCCACACGCCGACGACGCTGGCTTGCGCGGGGTTGCTGGCGTCAATCACCGCGAGGCCGGCGGTCTCTCGCTTGCCCCAGTGGTTTCCCAGCGCGAGGAAAACCCGCTGGCCGGACTGCGCGAGACTCATGACGTGCTGCCCGCCCAGTTCGGAGATGCGGATGGTCCGCACGAGCCGGGGCGAGTCCTTCACGTCGTAGATGCGCAGCCCGGCATCTTTCGCAGCGAGGTAGAGGAACGGGCGGTTCCCGGCGTCGTGAATCATCGTCATCGGCATCCCCGCGCCGACGAAAGGAATGTCGTGCAGATGCTCGAACTGCGATCCCGCCGGCTGCGCCCTGCCCTGCGCGGAAGCGGCCATCACCAAGGCCACGATCGAGCACAGCCCGACCATGAAGCGCATCGCCGACCAGAGTTGCCAGGGCCGCACGTCCCGATGCTGGCGCAGAAGAGTTGCGCCATCAACTGCCTTGAACCGAACTCGGCGGCAACCCCGCGAGTCAGATGAACTCGTTGATCAAGTTCTCCAGGAACTCCTGCCGGCCGCTTTCCAGCTTCGGTTCGCCGTGCTTGTGCGCGTGGGCTTCGAGCTGCTTGAAGCCGACTTTGCCCTTCTCGATGTCCTTGCCGAGGCCGGTGTCCCAGGTGCGGTAGCGGTTCTTCACGAAGGCGTCGAGGCGGCCGTCGGCGCGGATGGCAGCGGCGATTTTCAGGCCGCGAGCGAAGGCGTCCATGCCGCCGATGTGCGCGTGGAAGAGGTCCACCGGCTCGAAGCTCTCGCGGCGCACCTTGGCATCGAAGTTCACGCCGCCGGTCTTGAGGCCGCCGTATTTCAGGATGCTCAACATGCACTGCGTGGTGAGGTAGATGTCCGTCGGGAACTGGTCGGTGTCCCAGCCGAGCATCAGATCGCCGGTGTTGGCATCAATGCTACCGAGCGCGCCGGCGGCACCCGCGACTTCCAGTTCGTGGTGCATGGAGTGGCCGGCAAGGGTGGCGTGGTTGGTCTCAAGGTTCAGCTTGAGATGGTCCATGAGGTCGTATTCGCGGAGGAAGTTCAGGCACGCGGCGGCGTCGGAATCGTATTGGTGCTTGGTGGGTTCCTTCGGCTTCGGCTCGATGTAGAACTGGCCCTTGAAGCCGATCTCCTTCTTGTAGGCCACGGCCATGTGCAGGAATTTTGCGAGGTGTTCGAGCTCTCGCTTCATGTCGGTGTTCCAGAGGGAGCTGTAGCCTTCGCGACCGCCCCAGAAGGTGTAGCCTTCGCCGCCGAGTTCGTGGGTGACCTCGAGGGCTTTCTTCACCTGCGCGGCTCCGTAGGCGAAGGCGTTGGCGTCGCAGCTCGTGGCCGCGCCGTGGGCGTAGCGAGGATGGGCGAAGAGCTGGGCGGTGCCCCAGAGGAGCTTCACGCCGGTCTTCTTCTGCTGGGCCTTGAGGAGCTTGGTGATGGTGTCTAGCCACTGGTTCGACTGGCGCAGGTCTTTGCCGTGCGGGGCGACATCGCGGTCGTGGAAGGCGTAGTAGGGCGCGCCGAGCTTCTCGCAAATCTCGAAGAACACGGGCACGCGGGCCTTTGCGAGGTCGAGGCCGGTCAGGTTCTTCTCCCACGGGCGGACGGCCGTGCCCCAGCCGAACATATCCGCGCCCTGGCCACACATCGTGTGCCAGTAAACGACGGAGAAGCGGAGGTGCTCGGCCATCGTCTTGCCCTCGATGACGGCCTTGGCGTCGTAGTGTTTGAAGGCGAGGGGGTTCTTGGACTGCGGGCCTTCGTAGGAGATTTTGGCGATGTCGGGGAAAGCGGCCATAGGTGTCGTGATGTTGAGTTGCTGCGTCGAGCGCGGGGATTGCTAAGGGAATCACGCGGGCCGCGCAAGCCCGATTCCCCACGCAGTTTTCAGCTCGCGGGAAGCCGCCTTGACGCAGTGAACACCGCGTGGATAGTCGCCCTCAACTTCAAGCCCGCCCTCGCCCACAACGATGCAATGGGGACGTTCTTGATGGACCACAGAGACGCGATGAACACAGAGAAAGCCAGGAACGGGGCAGCACTCGTATGTCTTCCAGCGTCTTGCCTCTGGCTTGCCTTCAGTCTTTGCGTCCAAGCCCAAACTCTTCGCCTGCCTTCACGGCCCGCAGACGCGCCCGGTGGCCGGTCGCTCGCGGAATCGCTCGCCAGTCTGGACCGCGAGGCGCGCGAGGCGCGGCTTGTCGCTGAAGTCCTGCGCGGCAACGTGCCGGAGTTCCTGCGCCGGCTCGTGGCCGTGACCCTCACGAACACAGTCGAAGGCGCATCGCATCGTGTCACCACCTTCGTCACGCCGGACTACTTGGCCGTGGGCAGCGATGCGGATTACCTGCTTGTGCCGCTGACGCCTGCCGCTGCGCAACGCGTTGCTGATGCGACGGATTGCCGGCTGCCGACGCGCAGGATCGTGGACGCGATCCACGCGGCCGCGCCGCTCAAGCTCGCGCCACAGCCGATCCCGCCGAGCAAGGAGATGGTCACGCTGCCGGTCTTCGCGCGGCACAACGATCTTGTTTGGGAACAGCGCAAGGCTGCGCTCGCGGCGCACCCGCTCGGGACGCTCGTGGCCGGGCAGAAGAAGGACCTGGTATTCACGCCGCAGCTCGCCGCGAAGCCGGGCAAGGTCGCCATCTACGGCTGGCACCGGACGAACGGCGTTTCGATCCAACCGCTCTACCTCGGCCACGCGGACTCGTGGGTGGACTACAGCCACGGCGTGCGGCTGGTGGCGAAGATCGCGAAGCTGGATGGCGTGGACAAGGCGGTGGCGGAGATTCTCGCGGACGCAAAGTTGAGTGCGCTGTTGAGCGATGAAGGGCCGCCTCGTGCCGGCGATTTGCAATCGCCGTCTGTGGCTTCGGATGCCCCCGGACGGCGGTTGCA